>NZ_QAIH01000008.1 GCF_003060895.1 Acidovorax sp. HMWF029 | reverse complement strand
GGCGGATGGCTTCGGCCCCGGCGGGGTCCAGCGATTCCTTGAGCCCCGTGTCGCCATCCGTGGCGGTGAACTGGCCCACCACGCTCTGCAGGCTGCGAAACAGCGTCATGTCCACGTTCAGGCACAGCGCGGCGATGTAGTGGCCCGATGCGTCCTTGATGCCCACCGAGGTGCTTTTGGCCGGGCGGCCGTCAGCGAACTGGTTGGCGTAGTTGGCGACCACCTGCGGATAGTCCGGGTCCGCGATGCGCGTGAGCCCCATCTCGGTGGTGGGGTCGCCCACCATGCGCCCCGACAGGTTGTTGTGGATAGCCAGGATGGAGTGTTTGGGGTCCAGCAGGTCGTGCACGACCACCTCGCAGAAGGGGGCAAAGGTGGCGGCCAGGCCCTGGGCGACCTGTTCGATCTGCGAGAGCAGGGCGGCTTGTTCGGCGGTGCGCTGCGGAGTCCCCCGGCGGGTGCGGGGACGGGCTGGCGCTGGGGCGTGTGCAGGCATGGCGGCAATTTATCCAAAATTGGATAAATTGTCAAAATTTGGACTTTTTGTCTTTTCCTGCAGTCCACTCAATGCCTGCAGTGCCCGGGCTTCGGGGTTTCGGGGCTCTGCTGGTGGGGCCTCGCTCTCTCCTGGAGGCCGACCCTGTCAGCCCGCGTGGGCGGGGCGCTGGAAGAAGGTGTCCAGCACCGGCATCAGCCCCGGAAACTCCTGCGCAAACTGAGTGCGGTTCACAAAGTACGCCTCGCAGGCCACAGCAAAGAATTCGGAGGGCGAGGTGGCGCCGTAGGCGTCCAGCCAGGGGCGCTCTGCGCCGAAGCGCTCGGCCTTGATGACCGCTTCGCGGAAGTCCTGGTAGGCGGGCTCCCAGGCGTTCCACCAGGCTTCATACGCCGCACGGCCGGTGCGTGCGCCCATGAAGCCTGCAGGCAGGGGCGGGCAGCCGTTGGGCTCGCCGCTTTTCATGTCGAGCTTGTGCACAAACTCGTGCACCACCACGTTGTGGCCGCGCGCGGTGTTTTCGGTGGCGTTGGCCACATGCTCCCAGCTCAGCATGATGGGGCCGCGCTCCATGGCTTCGCCCAGCAGCACCTGGGTGTGTTCATGCACCACACCGGCTTCGTCCATGGTCTTGCGGCGGGCCACGGCCTCGCCGGGGTGCAGCACGATGCCGACAAAGTCGTCGTACCAGGCGAGCGCCTTGGCGGGGTCGCCCCAATGCAAGAGGGGCAGGCAGGCCTGGGCCGCAATGTCGATGGCCATGGCGTCGGTCACCACCAGGCCGTGGGCGCCGTGGAACTCCTTGTGGTGCAGGAAGAGAGCGCTGAGCGCGCGCAGCTTCGATTGGTCGTGCAACGACAGCGCCGCCAGAAACGGGTAGCGCTGCAGCGTCTGCAGCCACAGCGTGGCTGAAATGTCGGGCACGGGGGCCACGGTGGAGCGCACATGGCGCCAGAGCCGGTTGAGGAAAGGGGGCATGGCGATCAGGCAGCAGGGAGGTAACGCCCCGCGCAGTTCAGGATCGCATCTACGTGGGGGCCAGTGCGACCCGTTCCAAGCCCGCGCCGGACAAACGCAGTGTTTCCACGCGGGGGGGCAATGCGGCGGCGTCCCAGTCGCTGAGCACCACACGCTGCAGGCCCGGGGCGAGTGGATGGCTGGCAGGCTTGTGGGTGTGGCCATGGACCAGGGTGTGTGCGCCCGCAGCCTGCAGCCAGGCGGTGGCGGCGGGGCCGTCCACATCGGCATAGCTGGCGCCGGATTGTTTGCGTGCCTCGCTCTCTTGCCGGATGCCGCGCGCTTGCGCACGGCGTGTGGCCAGGGGCTGGGCCAGAAACTGCTGCTGCCATTCGGCGCTGCGTGCCTGCACCCGAAAACGCTGGTAGTCCACATCCTGAAGGCACAGCAGATCGCCATGGCTGAGCACAAAACGCTGGTCGCCAAACACCAGCACGGTGGGGTCGGCCAGGCCGGTGATGCCGCAATGCGCCAGGAAGGCCGGGCCCGCCAGAAAGTCGCGGTTGCCGTGCATGAAGTACACCGGCAGGCGCTGCGCGGCGGCCTGCAGGGTGGCGCAACATGTGGCCTCGAAGCTGCCGGGCTCCTGCAGGGCGTCATCGCCCACCCACACCTCGAACAGGTCGCCCAGGATGAAGAGGGCGTCGGCCTGGGTGGTCTGCAGATAGTGCTGCCAGGCGGCCACGGTGGCGGGCTCGCTGGCCTGCAGATGCAGGTCCGAAATGAATTCGACCGTGCGCCAGTGCGAGGGAGCGGCAAGCTCCTCGAACGGGGGCACGGTCGGGGTCATGGAGTTCTTTTCTCTTAGAGCTTCATGCGCACAGCTATGAGCGCGGCGCATGGAACCGGCGCGATTCAAGCCAGTGGCCGCCGCGCGCAGCGCCTCAGGGGGATGAGGCTCAAAGTGCCACGGCCTTGTCGATCACGACGGCGTCAAAAGGCACGTCGTCGTGGAAGCCCTTGCGCGTGGTGCGCACGGCTTTGATGGCGTCCACCACGTCCTGGCCCTTCACGACCTTGCCGAACACGGCATAGCCCCAGCCTTGTGCGGTGGGCGAGGTGTGGTTCAGGAAGGCGTTGTCCACCGTGTTGATGAAGAACTGGGCCGTGGCGCTGTGGGGGTCGCCGGTGCGGGCCATGGCCAGGGTGTACTTGTCGTTCTTCAGGCCATTCTTGGCTTCGTTCTCGATGGGGGCCTGGGTTTCCTTTTGCTTCATGTCGGCCGTCATGCCGCCGCCCTGGATCATGAAGTTCTTGATCACGCGGTGGAACACGGTGCCGCTGTAGAAGTCGCTGTTCACGTAGCTCAGGAAGTTGGCCGTGGACTTGGGTGCGTTCACGGCGTCCAGTTCGATGGTGATCACGCCCTGGGTGGCGGTTTCGGCCACGTTGATGGTGACGTGGAGTTCGACTTGTGGATTGCTCATTGCAGTGCTTTCTTCAAAAAATTCACTTCACCACGGTGGCCGAAGTGATGGTGACGGGGGTGGTCGGCACGTTCTGGTGCGGGCCTTTGTTTCCGGTGGCCACAGCCTTGATCTTGTCTACCACTGCCGTGCCTTCCACCACCTTGCCGAACACGGCATAGCCATGGCCGTCGGGGCTGGGGGCGTTGAGCATGGCGTTGTCCTTCACGTTGATGAAGAACTGTGAGGTGGCTGAGTCGGGGTTGCCCGTGCGGGCCATGGCGATGGTGTAGGTGTCGTTCTTGAGGCCGTTCTTGGCTTCGAGTGCGATGGGGGCCTTGGTGGGCTTTTGCTGCATGTCGGCTGTGAAGCCGCCGCCCTGGATCATGAAGCCGTCGATCACGCGGTGGAACACGGTGCCGTCGTAGTGCTTGCTGTTCACGTAGGCCAGGAAGTTCTCGACCGTCTTGGGCGCCTTGGCGGCGTCGAGCTGCACCACGATGTCACCCATCGAGGTGGCCAGCTTGACCTTGGGGGCGTCTTGCGCCTGGGCAGGTGCTACCGAAAAAATAGCTGCCAAGGCAATGCTGGCAAGCGCAAGGGTCGAATTTCTTCTGGAAATCATCCAATCACTCCTTCGAAAAATATCTGCCATTGTTGGCCCCGACGCGTCCAGTATTGGCGCTTGGTAGGGCCCGTGCGGGCGCCTTCGGCGACTTCGCCGAACGTTACCACCATGGTGTCTGCCGAGTCTGTCCAGCGCAGGTAAGACTTGTCCTTGAGCTGGAGTTCCCGGCCCTTGAGCGCCCGGGTTTCGGCCTGCAGCACCTGGGTCCATTCCTCCAGTGGCTTCTTGCGGTAGCTCTGGAAGTCGGGGGCGTAAAAACCCAGCAGGCGTTTCATGTCGCCTTCGGTCTTGGCGGTGCGCCAGGCGTTGAGCACGGCTTCGAACGACTTGCGTTCTGCCGCCACGCTGTGCGGCTGCACCCACTGCAGCTGTCGCGCAATCACCACGGGTGTGGAGCGGGGCTCCACGGTGCGCAGGATGCGTTCCAGGTCGGGGTTGGCCAGCACCAGGCAGCCATCGGTGGCCAGGGGGGCGCGTGCGAACTGGTCGGGTGGTGTGCCGTGCAGCCAGATGCCACTGCCCGTCTTGCCACGGCTCTGGTCCAGCGGGTTGGGGTAGTTGATAGGCAGGGCGCCGGCGCCATAGAAGTCCTTGAGTGTGGCGGGGTCCAGGCGGCTGGTGATGAAGTACACGCCGAGCGGCGTGCGCTGGTCACCCTCGGCGACCTTTTCGATGCCGAGCTTGCCCACCGACGCGTAGTAGTCGGCCACCAGCTGCAGGCCCTTGGGCGTGTTCTCGAACAGGTAAAGGCGTGAACGCGAGGCGTCTACCGCGATGGCGTGGCGCGAGCGGGGCGACAGCTCCAGGAACTGGGCCGGGACGCTGTTTTCTGGCGGGCGGCTGCGTTGTGCGTCCACCCGCTGGCGCGATTCGGTGCGCAGCTCGGTGAGGGTGGCGGCGGCCTGGAGGCTGCGGGTCGAGTCGGGCTCGGGCACCACGTCGCCCAGATGGCGGATGGGGCGCGTGCGCGACATGAGAAGGTCGCCTACCGCGAGCTGGGCCAGCTGGAAGTTGGGGTAGTCGCGCGCCAGGCTTTCGGCCTGCACAAGGGCTTCGCGGCCCCGGCCTTCGGCCACAAGTTTGTACACAGCCATCAGGCGGGCTTCGGCCTGGCCGTCGCGCAGGGCTTCGGAAGAGACAGGCGGCGCCGAGGATGTTGCGCGCCGTTTTTTCTTTTCCTTGTCGCCCTGGGACATCGCGGGGGCGGCCAGCAGCAGGCCCGCCAGGCACAGGGCGGCGGTGGCTGCCAGGCGGCCTGGTGCGGACAAAGGCACGGACATGCGCGGCATCAGGATCGGGTCAGGGCAAAAAAAAAGCCCGCGCAAGGGGCGCAGGCGCCGCACCGGGGCTCACGGTCAACCGCCTGTGGATTCGCGAACAATGGCCCAGCGGCCGTTGCTGTTCACCAGGTCCAGGGTCTTGCGGCTGGTCACGTTGAGTGCGTCGGCGCTGTAGGCTTGGCGAAAGCGGGCAGTGGCCTTGTCGCCCTGGACCGACACGGCAATGTCGGACAGCTTTACGCTGATCTTGGACTTGCCCACGATGCGCGCTTCGCGTTCTTTCTCCCAGGCGGAGCGGCTTTGGTTGCCCGGTGGGTCAAAAGACTTGTCGTAGGCGCCCAGGTAGGCCTTCATGTCCTTGGCTGCCCAGGCGGAGGCCCAAGCCTGCACGGCGGCCGTGACGGCCTGGGTGGACGCGTCGCTGGTGGCCGCAGGGGCCGGGGCGGGTG
>NZ_QAIH01000092.1 GCF_003060895.1 Acidovorax sp. HMWF029 | reverse complement strand
GGGCGGGCGAATGGGGTTAAACCGGGCGAAAAACAGCCCAAAGACTGGGTGGAGGCGGCAAATGAGTGCCTTTTTTAGATGATTTTGAGATTAAATAACAAAAATTAAGTCGTTTGGGTTTTAAAGAGTGGCTCGCAGAATGCCAGCCCTGTGACCCCTAACACCTCCATCATCATCGTCCCCGGCTGGCGCGACTCGGGCCCCGGCCACTGGCAGAGCCTGTGGGCCGAGCGCCTGCCCCATGCTCGCCGCGTGGTGCAGGACGACTGGATCACGCCCACGCGCTCAGCCTGGGTGGGCCAGCTTGAAAAGACCGTGCTGGCCGCGCCGCACCCTGTCGTGATTGTGGCGCACAGCCTGGGCTGCATTGCTGCCAACCACATGGGTCCGGAGGCTGCGGCCAAGGTGTGTGGCGCGCTGCTGGTGGCCCCGGCTGACCCTGAACGCCGGGCCATCCTGAGCGACTTTGCGCCTGTGCCCTACGCCGCGCTGCCCTACCGCAGCATCGTGGTGGCCAGCAGCAACGACCCGTTTTGCCCCATCCGCCTGGCGGGTGCTTACGCACGGGCCTGGGGCAGCGAGTTCGTGCGCATGCAGAACGCGGGGCATATCAACATCGACTCTGGCCATGGCGAATGGCCCCTGGGTTGGGCGCTGCTGCAGTCGCTGGAGGGGGGGGCTGCCGCCCATCCACAGGCAGCCACACCTACGCACTCCCTGCCCACCGCGTTTTGATTGCTACCGATTGTGTAGCAATCAAACCATGCTGGTAAGGCGGGGGAGCCTATTTTTGATGCGAAAAGTGCGGCAGCAGTCTGCTGCACGCAGCCCATCAGTAATCCATATGCCGATAGTTGATTATTTAACAAAAATATATTCTTTTGAGTTTTAAGGGCGCCTCCGCACAATCAGGCATCTCCAGCAATTTTTTGGGCGACAACACCATGACTTCTTTGAGACTCAAGACCCTCCTGGCCTCCCTGGCCCTGGCTGCCAGTGGCATGGCTGCCGCACAAAATTCGCTGCTCAATGTGTCGTACGACGTGGCCCGTGAGTTCTACAAAGACTACAACGCAGCCTTTGCCGCGCATTACAAGAAGACCACCGGCCAGGAGGTGAAGATCGACCAGTCGCACGCAGGCTCCAGCGCCCAGGCCCGCGCCGTGAACGATGGCCTGGCCGCCGACGTGGTGACCATGAACACTACGACCGACGTACAGTTCCTGGCCGACAACGGCGCGGTGGCCAAGGACTGGGCCAAAAAATTCCCGCACGACGCATCGCCCACCACCTCGACCATGCTGTTCCTGGTGCGCAACGGCAATCCCAAGAACATCAAGGACTGGGAAGACCTGATCAAGCCTGGCATACAGGTCATCGTGGTGAATCCCAAGACCGGGGGCAATGGCCGCTATGCGTACCTGGCAGCCTGGGGCGCCATCCGTGAAAAGGGTGGCACCGAGGCCCAGGCCGCCGAGTTTGTCGGCAAGTTGTACAAGAACGTGCCCATCCTGGCAAAGGGGGGGCGCGATGCCACCGCCACCTTCCTGCAGCGCAACCAGGGCGATGTTCTGATCACCTTCGAATCCGAAGTGGTGTCGATCGACCGCGAATTCGGCGCTGGCAAGGTCGACGCGATCTATCCGTCCGTCAGTGTGGTGGCAGAAAACCCCGTGGCCGTGGTGGAGCGCACCGTGGCAAAGAAGGGCACGGCCCAGCTGGCCAAGGCCTACCTCGACTACCTGTATTCGGATGAAGCCCAGGAAATTGCAGCCAAGCACGCCATCCGTCCCCGTTCGGAGGCTGTGCTCAAGAAGTACGCCGACACCTTCAAGCCGGTCAAGTTGTTCACCGTGGGCAAGTACTTCGGTTCGCTGACTGAAGCGCAGAAGGTGCACTTCAATGACGGTGGCCAGTTCGACAAGCTGTACACGCCCGGCGCCAAGTAAGCCCAGCGCGCCTCTCGTCTCACTACCTCACATATGACCACTGCGACTGCTGTGGCCGCAGCCCCGGCCGGCCGGCGTGCGCCCAAGCGCGTGCTGCCTGGCTTCGGGCTCACGCTGGGCTACACCCTTTTCTACTTGAGCATCATTGTGCTGATCCCGCTGTCGGCACTGATCTTCAAGACCTTCACCCTGACCTGGGAGCAATTCTGGGCCGCCATCAGTGCGCCGCGTGTGATGGCTTCGTACCGGCTCACGTTCGGCGCATCGTTTTTGGCAGCACTGGTCAACCTGGTGTTTGGCTTGCTGATTGCCTGGGTGCTGGTGCGCTACAAGTTCCCCGGCAAGAAGGTCGTGGATGCGCTGGTGGACCTGCCGTTTGCGCTGCCGACCGCCGTGGCCGGTATCTCGCTCACAGCCTTGCTGGCAAGCAATGGCTGGATTGGCAGCATTCTGGAGCCCATGGGCATCCAGCTGGCGTTCAAGCCCGCAGGCATCGTGATTGCGCTCATCTTTATCGGCCTGCCGTTTGTGGTGCGCACCGTGCAGCCTGTGCTGGAAGATGCTGAAAAGGAACTGGAAGAAGCCGCCACCTGCCTGGGCGCCACGCGCTGGCAAACCTTCACCAAAGTCATCCTGCCCTCCATCACCCCGGCACTGCTCACCGGCTTTGCCATGGCGTTTGCGCGGGCGGTGGGGGAGTACGGCTCGGTCATCTTCATCGCGGGCAACATGCCCATGGTGTCTGAGATCACACCGCTCATCATCATCGGCAAGCTGGAGCAGTACGACTATGCAGGCGCTACCGCCGTGGCGGTGGTGATGCTGGTCATCTCCTTCATCCTGCTGCTCATCATCAATGCGCTGCAAGCCTGGCAGCGACGCCACGCGGGAGCTCCAGCATGAGCGGCAACAACTCCCGAACCATCCGCCGCGCACAAGCGGGCACGACCGAAGCGCCCTGGGTGCGCTACACGCTCATCACCTTGGCGCTGGCCTTCATGCTGCTGTTCCTGGTGCTGCCGCTGGCCGCTGTGTTTGCCGAGGCGCTGCGCAAGGGCTTTGGCGCCTACCTGGAAGGCCTGCGCGAGCCCGATGCCTGGTCGGCCATCAAGCTCACGCTCATCACAGCGTTGATTGCCGTGCCGCTGAACCTGGTGTTCGGTGTGGCCGCCGCGTGGTGCATTGCCAAGTACGAGTTCAAGGGCAAGGCTTTCTTGACCACGCTGGTGGACCTGCCGTTTTCGGTGTCGCCCGTGGTGGCGGGCTTGGTCTATGTGCTGATGTTTGGCGCGCAGGGCTGGTTTGGCCCGTGGCTGGCGGCGCATGACATCAAGATCATTTTTGCCGTGCCGGGCATCGTGCTGGCCACTGTGTTCGTGACCTTCCCGTTCATCGCCCGCGAACTCATCCCGCTGATGCAGGCGCAGGGCAACGACGAGGAGCAGGCAGCCATCGTCCTGGGGGCCACCGGCTGGCAGACCTTCTGGCATGTGACGCTGCCCAACATCAAGTGGGGCCTGTTGTATGGCGTGATCCTGTGCAACGCCCGCGCCATGGGCGAGTTTGGTGCCGTGTCGGTGGTGTCGGGCCACATCCGTGGGCAGACCAACACCATCCCGCTGCATGTTGAAATTCTCTACAACGAATACCAGTCGGTCGCCGCGTTTGCTGCAGCGTCGCTGTTGGCCTTGCTGGCCCTGGTCACTTTGGTCATCAAGACCATTGCCGAACATCGCAATGAGCAGGCCATGAAGGCCGCGACCGACCTGCCGCCCGAGCGTCCTGCCGACGCTGCCGCCCGTTGAACCGCCTGCTGAAGGAAGAAACACCATGAGCATTGAAATCCGTAACGTCAGCAAGCAGTTTGGCGACTTCCATGCCCTGCGCGATG
This sequence comes from Acidovorax sp. HMWF029, assembly GCF_003060895.1. Taxonomy (GTDB): domain Bacteria; phylum Pseudomonadota; class Gammaproteobacteria; order Burkholderiales; family Burkholderiaceae_C; genus Acidovorax. Next base: position 16,149 of record NZ_QAIH01000092.1, on the reverse strand, counting down.
TGAGCCTGGACATTGCCTCCGGCGAATTGATTGCGCTGCTGGGCCCATCGGGCTGCGGCAAGACCACGCTGCTGCGCATCATCGCCGGGCTGGAGACGGCCGATGTGGGCACCATCCACTTCAGCGGCGAAGACACGACCGACGTGCATGTGCGCGAGCGCAATGTGGGCTTCGTGTTCCAGCACTACGCGCTGTTTCGCCACATGACGGTGTTCGAGAACGTGGCTTTTGGCCTGCGCGTCAAACCCCGAAGCGAGCGCCCGAGCGAAGCGCAAATCAAGCAAAAGGTGACCGACCTGCTCAAACTGGTGCAGCTGGACTGGTTGGCCGACCGCTACCCCTCGCAGCTGTCGGGCGGCCAGCGCCAGCGCATTGCCCTGGCCCGCGCCCTGGCCGTGGAACCCAAGGTGCTGCTGCTCGATGAGCCCTTTGGCGCACTCGATGCCAAGGTGCGCAAGGAATTGCGCCGTTGGCTGCGCCGTCTGCACGACGAACTGCATGTCACCTCGATCTTCGTGACCCATGACCAGGAAGAAGCGCTGGAAGTGGCCGACCGCGTGGTCGTGATCAACCAGGGCCGCATCGAGCAAAGCGGCTCGCCCCAGCAGGTGTGGGACCAGCCTGCCAGCCCGTTCGTGTATGGCTTTTTGGGCGATGTGAATCTGTTCCATGGCCGCGCGCACGAAGGACTGGTGCACCTGGATGGCATGCAGATAGACTCGCCCGAGCACAGCCAGGCGCAAAACGCCAAGGCGTTTGCCTACGTGCGCCCGCACGACCTGGATGTGGAGCGCTATTCACCCGGCGCGGGCCTGGACGCAGAAGGCCGCCCGCGCGGCATCGTGGCCCAGCTGAGTCGCGCCATTGTGGTGGGGCCGATTGCGCGGCTGGAACTTATTCCGACCGACGACCACAAACCAGCGGACAATGCGTCCCCAGAATCCCTGATCGAAGCGCAGATTCCTGCGCAGCAGTTCAAGGAAATGGGTTTCAAAGAGGGCGAAACGCTGGTGGTTACACCACGCCGCGCCCGAGTGTTCTTGGATCACGCCGCTGGTATCTGAGCTGTTTCCCCTGGGATGCCGCGCCAGTTGCCGCGCGGCCTTGAGGGATAACAAAGATGTTGTTGAACTGGATGGATCAGGCCCCGCGCCGCGTGCTGGCGTTGATCAGTGCCGCCTGCGTGGCCATGCTGGCTTTTGGCATGTATCTGCAGCATGTGGTGGGCCTGGAGCCATGCCCCATGTGCATCGTGCAGCGCTATGCTCTCATTGGTGTAGCAATCTTCACAGGCCTGGCAGGCGTAAGGAGCCCAAAAGGCTGGTGGATGGGCTGGGGCGTGCTGGCGCTGATAGCCTCCGGCTTCGGCGCTTTTGTGGCTGCCCGCCAGAGCTGGCTTCAGTGGTACCCGCCCGAAGTCGCTACCTGTGGCCGTGACTTCTACGGCATGATCGAAAACTACCCCATCAGCCGCGCCATTCCCATGATCTTCCGCGGCTCAGGCGACTGCGCTGCCATTGACTGGACTTTCCTGGGCGGCTCGATTGCCAACTGGTCGTTTGTGTGTTTTGTGGGGTTTGCGGTGGTGCTGCTGGTGCTGCTGGCAAGAGGTCTGCGGGGCGGCCCAGCTCGCAGCCTTTCGATGGCCTGATTGCCGCCCTGTTGAAGGTCGCAAGGCGCCCCTTGCTGGGCGCCTTCGTCTTTCACGAGAGGGATGCACTTCTTGGAAAAGCGACCCCCTCCGTCCCATCCACCCACGCGGGCAGCTTGTGCATCACGCTGGCCCAAAGATCACTGGCCTGCCACTTGTCCAGCCAGTCTCGCAGCCGGGGCCAGGGCTGCGCTGCCCACCAGTCAGCATCAATGCCCGCAAATTGCCGCACAAAAGGTGCAATCGCCATATCGGCCAGGGCGGGGTGGCTGCCGAACAGGTAAGGCTGAGTCGAGGAGAAACGTGCCTCCAGCACACAGAGCCAAGCCACCGCCCGGGCGCGTTCTGCGCCATTGTCTGCATCTGGGTAGCGGTTGGGGTATTTGCATCGGTCCAGCGCCTGCTTGAACGGGCCATCGCATTCGGCAATCAGCGCCAGCATGTCTTGCAGATTTCCGTGGCTGGGGGTGAGCCAGCCCTGGGGGTCGTGCCGGGCCAAGGCCCACAGCATGATCTCCAGGCTCTGCTCGAGCACCTGGCCGCCCGGCAGCACCAACACCGGCACCGTTCCCTTGGGCGACGCCAGCAGCAGGCCCTGGGGCTTGTTCTTGAGCACCACTTCTCGCAACTCACAGGCCTGGTCGCTCACGGCCAGCGCCAGCCGGGCGCGCATGGCGTAGGGGCAGCGGCGGAAGGAGTAAAGGACGGGCAGGGCGCTCACGTTGCGCCACCCATGCCATCGTCCCCCGCGTCCTTGGCCGCAGTGCGTGCGGGGTGGCAGGGTTGTTGGGCGCCGATGTGCTCTTGCCCACGCAGTCGGGCCAGCTGCATCTGGCGCTCGCGCTCGGCCAGGGCGCGTTCCTGCTCGGGCGTGCGGGTGCCATGGCAATAGGGGCAGCTCACGCCGGGCACGTAGTGGGGCGACTGCAGTTCGGTCTCGCCCAATGGCATGCGGCAGGAGCGGCACAGCTGGTGGTGGCCGGGCACCAGGCCGTGACCCACGGACACACGCTCGTCGAATACAAAACAGTCGCCATGCCAGCGGCTGGCTTCTTCGGGCACGGTTTCCAGGTATTTGAGGATTCCGCCTTCAAGGTGGTACACCTCTTCAAAGCCCTGTGACTTGAGGAGGGCCGTGGATTTTTCGCAGCGAATGCCGCCGGTGCAGAACATGGCCACGCGGGGCTTGCCCGCCAGCACACCGCCGGGTTGTGACTGCTGCGCGACCCAGGCCGGTAACTCAGCGAAGGTCTGGGTGTGCGGGTTGATGGCGCGCTCAAACGTGCCTATGCCCACCTCGTAGCTGTTGCGCGTGTCCACCACCACCACGCCGGGGTCGTCGATGAGGGCATTCCAGTCCTCGGGTTTCACATAGGTGCCTGCGTTGCGTGCGGTGTTCAGGCCTGGCACGCCCAAGGTCACGATCTCGCGCTTGAGTCGCACACGCATGCGGTAGAAGGGCATGCGCTCGGCCCGCGCCTCTTTGTGCTGCAGGGCGGCAAAGCGCGCATCGCTGCGCAGCCAGGCCAGCACGGCGTGCACGCCCTGCGGTTCGCCTGCGATGGTGCCATTGATGCCCTCGGGCGCCAGCAACAGCATGCCGCGCACGCGCTGGGTTTCGCACAAAGACTGCAGGGGCTCACGCAGTGCGGCAAAGTCTGGCAGGTCCACAAACTGGTAGAGCGCGGCGGTGAGAAAGCGGGGTGTGACCGAGTCCACGAAATGGGCATTTTTGAGAGAAGGGGGTGATGATAGCTGTCACCTTTCGTTACGATGCAGGGTCGCCAACGCTGTTTCCAAGGTGTTTGTATGAGCAAGGAATCCACGATCCATCTGTTTCGTCGGCTGGAGCAGCTCAACGGCATTGGGGCGGCACTCTCGCGTGAGCGGGACATCGACCGGCTGCTAGAGAACATTCTGGAGGCCGCCAAGACCATCACGGGCGCCGATGGAGGCACGCTGTACAGCGTGACAGAAGACCAGTCGGCCCTCAAGTTCGAGATCCTGCGCACTGACTCGCTGGGCATCCGCCTGGGGGGCACCACGGGCAAGCCCATCGACCTGCCCTTGCTGCCTTTGCGCACTGCCGATGGTGCCCCCAATGATTCGCTGGTGGCTGCGCATGCCGCCATTCATGACCGCACGGTGAATATTGCCGATGCGTACAGCTCGGCAGGGTTTGACTTTTCGGGCACCCGGGCGTTTGACCAGCGCACGGGCTACCGGTCGCAGTCGTTCCTCACGGTGCCGATGAAAAACCACGACCGTGAGCTGATTGGCGTATTGCAGCTCATCAATGCTCGCGACCCGGACACTGGCGAGGTCATCACCTTCTCGCAGGCCGACCAGAGCCTGGCTGAGTCGCTTGCGTCGCAGGCCGCCATCGCGCTCACAAACCGGCTGCTTATCACGCAGCTGGAGCGCCTGTTCGAATCGTTCGTGAACCTTATCAACCTGGCCATTGACGAAAAATCTCCTTACACCGGCGGTCACTGCCAGCGCGTGCCCGCGCTCACCATGATGCTGGCCGAGGCCGTGGATGCCACCCGTGAGGGGCCGCTGGCTGGCTTCTCGATGTCTGACCGCGACCGCTACGAGCTGAAGATGGCGGGCCTGCTGCACGATTGCGGCAAGATCACCACGCCCGTGCATGTGGTGGATAAGGCCACCAAGCTGCAGACCATTTATGACCGCATCGGGCTCGTTGATACGCGGTTTGAAGTCCTCAAGCGCGATGCCGAACTGGCCGTGCTGCGCCGCCAGCTGGCGCTGCGCCCCGTGGTGGATGCGCGGGCCGAGGGGCAGGAACTGCAGGCCCTGCAGCACGAGATTCACGCGCTGGAGGAAGACCGCGAGTTTCTGCGCCGCAGCAACACCGGCACTGAAGCCATGCGCCCCGAAGACCAGCAGCGCGTGCGTGACATTGCTGCCATGCGCCACTGGCGCAACCCGCAGGGCGTGCAGACCAGCTTTCTAAGCGCCGAAGAGGTGGAGAATCTCACCATCCGTGCGGGCACACTCAACCAGTCCGAGCGGGACACCATCAACTACCACATCGTCGCCACCATCAAGATGCTGGAGACGCTGCCCTGGCCGCGCCACCTCAAGAACGTGCCTGAATACGCGGGTGGCCACCATGAGCGCATGGACGGCAAAGGCTACCCGCGTGGCCTCACGCGCGAGCAGATGTCCCTGCAGGCCCGCATGATGGGCATCGCAGACATTTTTGAAGCCCTCACGGCGGCCGACCGGCCCTACAAGAGCGGCATGACCCTGTCCCAGGCGCTGGCCATCATGTGCAAGATGCGCGACAACGGACACATCGATCCGGATTTGTTCGAGGTGTTTGTGCGCGAGGGGGTGTACCAGCGCTACGGGCAGGCGTTTCTGGACGCGGGGCAGGTGGATGCGGTGGACATCGGGGCGCTGGGGTTCTAGGGCTTGCGCAGGGCCGCTGGGGTGGGCATGCCCATGCTGGATTCCATTAACATATTGAACGCTTGAGCCACCGCCCAATGCGTGTCCTGACCTTTTCGAGGGGCCTTGCTTGCTGACCTCCAGGCTTCGTACTTCCGTGATCCACAGGCTATCCCTGTCAATATGGGGCCTGTTTCTGGGCTTGGTGATCCTCCTTTCGCTGCTTGGGTATGCAGCGATGAGTGCCGTTGCTGATCGCTTGGTGCCGTTGGTCATGCGCCAGGCGGTGGAGTTGCGCGCACAGTCCGTCGAGGGGCTCTTTGTCCAGGCCGGGCAGAGCGTCCAGCAGGTACAGCGGGATTTGCTGATGCGGCTGCGCGCTGTCGATCCTGAGGCCGCTCTGAGCCGGTTCGATGAGTTGTTTGCGCGTGGGCCGGACGGGCTGTGGCGCCTTCGGCCCGGGAAGGTGGACACGGTCAATGCACCCACCCTGTACCTGCACCATGGCCCCGATGGCCCGGACGAATCCACGCGCGTGCGCGCTGCCGTCAGCTACGACCTGCTGAGAGAGCGAGGGCCTGCACTGGTGCCGCCTTTTTTTTCCGCCTACATGGATTTTGTGGAAGATGGCTTGATGGTCTATGCGCGTGGTGTTGATTGGGGCAGTGGCGCCACCGCAGACGCCAGCAACGCAGACTACCCCACCATGCGGGGTGCAGACCCGAAGCGCAACTCGGATCGGCGCGTCTTCTGGACGCCAGTGTATTTTGACGAGCAAGCCAAGGCCTGGATGGTGTCGGTGATCCAGCCTCTGGACTGGCAGGGGCGCTGGGTCGGGACGGTGGGTCACGACCTGTCGATTGAAACCCTGATCGACGCAGTGGCCGCCAGCCGTGACCAGGCAGGCGTGCAAATGATCCTCAGTGCGGATGGGGACCTGATCTCCCACCCTGATCTGAGGGATCGGATAGCCGCAGCGAGTGGCCAGCTTCAGATCGCAGGCCTGAAGGACCCGTTGCTGGAGCAGGTTCACCACATGGTGTCGAACGCGCAAGCCGACCGCGGTGCGGGCCTGAGTGCCGACGGCACGCAATGGATTGCCTGGTCGCGGATCCGGGGGCCGAATTGGTACCAGATCTACCTGATGCCGCAGTCCAGGGTGAATGATCTCGTGATATGGGGAATGCTCGGACTGTGCGCCATTGGCCTTTTGGGGTTGATGCCGGTGCTGTGGTCCATGCGCCGGATGGTGAGCACGCTGGTGGTCCGTCCGCTGCAGCGCCTGACGGAAGCCGTCGATACCCTGGGCCAGGGGCGGACGCCAAGCCCTGTCGCACTCGGTTCGGAAGATGAGCTCGGCCGCTTGGCCCGGGCTTTCGACGCAATGGTGTCCGAGCTGCTCCAGCAGCGCGCCATTGCGGCGGCGCATGCGCAGGCATTGCAGTCCGAGGTGGACGAGCGGCGCCAGTACATGGTGAGCCTGGAAGAAGAGCGGGCCCGTCTTTTTGCGCTTCTGGGGGCCATGAAGCTGGGCATCCTCTTTGTCACGGCCGAGAACCAGGTGACCTACTGCAATCCCGCTTTTTTGAAGATCTGGCGCATTCAGGGCGATGAAGCGTCGTTTGTTGGCCGCTCTGTCAGCGACATCTTCCAGGCGGCGGGGCATGGTCCATCGTCCTTGGCGGCCCTGGCCCGCCACGCGCAGGATGCGTTCAAGGCGCCCGGGCTTTCCAGCCGGTATGAGATGGACCTGGGCGAGGGGCAGAGCCTGTTGCTGCTATCACACCCCGTGCATGACAGCGATAAGCGCTACATCGGCAGGCTCTGGATCCACGAAGACGTGACGCGCGAGCGCCAAACGGCGGCGCAGCTGATCTACCTTGCCGAGCGTGATGCCCTTACTGGGCTGTACAACCGCCGCAGGTTCGAGGACGAACTGCTCCGTTTCTTCCGGGGTCACGGGCGGCAGGAGTGTCGGGGCGCCTTGCTATTCTTCGATCTCGATGAGTTCAAGGCCATCAACGACACCTTTGGTCACCGCTACGGCGACTCGGTGCTGGTGCGCGTGGGCAACGATGTGCAGGCGCTGGTGCGCCAAACGGAAACCCTGTGCCGACTCGGGGGCGACGAGTTCGCGGTGCTGATGCCCAATGCAACGGTGGAGGATGCCCAGGGCTTAGCCGAGCGCATCGTTCGTGCCATTTCGCAGGGGCCGTTCAGCATTGAAGGGCGGAGCCTGAGGCTGACGGCCAGCCTGGGCATCGCTTTGGCGCCGCTGCATGCCGACAATGCCGAGGATTTTGTGGCTCATGCCGATGCCGCCATGTACCAGGCCAAGCATCTTGGCAAGAACTGCTGGTCCGTCTATCGGCACGACCACCACGCATCGCAGGAGATGATCACGCGCCTGGCTTGGAATGAACGCATTTCCAGAGCCATAGAGCACGACCTGCTGCGCCTGCACTATCAAGGGGTGTATGACGCTGTCACCGGGGAGCTGGCCCACCTGGAGGTGCTGATCCGCATGCTGGATGAGTCCGATATGACGCAGCTCATATCGCCCCGGCAGTTCATCGGCCATGCGGAAAAGAGCGGCAAGATTCTGGAGATCGACCGCTGGGTGGCGCGCAATAGCATTGCCATGCTGAGCGCGCTGCCCCATCTTCCAGCGCTCGCGATCAACATCTCGGCGCGCTCGTTCGATGACCCCAGCCTTCCCGGCTACATTGCGGCCCAGTTGCAGGCGGCGGGCGTGGCGCCCCAGCGCTTGCTGGTGGAGCTGACGGAGACCTCTGCGGTGTCTGACTTGCGCGATGCGGAGCGGTTCATCGACGCCTTGCACCACACGGGGTGCCAGGTGTGCCTGGATGATTTCGGGACCGGCTTTGCATCGTTTGCCTACCTCAAGCACCTGAAGGTGGATGTGCTGAAGATTGACGGACTGTTCATTCGCAACCTCACCAGCGAGCAGGACAACCAGGTGTTCGTTCGCGCCATCATTGACGTGGCCCGTGGGCTGGGCAGACGCACGGTGGCAGAGTTTGTGGAAAGCCAGGAGGCCATGGACATGCTGAAGACGCTTGGTGTGGACATGGTGCAGGGATACCACCTGGACAAGCCGCAGGCCGAGCACCCCGCGCTGGCCACACCCACGGTATAGGCGCTGGCTGCGGTGCTTCTGCCACTGCAGATAGATTTGCTATAAAATTTGTAGCTGCAATGGCAATGTGGGCGCGCGGAAACGGCAAAATTTATTCAAACTCTTCAGCGCTGGAGTGAGTCTGGGCCAAAAGCCAGTCGCTGAAGGCCGCCATGGCCCCTGTGGCAGGTCGTGACTGCAGCCGCGTGAGCCAGTAGGCGCCCCGGTGCAGCTCCTGAGCAAAGGGCTGCACCAGCCGGCCCTGGCGCAGTTCGCGGGTGAACATGCGCACCGGCAGCAGCGCCATGCCAGCGCCCTGGGCGGCCGCCTCTGCCAGCGTGAGGGACGAGTCGAATACCGCGCCGCGCACCACGGGGCAGGGCGCACCGGCGGCGTCGAACCAGGCCGCCCATTCATCCGTGCGGTAGCTGCGCAGCAGGGGCTGGCGCGCCAGGTCGGCCGCCGTGCGCAGGCCATGGGCCAGCGCGGGCGTGCACATCACCGACATGGGCGCATCCATGATGCGCTCGGCATGGGTTCCGTGCCAGGCGCCGTCGCCAAAGCGGATCGCAAAGTCCAGCCCCTCGCCCGCCATGTCCACCCGATTGTTGTGGGTGAGCAGGCGCAGGTCCACAAAGGGGCAGGCCTGCTGGAAGTCGCGCAGCCGGGGCAGCAGCCAACCTACGGCAAAGGTGCCCACGGCGCCCACCGTGAGCACCTCGCGCGGGCGGGTGTCGCCCAACTTTTCCAGTGCACGCTGCAGGTTGCCGAACGATTCCGCCACCACGGGCAGCAGCGCCTGGCCCTCGTCCGTCAGCGCCAGCCCACGCGGCAGGCGGCGAAACAAAGGTTTGCCCAAACGGGCTTCGAGCTTGCGGATGTGCTGGCTGACTGCCGTCTGTGTCACATGCAGTTCCTCGGCAGCCCGCGTGAGGTTCAGGTGGCGTGCCGATGCCTCGAAGGCGCGCAGGGCATTCAGCGGCAGGTGCATTTTGTGTAAAGGTGGCAGTTTTTCTTGGGTCTGGCGGCAATTATTGTCGATGGTGCTGGGGGCTGAACCCCCGTATCGTTCGGGCCTTGTTTCCCATCACACTTTCATTTGATATGCAAAGAAGACAGTTTTCCTTGGGTTTGATGGCTGCCACGGCCATGCCTTTGTGGGGTTGCGCTGCTGCCAGCAACCCAGCCAGCCGCGACCAGACCGCCCGCGCCTGGAACGATGCCCTCGTCACCATCGAACGCAGCGCCCAAGGCCGCCTGGGCGTGGCCATGCTGGACACCGGATCGGGCCTGGCGCTGGGCTGGCGGCAGGACGAGCGTTTTGCCATGGCCAGCACCTTCAAGGCGGTGCTGGCGGGTTGGATGCTGGCACTGGTGGACCAGGGCAAGGAGCAACTGGACAGCCGCGTGCACTACGCAGCGACAGAGGTAGTGGCGTATTCGCCTGTCAGCGGCCCCCGCGCGGGCGATGGTGGCGGGCTGACTGTCGGCGAGCTGTGCGCCGCCACCGTGAGCCTGAGCGACAACACCGCCGCCAACGTGCTGTTGGCGCGCCATGGCGGCCCGGCGGGATTCACGGCTTTTGTACGGTCATTGGGCGATGGCACCACGCGGCTGGACCGCACCGAGCCCGCACTCAATGAGGCTGCTGTGGGAGACCCACGCGACACCACCACGCCACTGGCCATGCTGCACACGCTGCAAAAGCTGGTGTTGGGCGATGCGCTCAGCATCCCATCCCGTGCCTGGCTGCAGCGCTGGCTGGCGGAGACGAGCACGGGCGACAAGCGCCTGCGCGCGGGCGTGCCGGGCTGGAAGGTGGGAGACAAGACGGGCACGGCCAGTGACAGCGGCACAGCCAATGACATTGGAGTGATGTGGCCCCCGGGCGGCGGCGCGCCGGTGCTGGTGACCTGCTATCTCACGCGGTCTGCGGCGGCGCCAGAGCAGCGGGACGCGGCGATTGCCCAGGTGGCGCGCGCCGTGGTGGCGGCGCGCGAGGGTTTCAGAGCTTCTTGACCAGCACCTGGCTCTTGCGGTCCCAGTTGTACTTGCGCTTGCGTGCATCGGGCAGCCAGTCCGGGTCCACGGGCGAGAAGCCACGCTTGATGAACCAGTGCATGGTGCGCGTGGTCAGCACAAAGATGCTGTCCAGCCCCAAGAGGCGCGCGCGCTGCTCGATGCGCTTGAGCAGCTTTTCGCCGTCGCCTGTGCCCTGGCTTTGGGGTGAAACGGTCACGGCGGCCATCTCGGCAGTTTTGGCTTCGGGGTAAGGGTAGAGTGCAGCGCAGCCAAAGATCACGCCGTCGTGCTCAATGATGGTGTAGGTGGCAATGTCGCGTTCGATCTCGGTGCGGTCGCGTTTGACCAGGGTGCCGTCCTTCTCAAACGGCTCGATCAGCTGCAGGATGCCGCCCACGTCGTCAATCGTGGCCTCGCGCAGCTCTTCGAGCTTTTCGTCGATGACCATGGTGCCGATGCCGTCGTGCACGTACACCTCCAGCAGCAGCGATCCATCCACCGCAAACGGCAGGATGTGGCTGCGCTCCACGCCCGCCTTGCAGGCCTTCACGCAGTGCTGCAGATAAAAGCCCGTGTCGGTGGGCTGCTGCGCAGGCGGCAACTGCGCCAGCAGGGCCTGAGCGGCGGCCAGAGGCAGTTCGGTGTCGATGGGGTTGTCGTCACTCTCGGGCTCGGTGGGCGACATGCGGATGCCCTGCACCTCGGTCAAGAAAATGAGCTTGTCGGCCCTCAGCTCGATGGCGACGCTGGTCGCCACTTCTTCCATGCTCAGGTTGAAGGCCTCGCCCGTGGGCGAGAAGCCGAATGGCGACAGCAGCACCAGCGCGCCCATGTCCAGCGTCTGCCGGATGCCCGCGACATCCACCTTGCGCACCAGACCCGAGTGCTGAAAATCAACGCCGTCCACAATGCCCACGGGCCGCGCCGTGAGGAAGTTGCCCGAAATCACCCGCACCGTGGCGCCCGCCATGGGCGTGTTGGGCAGGCCCTGGCTGAATGCGGCCTCGATCTCATAACGTAGCTGGCCTGCTGCTTCCTGCGCGCAATCGAGCGCCACCGAGTCGGTGATGCGGATGCCGTGGGAGTATTTGGCCGCATGCCCCTTGGCCGCCAGCTGCTCATTCACTTGCGGGCGAAAACCGTGCACCAGCACGATCTTCACGCCCATGGCCTGGATCAGTGCCAAGTCCTGCGCAATGTTGTGCAGCTTGCCCGCCGCAATCGCTTCGCCCGTGAGCCCGATCACAAAGGTCTGGTTGCGGAACTTGTGGATGTAAGGCGCCACCGAGCGGAACCAGGGCACAAAGGTGAAGTTGAAGACGGCGGACATGGCGGTGCAAGCGGTGGGGCGGGCCTTGAAAGGACGGAAAAATCGACAACGGCGGGCGGCCCTCTGGGGCCGCCAAACCGCGCATCATAAGCATGCTGAGCTTTGCTGCGCCACCTGCGGTTCCACATTCGGCGCCACAGCGGGTGCAGCGCTGCCGTCTGTGTGTCGCTGAAACGCCGCCAGCCGCGCCGCAAAGGGCTCTAGCACCAAGGCTTCATCGGGCCCAGACGTGGGTGGCACCGTGATGGCGATGTCGCTCTGAGCCATCAGCGCCTGCATCTCGGGGCGGGCGATCATGCCGTGGTCCATCAGCGCATCCACCAGCCGGTTCAGCGCGCCCTGGTGCTGGCGCAGCAGGGCACCGGCGCGCTGGTACTGCGCCTGCAGCAGCGCCTCGATGGCTGCGTTGCTGGGTGCCACATCGGTGTTGATATGGTTGTCCATCTCCACCGTCACGTCGGTACGGGCCAGGCGCGTACCAAAGCCGTGGTGGCGGATATAGCGCGCGGCCTCGGCTGTCACCTGCTTGTAGTCCTGCTCGGCGCCCGTGGTGCAGGCCATCTCGCCAAACACCAGCTCCTCGGCCACACGGCCTGCCAGTCCCACGCACATCATGTCCAGCGCGTTCTGGCGCGTGGTGACTTTCAGGCCCGCAAAACTGTTGTAGCCGCCCTCGAACGAGGCGATGTTGATCTTCACCTCCTGTGGCGCCTGCCCAAACAGCAGGCCGTACACCAACGCATGGCCCGCTTCGTGCACCGCCAGCAGTGCGCGAAAGTCGGCATTGGCGCGCTGCTTGAGCTGGTTCAGCTCCAGCGCTACTGCAAAAAGCGCCTGCTGGGCCCCGGCCTGCACCACCAGGTGGCGCTTGTCCGTTGCGAGCGTGATGGGGTAGGTGGTGGAGAGCGGCAGCGCATTCTCCAGCACCCACAGCGCAGCCTTCACGAGGTTGGCGCTCAGGATGGCGTGCACCGACGAGAACAGTGGCCGTGTGCCTTGGGCGGGGAACACGGCGTTGGCATACAACTCATCGTGCACATCCTGGGCAATGGCAAAGCGCACGCCACACTGGGTGGCAATGTCGTCGCAGTAGCGCGTGCAGAGATTGCGAATCAGCTGTTCGTACGTGGCCTTGTTGAACGACGGGTACACCACATGCTCGTTCCCTAGCCGCGCGATCTGCTCGGGTTTGAAGCGCTCGCTCAATGCCTTCTTCACGTCGATGAGCGACAGCCTGCGTGTGAGGCGGTGAAAGATGTCGGCATCGGTGTCGCAGTCTTCCACGCGCTGCGCGGTCTCGTGGTACATCTCGTCCAGGTTGCCGCACACAAACACCAGCAGCTTGCTGTAGTCGGTCTCCCACGACGACAGCGATTGCTGGAACCGCGTGAACAGCGCCTGCACCTGCGCGGGCGGCCACTGCATGATCTCGGCCAGGGGCTCTTGCAGCTTGAGCATGCGCTTGAGTTCCTGCGCATCCCAGGCATCGAGCTGGAAGCGATAGGGCTTCTTGCCTGCGCGCTCGTCGTCGCCGTCTTCGGCGCGTTCGGCCTCGTAGTGCGCATCGGCCAGCTTGCGCTCGATGTTGGTGAGCGCGCTCAGTGCCGGGGGCAGGCGCCCGTCGGAGAGCAGCGTCCACACATCCTGGTAGCGCTCCACTTTCACGTCCTCGCCCTTGCGGTCCACAGTGCGAAAGCGCTGGAACTCGTCCAGCACCAGGATGCCGGGCGCGCCTTCGTGGATGCCCGAGTCGCCCAGCATGCCTGATATGGACGAGCTGCGGTAGCTGGCGCCATGGCTGAAGCCGTCCATCTGCACTTCCACAAATCGGTCGTAAAAGCCCAGCAGCTGCGCCAGGCGCCGCGTGAGCTGCGTCTTGCCCGTGCCCGTCAGGCCCCACAGGCAGACGATGACGGGCCGGGTAATGAGCTGTGGCAGTACATACCAGGCGCGGATGGCATCGACCACGCGGTCGATCACGTCGTCGATGCCAAACAGCTCAGCCTTGAGTTGCTCGGCGGTGTGGGCCAGCGCCTGCTGGCGCTGGGCCAGCAGGGCCCGGTGTGTTTCGGTGGGCGGGTGCTGCCCATGCGGCAGCGTTGGAGTTTGGGTTGAAAGGTCCATGTTTTTCTTCGTTCTTGTCATTCGCGCTCGGTAAAGCGAGCGTTCAGGGTCGCCTTGCGCAGGGCGACGGTGTCCGCACGGCGCTGGGCGCCACGGGCTCGGATGTGTTTGCCTGCTGCGCTGGACAGGCTGCGTTGGGCCAGTGCGGCGGCCACAGGGTTTCGGGGCGGGCCCGAGGCTTCGAGCTTCAACACCAGGGGCTGCTTCATGCGGCGCAGCTTTTTGATTTCACCCTGGGCGAAGGCCCGAGACAGTTTTTTGGCACTCATGTGTGCGTTCCACAAACAAAAAACCCCGGCAAACTAGCCAGGGCTTGTGGAGCGCTGCACGGGGGTGCAGGAGGTCGCTTGTCTGCCATGGCTGGATGCGTGAAAACACAGTCCAGCCGGGGCGGTGGACAGTGGTCAGGCGGGAGCGAACAAGGGAACAAACATAGCGGTGACCTCCAGGGCTTTCAGGGGATGGCCGACATGGCCGCACAGTGCTGAAAGAAGGCGCGATTGTGGCGAGGCGTGCTGCGCGTGGCAAGTGCAGAGGGCGGGGCACCGGCGGATATGTCGCACAAAACGCACAGTGCGGGCAAAGCATGCGCGCAGTGCCCGCACTGTGCATTGGTGCACAGCGGATCAGTCGTGGCGGCGGTACACCCAGCCTGCGGCGTGCATCCATTCTTCCTTGTCCTGCGTGTGCACCACCAGCTCCACCAGGTCGCGGCCCGCGTTGTGTGGCACCTGCACCGCCATGCCCGCGCGGTCGGCCGACATGGGGCGCAGGAACTGGCTGTCGTCCCAGAATAGGTAGCCGGGCAGGTCTGGCAGCTCCTGCAGGCTGGCGGCCCCCACGCCCATGGCCAGCGGGATGGATGTGGGTGCCTCGTTGGCCAGCAGCCAGGTGCTGCCCAGCCGCGCTGACCACTGCGGCGGCAGCGGGGCAGGGGCCCGCGGCATCTGCTGCGCAACAGGCGTGGCAACTCCGTAGTGCCCGGCTGCGGCGGGCTCGCGCGCTAGCAGGTAGCGGCTGCCCTCGGCCTGTTCCCATCGGTACTGAATACGGGGCTGGGCATCCGACCACCACCAGCCATCGCTGCGCAGGCGCAACCCGGCGCACAGGGGCTCCCATCCTTTTGCTTTGGCGGACCAGGTCGACAGGTCCACTTGCTGGCTGTCCGGTGATGTGGCTTTGATGGGCTGTGCGGAGCAGCCATAGATGCCCAGCAGGGCGTCTACCGCGCTGGAGGAGATGGTGGCCAGCGCCGGAGGGGCCATCGACACCTTGGGTGGCAGTGCGCGCAACTGCCCCGTCTCCTGCAGCGCGCGCAACAGGATGCCTTCGGCGACCGGCCCGGGCTTGAAGCCGGGCGCACTGCCGGTGATCAGCAGCGCCAGGCCCGCCTGCGGCAGCACATAGAAGTCGCTGGCGTAGAACATCGTGCTGCCGCTCTTTTGCCATGCCACAAAGCCTGCGGCTTCCAGCCCGGGGTGCTGGGTGCTGTCCCAGCCCAGGCCCCAGTGCCAGTCAGGGGTGAGGTGCTTCAGGCGCATGCCATGGTTCTGGGTGCGGCCCATCTCTGCCACGGCGGCCTTCGAAACGACGCGCTGGCCATCCAGCTCACCGCCCCGCATCAGCAGGGCAGCGAGCTTCATCATGTCGCCCGGGGTGGTGCACAGCCCACCGGTGGCATAGCCCATCACAAACTCCTGGCCCTGGCGGGCATCGCCGATGTACCCGTGGGCAAAGCTGCCTGCGGGCAAGGGCTGCAGCGTGTAGCCCGAACGCGCCATGCCCAGCGGGTTGAGGATGGCCGACTGCACAAACGCAGGATAGGCCTGCCCGGTCACCGCGAGCACGATGCGCTCGACCAGGGTGAAGCCGTCGTTGCAGTACACGGCCATGGCGCCGGGCGCGTGCTTGAGGTGCACATCGGCCAGGGCCGTTTCCAGCTCCGCCGCATAGCCCGATTGCGGGGCAAAGGCAAACAGGTGGCGGGTGTAGGTACCGGGTAGCCCCGACGCATGGCTCAGCAGGTGCCGTACCGTGATCTCACGGTAGCCCGGCGACAGCATGGCGAACTGTGGCAGGTAGCGCACCACGGGCGCATCCAGCTCCACCAGTTGGCGGTCCACCAAAACCATCACCGCCAGCGCTGCCAGCACCTTGCTCACAGAGCCCACATTAAAGCGCGTGTCGGGGGTAGCAGGCGCGCGGGAGCTATCGTCCAGCACGCCAAATGCCTCCTGCCAGACCAGGCGCTCGCCCTGCAGCAGCGCAATCGATGCGGCCCGCGCCCTGCTGGCCTGCATTGCCTGCCGTATCTCGTGGCGGCCCCAGGCCATGGTGGCTGGCAGCTGGGGCCCGGGGTTGTTGCTGCCGCCGCAGCCTGGCAGCCAAGGTGCCATGGCGGTGGTGCCCGCCCATGCCAGCCAGTCGCGGCGGGACGGGAGGTGGGATGTCGCACGGGGCAGGGCG
>NZ_QAIH01000091.1:18193-28400 GCF_003060895.1 Acidovorax sp. HMWF029 | reverse complement strand
CACCCAGGCAGCGCCGAGGCCGCGCAGCGCCGCGCGGCGCTGCAGGCCCGCCTGGATGCCCTGCGCGCGCTGGAAGAGCGTGCCGCCGCCGCCTCGGCCCGGTCGCTCCCCCAGTTTGAAAAGCGCGGCCAGCTGTTGCCGCGCCAGCGTGTGGCCCTGCTGCTGGATGCCGGTGCGCCCTGGTTGCCGCTGTGCACGCTGGCGGGCTACCTGCAAGACGTGAAAACCCCAGAGAAGTCAGTGCCTGGTGGAGGCATGGTCGCGGGCATCGGCTTTGTCAGTGGCGTGCGCTGCATGGTCGTGGCCAGCGACTCGGGCATCGAGGCCGGCGCCATCCAGCCCATGGGTCTGGAAAAGATCTTGCGCGTGCAGGAGATTGCACTGCAAAACCGCCTGCCGTTCATCCATCTGGTCGAGAGCGCGGGCGCCAACCTCATGCGCTACCGGGTGGAGGGCTTTGTGCACGGCGGCACGCTGTTCCGCAACCTCGCGCGGCTGTCGGCGGCGGGCATTCCGGTCATCACCGTGCAGCACGGCTCGGGCACCGCAGGCGGCGCCTACATGCCCGGCTTGTCGGATGTGGTGATCATGGTGCAGGGCCGCTCGCGCGCCTTTCTGGCCGGGCCGCCGCTGCTCAAGGCTGCGACGGGCGAGATCGCGACGGAAGAAGAGTTGGGCGGCGCCGAGATGCACACCTCCGTCTCGGGCCTGGGTGAATACCTGGCGCAGGACGACCGCGAGGCGATTGGCCTGGCGCGCGATGTGGTCGCGCAGCTGGGGTGGAATATGCTCCGGCGACCCAGCGCGCCCGCACCTCTCTTGCCGGCAGACGACCTGCTGTCCCTGATGTCCGCGGACCTGCGCCAGCCCGTGGACATGCGCGAGGTGATGGCGCGGCTGGTGGACGGCTCCGAACTGCTCGAATTCAAGGCCCGCTACGGCATGGCCACCGTGTGCGCGCTGGGCCACATTCAGGGCCACGCCGTGGGCTTCATCAGCAACAACGGCCCCATCGACGTGGCGGGCGCCAACAAGGCCACGCACTTCATCCAGTGGATGTGCCAGCTGGGCCACCCCATCATCTACCTGCAGAACACCACGGGCTATATGGTGGGCAAGGACAGCGAGCAGGGCGGCATGATCAAGCACGGCAGCAAGATGATCCAGGCCGTGACCAATGCCACAGTGCCGCAGATCACCATCCAGTGCGGCGCCAGCTTTGGTGCGGGCAACTACGGCATGTGCGGGCGGGGCTATGCGCCGCGCTTCTTGTTCAGCTGGCCGGGGGCCAAGACAGCGGTGATGGGCGGCGAGCAGGCTGCGCGCACCATGCAGATCGTGACCGAGGCGGCGCTCGCGCGCAAAGGCATCACGCCCGACCCCGCCGAGTCGCAAGCCCAGTTCGACAAGATCGTCGCCATGTTCGAGGCCCAGGCCGATGCGTTCTACACCAGCGGCCTGCTGCTGGACGACGGCGTGATCGACCCGCGCGACACGCGCGCCGTGCTGGCGTTTTGCCTGGACACCTGCGCCGAGGCACAGGCCCGCACGCTGCGGCCCCTGAGCTTTGGGGTGGCGCGGATGTGAGGGGTTCCGAAAGACATGGCCGAGCCTCTCAAACACCTGCTCAATGACTCCGTGCCCCCGCGCATCGCGGCCATGGTGCGCCGTGCGTGGCGCAAGTTCGACACTACCGCGTTTCTGCAGCAGGTAGAGCCCGGCTACGAATCGCTGGAGCTGATGGCACGCGGCCAGCGCATTGCGCAGGCCCTGCAGACCCACCTGCCGCAAGACGTGCCGCGCGCGCTGGGCGTGCTGGTCGATTCGATGGACCCGCCGATGGGCATCGATGCCGCCGGTGAGCCCGATGCGGGTGACCGCCCCTACAGCGCCTTCCTGTACTTGCCCCACAGCATCTACATTGGCACACACGGCCTGCCGCATTTCGAGGCGGCCATGGCCGCGCAGCACGCGCTCACCCAGCGCTTTACGGCCGAGTTCTGCATACGCCCCTACCTGCTGCACCACCAGGGCGCCACACTCACACGGCTGCGCGACTGGGCGCACGACGACAACGCCCATGTGCGCCGCCTGGTGAGCGAAGGCACGCGACCCCGCTTGCCCTGGGCGCCGCGTTTGCCTGCATTCCAGAACAACCCGCAACTGGCCCTGCCGTTGCTCGATGCGCTCAAGGACGACCCATCGTCCTATGTGCGTCGCTCCGTGGCCAACCACTTGGGCGACATTGCCAAGGACCACCCCGACCTGGCCGTGGGCACCGCCCGCACCTGGCTGCAGGGCGCACCCGCACCGCGCGAAGCCTTGGTGCGCCACGGCCTGCGTTTTCTCATCAAACGCGGCGACGCTGGCGCGCTCGATGCCTTGGGCGTAGGCCATGCCGTGGCGCTGGATGTGCGGGCCGCCCGCGTGGTGCCCGCCCGCGCGCGCATCGGCGACAAGGTGCGCATCGATGCCGAGCTGCACAACCCCACACCGCAGCCCCAGCGCGTGCTGGCCGACCTGAAGGTGCACTACGTCAAGGCCCATGGCGGTGCGGCGCCCAAGGTGTTCAAGCTGCAGACGCTGGACATTCCGCCCGGTGCCACCGTGGCGGTGGGCAAGACGCTGTCGCTGCAGCAGATGACCACACGCACCCACTACCCCGTCGCGCACCAGGTGGAGCTGGTGCTCAACGGTCGGCCCCAGCCGCTGGGGCAATTTCAGCTTTCGTGATCGAGGTTTGCAGGCATACCCATACAACCGCAGGAGACAAGCACCATGCAGTTCACGCACGAGCACCGCGAGATTCAGAAGACCCTCAAGCGCTTCATCGACGAAGAGATCAACCCCCATGTGGACGAGTGGGAGGCCGCCGAAATCTTCCCCGCGCACGAGGTCTTCAAGAAGATGGGCAGCCTGGGCCTCTTGGGCCTGTGCAAGCCCGAGGAATACGGCGGCCAGGGGCTGGACTATTCGTACAGCCTGGCCATGGCCGAGGCGCTGGGCCACATCCACTGCGGCGGCGTGCCCATGGCGATTGGTGTGCAGACCGACATGTGCACCCCGGCGCTGGCGCGCTACGGCAGCGAAGAGCTCAAGCGCAACTTTCTGGCCCCTGCGATTGCGGGCGACATGGTGGGCTGCATCGGCGTGAGCGAGCCTGCGGCGGGCAGCGATGTATCCGGCATCAAGAGCGTGGCCCGCAAGGACGGCGACGACTACGTGATCACCGGCCAGAAGATGTGGATCACCAACAGCTTGCAAGCCGACTGGATGTGCATGCTGGTCAACACGGGCGAAGGCCCCGTGCACAAGAACAAGAGCCTGGTGATGGTGCCCATGCGCGACGGCCCCGGCGGCAAACTCACCAAGGGCATCGAGGTGGCGCAAAAAATCCGCAAGATCGGCATGCACAGCAGCGACACGGGCCTGATCTATTTTGACGAGGTGCGCGTGCCGCAGCGCTACCGCATCGGCGCCGAAGGCCAGGGCTTCATCTACCAGATGCAGCAGTTCCAGGAAGAGCGCCTGTGGTGCGCCGCCAGCACGCTCGAATCGCTGAACCACTGCATCCAGTGGACCATCGACTACGCGCAGGAGCGCAAGCTGTTTGGCAGCACGCTGGCCGACCAGCAGTGGGTGCAGTTCAAGCTGGCCGAGCTCAAGACCGAGGTGGAGGCCCTGCGCGCACTCACCTACCGCGCCTGCGACCTGTATGTGAACGGGCAGGACGTGCTGGAGCTGGCCAGCATGGCCAAGCTCAAGGCAGGCCGCCTCAACCGCGAGGTGCCCGACACCTGCCTGCAGTTCTGGGGCGGCATGGGCTATACGCTGGAGAACAAGGTCTCGCGCATGTACCGCGACGGGCGGCTGGCGTCGATTGGCGGTGGGGCGGACGAAGTGATGCTGGGCATCCTCGCCAAGCTCATGGGCATTGCGAAACGACCCGTATGAGAGGCAAAAGGTTGTCCCTGCCGCGTGATGCGCGCGCAGTACTGCCCCTCTCCCCTCGCGGGAGAGGGGTTGGGGAGAGGGGGCTGATTTGGCGTTGCCTCCCAGTCTGGCACCCCCTCTCCCCAGCCCTCTCCCGCAAGGGGAGAGGGAGTGAATGCAGCCCGCTGCGTGCATGCAATGGGTCACTGAAATGACAGCCCTCCCTTTGCTCATCGACCGCAGGCCACTTGCTCGCGGCAGCGTCGAAACTTGGACGCTGAACGACCCGGCCAGTCGCAATGCGCTGTCAGAAGCCATGGTGGATGCCCTGCTGGCCGCGTGCGAGCGGGCTGTGGCCGATGCCGACCTGCGCGGCGTGGTGCTGCGTGGCGCGGGTGGCCATTTCTGCGCAGGTGGCAGCCTGGGCGGCTTTGCCAAGACCATTGGCCAGCCCCTGGCTGCGGGCGAGGCTGACCCGCTGGTGCCACTGAACCGCCGCTTTGGCGCGCTGCTGCAGGCCCTGTGTGCGCTGCCGCAGTGGCTCATCGTGGCGGTGGAGGGCGCGGCCATGGGTGGCGGCTTTGGTCTGGCGTGCTGCGCTGATCAGGTGCTGGCACACAGCGGCGCGCAGTTCGCCACGCCCGAGGTCACGCTGGGCATCGTGCCTGCGCAGATCGCGCCGTTTGTAGAGCGGCGCCTTGGCCCCGCAGCGGCGCGGCGTTGTTTGCTGACAGGTGAGCGCTGGGACGCTGCGACAGCTCAACGCGCGGGGCTGGTCGATGAGGTGGTGAGTGGCGACATGGAGGCAGCTGTGCAAGCCGCCATCGCGCGCCACGCCGCCGCAGCGCCGCAGGCCGTGGCCGCTACCAAACGTTTGTTGCTGGCCCAAGCCGAAACGCCGTTGCCCGCGCTGCTGGACGAAGCGGCAATTGCTTTTTCGCAAGCGCTGCGTGGCCCCGAAGCTCCGCAAGGGCTGGCGGCGTTTGCTGCGCGTAAGGCGCCGCCGTGGAGTGCGAAGCCATGAAAAAAAACTTCATCGCCAATCGGGCTGTTCATGCCGCAGGCATGGCGAAGCAAATTGCCCGCGCACGCGCAGCGTGCAGGCGGGCGATGGAGCCGCGAGGGCACAGCCTATGAAAAAGATACTCATCGCCAATCGCGGTGTTCATGCCGTAGGCATGGCGAAGCAAATTGCCCGCGCACGCGAAGCGTGCAGGCGGGCGATGGAGCCGCGAGGGCACAGCCTATGAAAAAGATACTCATCGCCAATCGCGGCGAAATCGCCCGCCGGGTGATACACACCGCCCACCGCCTGGGCATCGAAACAGTGGCCATCTACTCAGACCCCGATGCCAACGCCCTGCACGTGCGCGAAGCCACCCAAGCCGTTGCATTGGGCGGCGCAGCCAGCGCCGACACCTACCTGCGCACCGACAAGTTGCTGGCCGCAGCCCGCGCCACTGGGGCCGATGCGGTGCACCCCGGCTATGGCTTCCTCAGCGAGAACGCCGAATTTGCCCAGGCCGTGGTGGATGCGGGCCTGACCTGGATCGGCCCGCCGCCCGCAGCCATCCGTGCACTGGGCAGCAAGGCCGGGGCCAAAGCGTTGGCGGTCGCGCATGGCGTGCCCTGCCTGCCCGGCTATGCGGGCGATGACCAGAGCGACGAGCGCTTTGCCGTCGAGGCTGCGCGCATCGGCACGCCCCTCATGGTCAAGGCCGTGGCGGGTGGGGGAGGGCGCGGCATGCGCCTGGTCACCGACCTCGCGCAGTTACCTGCCGCGTTGGCCAGTGCCCGGTCCGAGGCGCTGGCGGGATTTGGCTGTGGCGACCTGCTCATCGAACGCGCGCTGCTGCAGCCACGGCATGTGGAGGTGCAGGTCTTTGCCGACGCGCACGGCGGATGCATCCACCTGGGCGAGCGCGATTGCTCGGTGCAGCGCCGCCACCAGAAGATCATCGAAGAGGCCCCCAGTCCCGCCGTGGATGCAGCGCTGCGCGAACGCATGGGCGCCTGCGCTGTGGCGCTGGCGCAGGCCGCTGGCTATGTGGGTGCGGGCACGGTGGAATTCCTTTTGGACGGGGCTGAATTCTTCTTGATGGAGATGAACACCCGCCTGCAGGTGGAGCACCCGGTGACCGAAGCGCTCACCGGGCTGGACCTGGTGGAATGGCAAATCCGCGTGGCGCGGGGTGAGCCGCTGCCGCTTACGCAAGATGAGGTGCATCTGCAAGGCCACGCCATCGAAGTGCGCCTGTGTGCCGAAGACGCGCACTTCCGCCCCCACACTGGCCGCGTGCTGCAGTTCAGCGCGCCGCCCGCCACCGCGTTTGAACGGGCCGCGCCCGGCGCGCTGCGTTTTGACCACGCGCTGGAAGAGGGCGCCGAAGTCACCCCCCACTACGACGCCATGCTGGGCAAGCTCATCGTGCACGCGCCTACCCGGGCCGAGGTCATTGCCGCGCTGGTGCGCGCGCTGCACAGCACCCGCGTGCTGGGCCTGCCCACCAACCGCGCGTTTTTGGTGGCCTGCTTGCAGCACCCGGTGTTTGCCAGTGGGCAGGCGCTGGTGCCGTTCTTGGCTGAACACGCCGCAGATTTGCAAGAATTGCTATTAAAAAGTGAGCTTAAAGCGCTTTCCTTCTGCGCGGTAGAGGCTATTTTTTCTTCAAAAGTTTCGTCTGACTTGCCCTGTGCGCTCGCCCGCCCGATGCGCCTGCGCCACCAGGGCCAGGTGCACTCCATCGCCGTGCGCGAGCTGGGCGGTGGGCGGCTGCAAATAGAGCAGGCCGGGGCGGAACCTGTGACATTGCAACTGCCCCAGCGCGGCGTGCACTGCATGGCGGTGGGCCCCCGGCGCTGGCACTGGCAGTCGGATGGCGTGGACGGCTGGGTGGAAGACGCATCGTGGGAGCCCGCCACACGCGCGGGCGCCGCCGGTGGCGCCACCGAGCTGCGCGCCCCCTTCAACGGCAAGGTGGTCGCGCTGCCCGTGGCAGCAGGCCAGGCGCTGGCGGCGGGCGATACGGTGGTGGTCATCGAATCCATGAAGCTCGAACACAGCCTGGCCAGCCCCGCCGCCGCCACCGTGGCCGAGCTGCTGGTGGCCCCCGGCCAGCAGGTGTCGCCCGGCCAGGTGCTGGCCCGCTTTGCACCCGCCACGCAAGGAGCGCCCGCATGACCGACACGTCCGATGCAAGTTCTGTGAGCGACGAAGACCGTACCGCCCTCACCGACACCGTCACCCGCTTTGCCCGCACCGAAATCGCGCCGCATGTGGACGCGTGGGACGCGGCCGGTGAATTCCCTCGCAGCCTGTACCGCCGCGCAGCCGACCTGGGCCTGCTGGGTCTGGGCTACCCCGAGCAGTACGGCGGAACCCCTGCCAGCTACGCCTTGCGCTTGCCGCTGTGGCGCGCGCTCAGCCGCCATGGTGCCAGCGGTGGCGTGCTGGCCAGCCTGCTGTCGCACAACATCGGTTTGCCGCCCGTGCTGGCGCATGGCAGCGATGCTGTGCTTGCCGAGGTCATCCCGCCCGTGCTGGCAGGCGAGCAGATCGCTGCGCTGGCGATTACCGAACCCGGTGGCGGGTCCGACGTGGCCCAACTCAAGACCACCGCGCGGCGCGAGGGCGACGAGTACATCGTCAACGGCGAAAAGGTATTCATCACCTCCGGCATGCGCGCGGATTGGATCACCGTGGCCGTGCGCACCGGCGACGCGGGCAGCAAGGGCAGCGCAGGTATCTCCATGCTGCTCATCCCCGGCCACAGCCCAGGCCTGTCGCGCAGCAAGCTCGACAAGATGGGCTGGCTCTGCTCCGACACCGCCCACCTGCGTTTTGACAATGTGCGCGTGCCCGCCCGCTACCTGCTGGGCGAAGAGGGCGCGGGCTTTCGCATCATCATGGCCAACTTCAACGGCGAGCGTTTTGGCCTGGCCGCATCGGCCCTGGGCTTTGCCGAGGCTTGTTACGACGAAGCCCTGGCCTGGGCCCGCCAGCGCAAGACCTTTGGCGCCGCGCTGGTGGAGCACCAGGTCATCCGCCACAAGCTGGTGGACATGCAGATGCGCATCCAGTCCACCGCCGCGTGGTGCGAATCCGTGGCTGCGCAGGCCGATGAGGGGCGCACCGAACCGGAATGGGTAGCGAGTGTGTGCCTGCTCAAGAACCACGCCACCCAAACCATGCAGTTCTGCGCCGACCAGGCCGTGCAGATCCTGGGCGGCATGGGCTTCATGCGCGGCACCGTCAGCGAGCGCATCTACCGCGAGGTCAAGGTCATGATGATTGGCGGTGGTGCGGAAGAAATCATGAAAGACCTGGCCGCCAAGCAGCTCGGTATATGAGGTGTGACATGGGCCAAAAACTCACCGCCACCCCATCCGTTCGGGCTGAGCCTGTCGAAGCCAGTGCGCCCCGCCTTCGACAGGCTCAGGCCGAACGGTCAGTGGATTGCAAAGCAGCAGTAATGCCATTCGGAGACGCACCATGACCAGTCACGCCATCAGCCACAAAGCCATCATCACCTGCGCCATCACCGGCGTGCTCACCGACCCCGGCCAGCACCATGTGCCTGTCACGCCCGAGCAATTGGCGAAAGAAGCCCGCCGCGCCTACGACGCAGGCGCCGCCGTGGTCCACGTGCATTTCCGCAACCAGGAGCCCGGCAAGGGCCACCTGCCCAGCTGGGACCCGCAGGTGGCGCGCGACTGCGTGCAAGCCATGCGCGAGGCCTGCCCGGGTTTGATCATCAACCAGACCACCGGCGTGGTCGGCCCCCACTACCAAGGCCCGCTCGACTGCCTGCGCGCCACCCGCCCCGAGATGGCCGCGTGCAACGCCGGATCGCTCAACTACCTGAAGGTGCGCAGCAACGGCACCTGGGCCTGGCCGCCCATGCTGTTCGACAACCAGCCCGCCAAGGTCAAGGACTTCATCGACGTGATGCTGGATACCGGCACGCTGCCCGAGTTCGAATGCTTTGACGTGGGCATCGTGCGCTGCGTGGAGATGTATGTGCAGACCGGCATGTACACCGAGCGCCTGCCCGAATACAACTTTGTGATGGGCGTCGAATCCGGCATGCCTGCGGACCCGGATCTGCTGCCCATTTTGCTCAAGCTGAAAATCAAGGACGCCCCCTGGCAAGCCACCGTCATCGGCCGCAGCGAGATCTGGCCCGTGCACCAGCGCGTGGCCGAGCTGGGCGGGCATCTGCGCACGGGGCTGGAAGATACGTTCTATCTGCCGGATGGGACCAAGGCGGACTCGAACGGGCCGTTGATTGAGCAGCTGGCGGAATACGCGCGCAATGCGGGACGGGAGGTGGCTTCGCCGCAGGAGGCGCGGGGGATGTTGGGCTTGGCTGATGCTTGATGGGGACGGGCACTTTCGCTGCAGGAGCCAAGTGAATAAGAGCGGATTTGCACTTCTGTGCTTGACTTGAAACTGCGGAACATTTTCCAATAGCGCTTTTTTGCGCGCCCATGGCCTTTCTCCTTCTCGCTCGGTGAGGCAGATGGTTTACGCGCAAGCTCGTTCGTGTCCTCGCCGTCTGCTAGTTCAGCTTCCACAGGGTCGTTGGTGGTGCTGGATGATCTGGGGGGCATCACTCCTTTGATCTGTTCGCAAAGCACTAGTTGAAAGAATTGCCGATGTTGGGCCAGCAGCCTTGTCTACCAAGTTCACTAAAACGCCTTTTTCAAACCTCACTGATCTTGGTGGCTGTGCCTTCAGTCCAGGCTCAAACCATTACGGCCGCGCCTGCTATTTCCCCAGCATCGATACCTGTTGATCATCCGGTAGCCCTGCTCCTGCTTGTGTTGGCGATGGCTGCATGCGTGCCATGGATGTTGCGCAAGGGTTTGATCTCCGCGCGCGGTTTACGCACGATGGGGGCGGGCCTTGTTGCGGTATCCGTGGGGGTAATGGTGCTGTGGGGCGACAATGTGCGAGCCCAGCTGCAGGAATTGCAGCAGGCCTTCACCCAGCCTGGTGGTCAGACCCTGTCCATTCCGGTGCAGACGACGGGCACCATGCCCAGCGGCAGTCCCTTGGGGTTTTTACCTGTGGTGCACACGAACCAGACTGCGTCTGGTTTGCGCATTGCAAGCATCACGTTGCCTGCTTGGAACACCTGTTTTCCGTTGGGTGTGCCGTCTCCGCTCCCAGTGACGCCTGCCCGGCCCGGCGCGCAGTGCGCCATGGGCACAACGCTGGCTCCTGGTAATGCATGTTGGGTCGATGTGGCCAAGTTGTGTGCTGATGCCG
>NZ_QAIH01000091.1:0-18183 GCF_003060895.1 Acidovorax sp. HMWF029 | reverse complement strand
GCGGTGCAAGGCAGCCACCCCAGCCAGCTTCAGGCGGACACGAACTCTGTCTCCGCAGGCTCTCAGGTCTCAGGCAACGTCCTTACCAACGATTCCGATGCCGATGGACCCTTGACGGTAGCGAGCTTCCGGTTCCTGGGTGTGACGTACGCAGCGGGCGCCACGGCGTCCGTGCCGGGTGTCGGCTCCTTTTCGCTGCAAAGCACTGGTGCGTATTCCTTCACGGCCTCTTCGCCCTTCACCGGTGTGAGCCCAGCGGTCTGGACGTATGTGGTGCAAACGGGTTCGTCCTCCACCTTGAGCGTCACGGTCAGCCCATTGGTTGCGAATAGCTCACCAGTGACCATTGACGACACCGCAAGCGTGCTCAGAAACAACTCCGTCACCGTGGCGGTGCGCACGAACGACACGGATGCTGATGGCGACATGCTGTCGGTGACCGGCGTGACCCAGGGCGCTAACGGCTCCGTGGTCATTGATGCCGTCACAAACAACCCGGTATACACGCCCAATGCAGGATTCGTTGGCACAGATCTCTTCACGTACACCATCAGCGACGGAAACGGCGGCACTGCCACTGGCAGCGTCTCG
This sequence comes from Acidovorax sp. HMWF029, assembly GCF_003060895.1. Lineage (GTDB taxonomy): Bacteria > Pseudomonadota > Gammaproteobacteria > Burkholderiales > Burkholderiaceae_C > Acidovorax. Next base: position 17,592 of record NZ_QAIH01000091.1, on the reverse strand, counting down.
GTAACGGTGATTGGCAACCGAGCACCCGTGGCGGTTGCTGATTCCGTGACCACCGGCGTTGATACCCTCAGAGTCATCCCTGCCGCAACCTTGCTTGCCAACGATAACGATCCGGATGGTGACACGCTGAGCATCGTGTCAGTGCAAGCGGCAACGCAAGGCACGGTCAGCCTTGCGGGGGGCAACGTCACATTCACGCCTGCCGCTGGCTATGAAGGCAGCGCCAGCTTTGCCTACACCATTCAAGACCCTGAGGGTGAGTCCAGTACCGCCACGGTCAGTGTCACGGTGGGGGCCGCCCAGGCGCCGTCTGTAGTGGTGCAGAAAGCGTTGGTTGTTGCTGCGCGTGGCACAGGCGGCGTGAGCACCAGGTTCCCCATCACCACTGCGCTGGTGGACACAGACGGTTCTGAGAGCCTCACGGCCAAAGTAAGCAACGTTCCCACCGGTATCAGTTTCAACGCGGGCGTCAACCAGGGCGGTGGAGTGTGGCAATTCACTGAGGCAGAACTGCCCAACCTGATGATCTCGCTACCGGGCAGCTACAGCACCAATGCCACCAATTTGACTGTGCAGGTCATATCCACAGAAGTGAATGGCGGCGCTACTGCCAGCGTATCCAGTGTGGTAACCCTAAGGGCCTACTACACCACCGTGGATATCATCACCACCTCCAGCGGAAGCTATACCGGAAGTTCTGCCAGTGAATACGTTCAGGGTGGGAGCGGAAACAGCACCATCGATGCGGGCAATGGCAACAACATCGTCCTAGGGGGGGCAGGCAATGACAACCTCTCGGCGGGCGCGGGCTCCGACATGCTCTACGGTGAAGAGGGCGACGATACTCTAGACGGAGGAAGCGGCGCAGACGTGCTGGTGGGTGGCCCCGGCAACGACACCATGCAGGGGGGCGATGCAGGTGAAAATTTCGTCGACGTGTTCGTCTGGAATCTCGGGGACCAAGGCGCGCCAGGCACACCGGCCATTGACACCATCTTGAACTTCGCCACTGCAGCGGCTGGGAACAACACGGCGGGTGGCGATGTGCTGAATCTCAGCCACCTTCTGCAGGGTGAGCGCGTGGGGCCATCCAACGGTGCTGGCAACTTGGCCGACTACCTGCACTTCGAGATCTCTGGGGGAAACACCCTCATCCACATCAGCCATACAGGCGGCTTTGCTGGCGACTCGCACACAGTGGGCGCCGCATACAACAGTGCGGCCGAGACACAGCGCATTGTTTTAGTGGGCGTCGATCTGCAGTCGGTGTATTCAGGCGCAACGACTGACGCGCAGATCATCACGCAGCTTCTGAACAACAACAAGCTGATCGTGGACTAGCGCGTGGTGGGCGAGGGCGCCTCCTGGCAAGCCACTGTCATCGGCCGTAGCGAGATCTGGCCCGTGCACCAGCGCGTGGCCGAGCTGGGCGGGCATTTGCGCACGGGGCTGGAGGACACGTTCTACCTGCCGGATGGGGCCAAGGCGGATTCGAACGGGCCGTTGATTGAGAAATTGGCGGAGTACGCGCGCAATGCGGGGCGGGAGGTGGCGTCGCCGCAGGAGGCGCGGGGGATGTTCGGGTTGAAGTACTCGGAAACGGCGTGAGACGTCGGCAATCAAACAAACGAAGCTTCGGTCGTTTGTGCGTTCGGATGAATGTGCAAAAGCTGCCTGACCTCTACTTGACTATTCTTTGTAGTGATATTTTGATGACTCGGGGTGCATAACTCGCTCTATGCCCACTTCGGTTAATCCTCGTCTCAGGGCGCTAAATATTAGTTGAAAGCTTGGAACTTCTAACAACCTTGCTCCCTTAATGCGTTTTTTTCGATATGTTGTTATCAGATTTTTGCGTTCAACATTAAAGGGGAATGAATGGCGGCGGTCAAATCCATGACTTAATAGTAAATCAGATCTGGTCATAACACTTCTGTGGATTGTTGAGGTAAGCCAGCCGTCTAATTTCTTAAGTTGCGCTTCGTCATTAAGAAGAGGATAAAAACTCATCACGCCTTTAAATCTCAATGAATTTCTTCTGCCCTTGATATAGTCCCACAGTTCACGGTGTAAGAGGCCGCCATAAATGTAGCGTCTCACTTGGCTTAAGGCGACAAGAAGTGCTTTGTCGCGATCGTTTGCCGGGATGATCATGGCGCCTAGTGGCTTAGTCTTCAATGGTTGAATTAGATTCCTGTATAGCAAATACGAAATCTGCTTCTTTATCCGCTGAATGGTCTTGTCTCTGATGGAAATTTTGTCGATACCGATTGAATATCCGAGAAAATTAAAGTCCAGTTTGTGTGAAATTTCCGCGTTTAGTCCATCTTTGGAGAGTAGGCTAATTCCATCCGACTTCTTTAGATTGATTGGTACTCCAGTGTTGCGTGAGAAATCGTTGACTATATTGAATGATTCACAGATTGCTGCGTAACTGGTGCTCCAGATGACTGTGTCATCAGCATAACGTGCAAATTTGAGTCCACCTTTTTCTAAGGATTTATCTAGGCGCCAGCACACGAGGTTCGCAAGAAATAACGAGATCGACGTCCCTTGCGGTATTCCTTTGTCGCGCCCTTTTAGGAACGCTTTAATCACTGACTCTTCCTCGTTGCTCACGAAGAAGCCATTTTCATGCAGTTGTGAAAAGAGATATTGGTGATCAATTGATCCAAAAAAATCAGAAAAATCAAACTCCGCAATAAATGTGCGCGCATTCAGGGAGAGGTCAATTGCAATGTCTTGGATTGCGAAATGAACGTTTCGGTCGTTCCGATATGCATATGAAAAGGAGCTAAACCGATGTCTATTTTTTGCTAGTAGACGCGTATAGAAGTAGCTAGATACTGCAGCGTCAGGGATTTGATAAACTGTTAATTCCCGCTGACCGCCTCCTGGTTTTGGGATCTTCTTTTTGAAGGGTTCGTTCGGGATGTAGGTGGAATTTTCTATTTTGGCTGCTATTGATTTTGCAATGGCGCTTGCATTTCTGCGTACATAAAATGGGTTGAATTTGTTGTCGATTGACCAATACTCGGGAACTCTTACTTCTTTTTTTGGCGCTTTCGCTATGCGATCATTGTTCCGCTTCCAGTCCAGATGAAGGCTGTTGTGATAGGCGTGGTGCCTCTCAATCCATTTTGCACATTCATCAAGAATTCGCTCTTTAATTTTAATTTCCAAGCTCATATTGAAATCCTAAACAAAAAGCCCGAGACAAGCTCGGGCTTTCCACGGAACGAAACCTAGTAAAAGTAAGTTTTCATCTGGTTGGCACAGTTTTGACACCGAGCCCCCTAGAGCGCAACCGAAGCTGCTAAGAGAGGCGTTCCGTTCTACCTCTAAGGCAGTCCATCGACAATACAACGTTCATTGCTAGGCGGCAAGTTATTTTGAGGAAGTCGTGAAATCTGTGTGCGACTCGTCAATACACAGGGGTGTGCCCCCGGATTGCATTTCTGCAAGAAACGCTTATGTCGAACCCTTGTCCATACACTGCTGACAGTTCCTCTGCCCGCCGCAAGAACGCCTCTACCCCGATCCCGTAGATAAACTGCATCGCCCCCCCCGTCCAAGCCGGAAACCCAATCCCAAAAATCGACCCAATGTTTGCGTCATGCACGCTGGTCAGCACGCCCTCGGCCAGGCAGCGCGCGGTCTCGATGGCCTGGCGGTAGAGCAAACGGTCCTGAATCTCCTGCACGCTCCATTCCACGCCGGGCTTTTCGAACAGGGGTTTCAGCTCGGGCCACAGGTGCTTCTTGGCGCCTGCGGGGTAGTCGTAGAAGCCGCCGCCACCGGCGCGGCCGGGGCGCTTCAGTTCCTTGACCATGCGCTCCACCAGCAGCTCGCCGGGCGTGGCGGTGTAGGTCTTGCCTTCGGCCGCGTAGTCGGCGCGGGTCTGGTCCAGCACGTGCACGCTCAGGGTCAGCGCGGTTTCGTCCAGCACGGCCAGCGGGCCTACGGGCAGGCCCGCTTGCATGGCGGCGTTTTCAATCGCGGCGGCGGGGATGCCTTCGCCCAGCATGGCGGCGCCTTCCATGACGAAGGTGCCGAAGGTGCGGCTGGTGTAGAAGCCGCGTGAGTCGTTGACCACGATGGGCACCTTGCCCAGGGCCTGCACATAGTCGAACGCGCGGGCCACGGTTTCGTCATCCGTTTGTTTGCCGCGGATGATTTCCACCAGCTTCATCTTGTCCACGGGGCTGAAGAAGTGGATGCCGACAAACTTCTCGGGCTTGCTGCTGGCCTTAGCCAGGCCGCTGATGGGCAGGGTGGAGGTGTTGCTGGCAAAGAAGCCGCCGGGCGCCAACTGCGGCTCGGCCTCTTGCGTGACCTTGGCCTTGAGGTCGCGGCTTTCAAACACGGCTTCGATGATGAGGTCGCAGCCCGCCAGGTCGGCCGCGCTGGCGGTGGGCGTGATGCGGGCCAGCAGGGCTTGCTGCGCCTCGGCCGTCATGCGGCCCTTGTCCACGCGGGCCTGGGTGAGCTTGGCGCTGTAGGCCTTGCCAGCTTCGGCCTTCACGGTGCTCACATCTTTCAGCACCGTGGCGATGCCCCGGCTGGCCTGCGCATAGGCGATGCCCGCACCCATCATGCCAGCGCCCAGGATGCCGACCTTTTGGGGCTTGTAGCGGGGCGCCGAGCCTGGGCGCGACTTGCCGCTCTTGATCGCGTTCATGTCGAAGAAGAACGTGTTGATCATGTTGCGCGCCACGGGGCCGGTCATCAGGCGGGCGAGGTAGCGGCTTTCGATCCGCAGGGCGGTGTCGTAGTCCACCATCGCGCCTTCGACCATGGCGGCCAGGGCGGCCTCGGGCGCGGGGTAGCGGCCGCGCGTGGTCTTCTTGAGCATGGCGGGCGCGACGGTCAGCGCGCCTGCAATTTTGGGGTTGGCGGGTGTGCCGCCGGGCATCTTGTAGTTCTTGTCGTCCCACGGTTGCACGGCGTGCGGGTGGGTGGCGATGTGGGCCAGCGCGGCGGGCAGCAGCTGATCGCGCGTGGCCACCAGCTCGTGCACCAGTTGCAGCTCCAGCGCCTCGGCGGGGTTGAAGAGCTTGCCTTCCAGGATGTAGGGCTGCGCACCCATCAGGCCCAGCAGGCGGGTCATCTTGGTCACGCCGGTAGCGCCGGGCATCAGGCCCAGCGTGACCTCGGGCAGACCGAACTGGATCTTGGGGTCAGCCACGGCAATGCGGTAGTGGGCGACCAGCGCCACCTCCCAGCCACCGCCCAGCGCCGCGCCGTTGAGGCAGGCCACCACGGGGATGCCCAGGGTTTCGAGCGTGCGGAAGTGCTTCTTCATGCGCTCGATTTCGCCGAACACGGCAGGAGCGTCGGCGGGGGTGAGGCGCATGGTGGCCTTGAGGTCGGCGCCCGCAAAAAAGCTGGTCTTGGCGGATGCCAGCACGATGCCTTTGAGCGCTGCGCCCAGGCGTTCGCGGTCGCTTGCTACCCGCGCTGTGACCTCGCCCAGCTCTTGCTGCCACTGGCGGCACATGGTGTTGACGGGGGAGTTGGTTTCGTCAAACGTGATGACGGCGACCTGGCCTTCGGTGCCCTGGGCGGGGATGAGTTCGTAGCGGATGGTTTGCATGCTGATGTCTCCGAATCTGTAATGCGGCATAGCGCAGCTATGGGGCGCTGCCTTAGATGAAGCGTGGCCGAGGCCCGCGGACGCCGTGGAACTGGCTTTGCCAGGCCAGTGGCGTCGTCCCCCTTCCCATCGCGCAGCGATGAGAGAAGGGGGAAGCGGCGCAGCCGCTCAGGGGGTTGTTCCTCATACGCGTTCAACAATCGTTGCTATGCCCATGCCGCCGCCCACGCACAGCGTGGCCAGGCCATAGCGCTGGCCCCGGCGGTGCAGCTCGTCAATCAGGGTGCCGAGGATCATGGCGCCCGTGGCGCCCAGCGGGTGGCCCATGGCAATGGCGCCGCCGTTCACGTTGACCTTGTCGTGCGGCACGCCCAGCTCGCGCATGAAGCGCATGGGCACGGCGGCGAAGGCCTCGTTTACTTCAAACAGGTCGATCTGGTCGATGGTCATGCCCGCACGGGCCAGCGCCTTTTTGGCGGCGGGCACGGGGCCGGTGAGCATGATGGTGGGGTCGGCCCCGCTCAGCGCCGTGGCTACGATGCGTGCGCGGGGCGTGAGTCCGTGGGCCTTGGCGGCGGCTTCGTTGCCGATGAGCACGGCGGCGGCGCCATCCACAATGCCCGACGAGTTGCCCGCGTGGTGCACGTGGTGGATGCGCTCCACCTGCGGGTAGCGCTGCAGCGCCACGGCGTCAAAGCCCATGCCGCCCAGTTGCTCGAACGATGCCTTGAGCGCGCCCAGGCCCTCGAGCGTGGTGTGGGGCTTGATGAATTCGTCCTCGGCCAGGATGGTCTGGCCGATGAAGTCGCGCACAGGCACGACAGAACTTTTGAAGTAGCCCGCTGCGCGCGCTGCAGTGGCGCGGCGCTGGGATTCGAGCGCGAAGGCGTCCACGTCGGCACGGGTGTAGCCGTCCAGCGTGGCGATCAGGTCGGCGCCGATGCCCTGGGGCACGAACAGCGTCTCTGAATTGGTGGCGGGGTCTTGCGCCCAGGCGCCGCCGTCGGAGCCGATGGGCACGCGGCTCATGCTCTCCACGCCACCCGCCACTACCAGGTCTTCCCAGCCGCTGCGTACTTTTTGTGCGGCCAGGTTCACGGCCTCCAGGCCCGATGCGCAGAAGCGGTTGACCTGCACGCCCGCGCAGCGAAAGTCCCATCCGGCCTTGAGCGCGGCCACCTTTGGCAGCACCGAGCCTTGCTCGCCCACGGGTGAGACGATGCCCATGACCACGTCATCCACCGCTGCGGTGTCAAAGCGGTGGCGCGTTTGCAGCTCGGTCAGCAGGCCCACCAGCAGGTCGATGGGTTTGACCTCGTGCAGGGTGCCGTCCTTCTTGCCCTTGCCGCGCGGGGTGCGCAGCGCATCGAATACATAGGCTTCGGTCATGGTGTGGTCTCCAGATTTGAATGAAATTGGCCGCTTCCGCGCGTCCATCAAGCGCTAGCAGCTATGAATACAGTAGCGGTGGGTGGCTTCTCCACTGGCCCAGGCGCGGGCAGCCAAGCAAGGGCCGCCCCGCAGTGTGGGCTGCGTACCCCTGCCCGCATTGCGCAGCTATGCGAGAGCGGGGGGAAGGCGCGCAGCGCCACAGGGGGGTGTCTCATTTCAAGCCCATGCCGCGTGAGATGACTTCTTTCATGATCTCGTTGGTGCCACCATAGATGCGCTGCACGCGCGCGTCGGCGTAGGCGCGGGCGATGGGGTATTCCCACATGTAGCCGTAGCCGCCAAACAGCTGCACACATTCGTCCATCACCTTGCACTGCAGGTCGGTGGTCCAGTACTTGGCCATGCTGGCGGTCTGGGTGTCGAGCTGGTCGCGCGCGATCAGCTCGCAGCATTTGTCCACAAACACGCGGGCCACCTGCACCTCGGTCTGCAGTTCGGCCAGCGTGTAGCGGGTGTTCTGGAAAGATGCGACGGGCTGGCCGAAGACCTTGCGCTCTTTCACGTAGTCCAGCGTCCAGTCGATCGCGGCCTGGGCGGCGGCCACGGCGGTGATGGCGATCTGCAGGCGCTCCCACGGCAGCTGCTCCATCAGGCAGATAAAGCCGCGCCCTTCCATGGCAGGGCCGCCCAGCAGGTTCTCGGCGGGCACCTTCACGTCGTTGAAGAACAGCTCGGAGGTGTCTTGCGCCTTCATGCCCATCTTCTTGAGGCGCTGGCCTTTTTCAAAGCCGGGCATGCCGCGCTCCACCAGCAGCAGGCTGGTGCCCTTGGCGCCTGCGGCCGGGTCGGTCTTGGCAACCACGATCACCAGGTCGGCATGCCAGCCGTTGGTGATGAAGGTCTTGCTGCCGTTGAGCACATAGTGCGACCCGTCCGTACTCTTGGTGGCCGTGGTCTTGATGCCCTGCAAGTCGCTGCCCGCAGCGGGCTCGCTCATGGCGATAGCGCCCACCACGGCGCCGGTGGCCATCTGGGGCAGGTACTTTTGTTTTTGCGCTTCGGTGCCGTAGTGCAGGATGTACGGCGCCACGATCTCGCTGTGCAGGCCAAAGCCGATGCCGGTGGTGCCCGCGCGTGCCAGCTCTTCCATCTGCGCCACCGAATACAGCTTGTCGGCCCCGGCGCCGCCGTATTCCTCAGGCAGGCTCATGCACAGGAAGCCGCTGGCACCCGCCTGGCTCCACACCTCGCGCGCCACATAGCCTTGCTCTTCCCACTCGGCGTGGTGCGGCGCCACTTCTTTCTCAATAAAGCGGCGGAAGCTGTCGGCAAAGGCCTGGTGGTCGGGCTGGAAGAGGGTGCGTTCGATCATGGTGCTGGTCGATCCTATTTATGCAAAGTTACTGCTTGGTTAAAATCATTTTGCCATCGACGCTGCCGGAACGCACCCCCTGAAATGCAAAAAGCCGCCCGAAGGCGGCTGGGGTGAGGGCGCTCAGGTCCTCATGGCTTGACGTAGTCCGACACCACCTTCCACTTGCTGTCGGTGATCTGTGACAGGCGCGAGAGGTCGCTGCCCAGGCGCTTTTGCGGGCCAAAGGTGGCTTCGGCGCTGCCGAACATGTCGGGCGGGATCACCATGGTGTCCATGGCCTTGATGAAGCTGTCGGTGCTCAGGTTGGGGCCTGCCTTCTGTGCCGCCTTGATGAAGGCATCGACCGCGTTGTAGCCGTAGACCGAGAACACGGTGGGGTCTTCATTGAACTTGGTCTTGTACTTGTTGGCCCAGAAGCGGATGGGCTGGCTGGCCTCGTCCAGGTAGGGGTGCTGCACCGTCATGGTGGCGTAGAGGCCGTCCATGGGCTTGCCGCCCAGCTTGTGGATGAGGTCGGTGTATGCGGCACTGGAGCCCAGGAAGGTGGGGTTGAAGCCTGTCTTGCGCGCCTCACCAATCGTGCCGATGGTCTCGCGGATGATGGTGCCCAGGATCACGAAGTCGCAATCCGAGGACTTCATCTTGGCGACCTGTGAGGAGAAGTCGGTGGCGCCGCGCTTGTAGGAGGTTTTCTCGGCGAATTCCATGCCGATGGACTTGAGCGCCGCTTCGCCGCCGCGCATCACTTCCAGGCCAAATTCATCGTCCTGGTAAATGGTGCAGATCTTCTTGGCGCCTTTTTCCTTGATGAGCTTGGGGGCTGCCAGGCGGATCTGGTCGTAGTAGGTGGCGGCAAACGAATACTTGAGCTTGTGGAAGGGCTCGTACATTTCCCGCGCGGCCGTCACGGGGAAGAAGTTGATCACGTTCTTGCTGAACTGCACGGGCATGGCGGCCAGGTTCTGCGCCGTGCCGATGTGCGCGATCATCATGAAGATCTTGTCTTGGTTCACCAGCTTTTGAGCGGCCAGCACGGCTTTCTTGGGGTCGTAGCCCGAGTCTTCCACCTTCAGGTCCAGCTTGCGGCCGTTGATGCCGCCCTGCTCATTGGCCTCGTCCACGCGCAGCATCATGCCCAGGCGCACCTGTTTGCCAAAACCCGCCAGCGGGCCCGACAAATCCTGGATGGACCCCAGCGTGATGGTGTCCTTGCTCACGCCCTGGCTGGGCTGGGCCTGCGCCGTGGTACCCGCCATGGCCACGAGGGCCAGCGCGGCGATGTGATGAAACTTCATGGCACGTCTCCTTCGGTTGGATCGAAACAAAAACGATCGCTTGTTATAGAACGATGCCCGGGGTGGGGCACCAGCACTTTCCCTATCCTGGGTGGCCACAGGGCTGGATGCGCGCCCTGGCTTCGACAGGCTCAGCCCGAACGGCTGGTGAATGTTCCGGCTTCGACAGGCTCGGCCCGAACGGTTGTCGGAGGGCGTGCAGACGGAGCCTATTCCCCGCCCGTTCAGCATGAGCTTGTCGAAGGCCGTTCCTATCGGTACATCGCTTCAATCTGCGGGGCGTACTTCTGCTGCACCAGCTTGCGCTTGAGCTTCATGGTGGGCGTCAGCTCTTCGTCCTCGGCCGTGAGCTGGGTGTCTAGCAGGAAGAACTTCTTGATCTGCTCCACACGGGCGAACTTTGCGTTGACGCGGTCGATTTCGGCCTGGATCAGGTCCTGCACCTCGCGCGCACGGGTCAGGCTGGCGTAGTTGGAGAACGGCACGTCGTGGTCCTGCGCGTACTTTTCCACGTTCTCCTGGTCGATCATGATGATCACCGTGAGGTAGGGCAGCTTGTCGCCAATCACCACGGCGTCGGTCACGTAGGGGCTGAACTTGAGTTCGTTCTCCAGCTCGCTCGGCGTGATGTTCTTGCCACCGGCCGTGATGATGATGTCCTTCATCCGGTCGGTGATGCGCAGGTAGCCATCGGCGTCGATGGCGCCCACATCACCCGTGTGCAGCCAGCCGTCGGCGTCGATGGTTTCGGCGGTTTTCTCGGGCAGGTTGAGGTAACCCTTGAACACGTTGGGGCCGCGTACCAGGATCTCGCCCGTGGCGGGGTCGATGCGCACCTCGTTGTAGCTGGCTGCCGGGCCGATGGAGCCGGGCTTGATGCGCGTGGCGGGCACGCCCGTGGCTGCGCCGCAGGTCTCGGTCATGCCCCACACCTCCAGCATGGGAACGCCCAGGGCCAGGTACCACTTCACCAGCTCGGGCGAAATGGGAGCGGCCCCCGTGACCAGGAAGCGCGCGCGGTGGATGCCGATGAGCTTGCGCACGTTGTTCAACGCCAAAAAGCGCGCCAGCATGAATTGCGCCTTCAGCAGGCCGCCCACCGGCTGGCCCGCCAGCACCAAATCGGCAATCCGTGTGCCTACCCCGATGGACCAGGCATAGGCAGCCTGCTGCAGCCGTGTCGATTCCTTGAGCGCGATCATCACGCCGGAATAGAACTTCTCCCACACGCGTGGCACGGCGGTGAATACCGTGGGCGCGATTTCGCGCACGTTTTCGGGCACGGTGTCGGGGTTCTCGACAAAGTTCAGGCGCGCCCCGGTGTAGAGCGAGAAGTATTCGCCGCCCATGCGCTCGGCAATGTGGCACAGCGGCAGGAAACACATGGTTTCGTCCGCCTCGCTGCGCGAGATCAGCGTGTTGTAGCCGCGCACGGTGTAGGTGAGCGCGGCGTGCGTGTGCATGGCGCCCTTGGGTTTGCCGGTGGTGCCCGAGGTGTAGACCAGGATGGCCACATCGTCGGGGCGGCAGGCCTTGACGCGCTGCATGAGAGCCTCGGGGTGCTGGGCGTTCCACGCGCGGCCCAGTTCGCGCAGGGCGGCCAGGCTCAGCACATCGGCGTCAGCCAGGCCGCGCAGGCCTTCCATGTCGAACACGACGATCTTGCGCAGCAGGGGCAACTGGCCGCGCACCTCCAGCGCCTTGTCGAGCTGCTCGTCGTCCTCCACAAACAAGACGGTGGTGCGCGAGTCTTCGCTCAGGTAGTGCACCTGCGCGGCGGCATCGGTGGGATAGATGCCGTTGGCCACGCCGCCGCAGCTGAGCACGGCCAGATCGGCCAGCACCCATTCGATGTTGGTGTTGGACAGGATGGATGCGCATTCGCTCGGCGCAAAGCCCAGCGACATCAACCCGCCCGCGATCTCGCGCACGGCGTCGGCGGTCTGGTCCCACGTCCAGCTCTTCCAGATGCCCAGCTCCTTCTGGCGCATCCACACGCGCGGGCCGCGCTCGGCCACGGCGTTCCAGAACATGGCAGCGATGGTGTCGCCTGCCAGCACGTCGGTGCCTGCGGGCTGAATGTGAGAGAGGTCCCAGAGATTGCTCATGTTGTCCTCACCGCCATGTCTTCTTCTTTTTCCACCGGCGCTCACCGCGTACGCCTTCGTCCTTCATGCCGAGGTAGAACTCCTTGATGTCGTCCTTCTCGCGCAGGCGTTCGCAACTGTCTTCCATCACGATGCGGCCGTTTTCCAGCACGTAGCCGTAGTCCGATGCGTTGAGCGCCATGTTGGCGTTCTGCTCCACCAGCAAGATGGTGGTGCCGCGCTCGCGGTTGATGCGCACCACAATCTCGAAGATCTCTTTGGTGAGCTTGGGCGACAGGCCCAGGCTGGGCTCGTCCAGCAGGATGAGTTCGGGGTTCGCCATGAGCGCCCGCGAGATGGCCAGCATCTGCTGTTGCCCACCCGAGAGCAGACCCGCATCCTGCGCGGCGCGCTCCTTCAAGATGGGGAAGTAGCCGAAGACGGTCTCGATGTCGCGCGCCACCCCATCCTTGTCGGCCCGCGTATAGGCGCCCATGAGCAGGTTGTCGCGCACCGAGAGCAGGGGGAACACCTCGCGCCCTTCGGGCACATGCATGAGGCCCCGGCGCACGATGGCGGCAGGGTCGTGGGCGGTGATGTCCTGGCCCTGGAACTCGATGGAGCCCTTGCGCGGGTCGATGATGCCGCTGATGGTTTTGAGGATGGTTGTCTTGCCCGCACCGTTGCTGCCCAGCACGGCGGCGATCTCGCCGCGCCGCACCTGCAGGCTCACGCCGCGGATGGCCTTGATGGGGCCATAAGCGCTTTCGACGTTCTGCAGGCGCAGCAGGGGCTGGTCGGGCACTGCCGAGGCGGGTGCGCTGCTGGTTGCCAGAACGGCGCTCATGCTCGCACCCCGATACTGGAGCCCGCTGGGCGGCGCAGGTTGCTCACATCGTCGATGGTGCCCAGGTAAGCCTCGATCACGCCGGGGTGCGATTGCACCTCGCGCGGCGTGCCCATGGCCACGACCTCGCCCTGGTTCATGGCCAGCACGCGGTCAGACACCTTGGAGACCAGCGACATGTCGTGCTCCACCATCAGCACCGTGATGCCCAGCTCGTGCTGGATGTCCTGGATCCAGAAGGCCATGTCGTCGGTCTCCTCCACATTCAGGCCCGACGACGGCTCGTCGAGCAGCAACAGCTGCGGCTCGGTGCACAGGGCACGGGCCAGCTCCACCACCTTGCGCACGCCATAGGGCAGGCCGGCCACCATGGTGTCGCGATAGTGCTGCAGGTCGAGAAAGTCGATGATCTGCTCGGCCTTCTCGCGCGCCTGGATTTCCCCTTCGCGCACCTTGCGGGTGAAGAACATCTCGGCCCAAAGGCTGCTGTGCTGCTGCGTGTGGCGGCCAATCAGCAGGTTGTGCAGCACGCTGGCGTGCTCGAACAGCTCGATGTTCTGGAAGGTGCGCGCAATGCCCAGGCCAGCCACCTTGTGCGGCGGCTGGTCGGTCAGCGGCAGCATGGCGCCCCCCGGGCCTGCATAGGTAATGGTGCCGGTGGTCGGTGTATAGATGCGGCTGATGAGGTTGAACACCGTGGTCTTGCCCGCGCCGTTGGGGCCGATGAGGGTGAACACCTCGCCGCGCCGCACGTCAAAGCTCACGTTGTTGACCGCCAGCACGCCGCCGAAGCGCACGCTGAGGTTCTTGGCTGAGAGGAGTACGTCGTTACTGCTCATTTCAAGCGATCCGATTTCTGGAACGACTTCTGCCGCTTGAACATGCCCTGGCGGTAGAACGGGAACATCTGCAGCCAGGTGCGCACCTTGAGCCAGCGGCCATACAGGCCCATGGGTTCGAACAGCACAAAGGCGATCAGCACCGCGCCGTACACGACGGCCTGAAGTCCCGGCGCCTGGCCGATGGCAGCGGGCAGGAAGTCCTTGCTCAATGAAATGAGCTGGGGCATCGAGATCAGAAAGATCGCGCCCAGGAACGCGCCGTGTACCGAGCCCAGCCCGCCAATCACGATCATGAGCAGCAGGTCGATGGACTGCAGGATGTTGAACTGGTCCGGCGAGATGAACTGCAGCTTGTGCGCATACAGCGCGCCGCCAATGCCCGCCAGCGCTGCCGAGAGCGAGAAAGACAGCGTCTTGTAGCGCGCGAGATGAATGCCCATGCTCTGTGCCGAGATCTCCGAATCGCGGATAGCCACGAACGCCCGGCCCGTGGGGGAGCGCAGCAGGTTCAGGATGGCCAGCGTGCAAACCACCGTAATGACCAGGCACAGAAAGTAGAAAGACTCGGTGGTCTCAAACGCATAGCCACCGATCTGCGGCGGCACCAGGTGCTTGCCCGAGTTACCGCCCGTCACCGACTCCCAGCGCGCGAACACTTCTTCGACGATGAAGCCGAACGACAACGTGGCCATTCCCAGGTAGATGCCCTTGACGCGCAGCGCAGGCAGCCCCACCACCACACCCACAGCAGCCGACAGCCCCGCCGCGCAGGCCAGCGACAGCGCAAACGGCCAGCCCATGCCGGTGAGCACCGCCTGCGTGTACGCCCCCACGCCCAGAAAGGCCGCATGCCCCAGCGAGAACAGCCCCGTGAAGCCCGCCAGCAGCATGAGCCCCAGGCCCACGATGGAGTAGATCAGCACAAAAGTGAGCTGCGCCAGCCAGTACTCAGGCGCGACCCAGGGCGCAGCGACGAGCGCCAGGCCCAGCATGCTGTACCAGAACACATGGCCGCCGTGTTTGGCAAGGCGGATGTCTTGTGCGTAAGAGGTCTTGAAGATGAAACGCATGGTTGTCTTTCAGACCTTTTTACGGAGCTTCTCGCCGAACAGTCCATTCGGTTTGACCATGAGCATGATCAGCACCACGATGTATGCAGCCGTGTCCTTGAAGCCATCGGGCAGATAGAAGCCCGAGAGCGACTCGACGATGCCAATCACCAGCCCGCCCACGATGGCGCCGGGCAGGCTGCCAAAGCCACCCACCACCGCCGCAGGAAACGCCTTGAGCCCGATGAAGCCCATGTTGGCGTGTACAAAGGTGATGGGCGCCAGCAGCAGCCCCGCCACCGCTGCCACAACGGCCGCAAGCCCCCAAGCCAGGCCGTTGAGCCGCTGCACCGGAATGCCCATGTAGTAGGCCGCCAGCTGGTTTTGCGATGCGGCCTGCATGGCGATGCCGAGTTTGCTGTAGCGGAACATCGCAAACAGCAGCACGCAGAGCACACCCGTGGCGCCGATCACCACCAGCTGCTCGGCGCTGACGACCAGTTCGCCCAACCGCAGCGATTGGTCCTTGTAGGGCACGGGCAACGTGTGCGTATCGGTGCCGATGTTGGGAATCATGGTGACCAGTCCGCGCATCACATAGCCGATGCCGATGGTGAGCATGACGATGGAGAACGCAGGCTGGCCGAGGATGGGGCGGATCACGGCGCGCTCGACCAGCACCCCGAACAGCCCCATGGCCATCACGCTGGCCAGTACCGCCACCCAGAAGGGAAAGCCCAGCACGGTCATCAGCGCCAGGCCGCAGAAGGCGCCGAGCATCATGAGTTCGCCTTGCGCAAAACTCACGGTTTCGGTGGCTTTGTAGATGAGTACGAAGCCCAGCGCGATCAGCCCGTAGATGCACCCCTGGGAGACACCGCTGATCAACAGTTGCACAAATTGCACCCTGGCTCTCCAGAAGATTTTTACAAAGCGGTTGCTTTGCATAAATAATGCTGCCTGGGACTGCTGCTTACCGCACTCGGGGCTAACCCTGATGGGGTGGGGCAATCAAGCAAGTCGCGGCGGATGTTGACCCAGCGTTGCATCTCGCGCAATAGGATTAACGTCGGGTGCGCAGGCACCGGGCCGCAGGAGAGCCACATGTCCGTAGAGGTAGAAACGCAGGGCCGTGTCACGCTGGTGACATTGCACAGACCGGATGTGCGCAACGCGGTGGACGCGGGAACTGCGCGGGCCTTGCACGCCGCATTCGTCGCGTTCGATCAGGACGCGCGGGCAGACGTGGCTGTGTTCCACGGAGCAGGCGGGCATTTCTGTGCGGGCTGGGATCTGCAGTCGGGCGCCCGCCTGCTGGCCGGCGGCGTGGCGCCCGAGGCGCTGGCCCAATCGCTCGATTTCGCAGCCGATGCGGTTCACCCGCTGGGGCCGATGGGCCCGAGCCGTTTGCACCTTTCCAAGCCCGTGATTGCGGCGATAGAAGGCGCGGCCGTGGCCGGTGGCATGGAACTGGCGCTGTGGTGCGATCTGCGCGTGATGGCCGAAGACGCTTACATGGGCGTGTTCTGCCGCCGCTTTGGTGTGCCTTTGATCGACGGCGGCACCGTGCGGCTGCCGCGCCTGGTGGGGCTTTCGCAGGCGCTCGACCTGATCCTGACCGGCCGCAAGGTGGAGGCAGGCGAGGCCTTGCACATGGGCCTGTGCAACCGCGTGGTGCCTGCGGGCCAGGCGTTGCAGGCGGCGCTGGCATTGGCGCACACGCTGGCCGCATTCCCGCAAGTCACACTGCGTGCCGACCGCGCGAGCGCGCTCGCCAGCGAAGGATTGCCCCAGCAGCAAGCGCTGCTGCAGGAGTGGGTCGGTGGGCGTGAATGCCTGGCCGAGGCGTTGCGCGGGGCCTCACAATTTGCCGCCGGGCAGGGGCGCCACGGCAGGTTTTAAATAAAAATGGCCGCTTGCGCCTGTCCATCATGCGCTGGTAGCTACAAAATGAGGAGCGTAGGGACTGTGCCCCGTTGTTCCTTGCGCAACATTCATTCCAGGAGACCCATGAGCAAATCTGTGCCCCCCGCCCCGCCAGCTTTCGAGCCCGCCTTCATCACCGGGCTCAAGGCCATCTTTGAAGAAAAGATCGTGTTCAACCAGGTGCTGGGCCTCAAGGTCACCTCCCTGGCTCCCGATGGCGTTGTGGGTCGCATCGACATGAAGCCCGATTTGGTGGGGCACTATGCCTACAACCGCATCCACGGCGGCGTGATCAGTGCGGGGCTCGATGCCATGGGCGGCCTGGCCGTGATGGCAGCTATTGGCGCCAAGCACCTGGACGAACCGCCTGAGCAGCGCCTGCACCGCTTTGCCAAGCTGGGCACCATCGACCTGCGCATTGACTACCTGCGCCCCGGCATTGGCAGCCACTTCGAGTTGCGTGCGCAGGTGCTGCGCCTGGGCTCGCGCGTGGCCACCACGCGCATGGAATTTCTGGGGCCGGACGGGCAGATCATGTCTGCCGGGGCGGCGGCCTACATCGTTTCCTGATCTCTAGGGACCCTCTGCACGAATCAGCGCGCCGTGTGCATCAGCGGTCTCGGGCGGTCTGCCGCGTTGTCAATACTCGCAATAGCTACGGCTATTGCTGCGTCAATTTTTCCCGTTCAGCGCCTTGCAGCCCATCCCGATCCGCAGCGCTTACTTGCCGCTTGACCCGTGCAGAGGGTCCCTAGGCGACCGGCCGCGGCTCCAGGTTGCGCGCCGTGCCCAGCCAGGTGGCGCACAGCGTCTCGGTGCCCGATGCGTCCACTGCGAGCACGTCGGCGGCGCAGATGCTCAGCAGCCGACCCGCGTCCACCACGCGGCCCCGCGCGCGCAGGCAGGCGCCCCGCGCCGGGGCAAACAGCTTGACGGTGCCGTCCACCGTGGCGTTGGCCCAGCCGGGCGGCAGCAGGCTGCCTGCGGCGGCCACGGCGGCGAAGTCGCCCAGCGCATACACAGCCGTGGCCTGCAACTGGCCGGGGCGAAAGCAGAACGACTCCAGGATGGGCATCTCCAGCGTCACGGCGCCCGGCGCTGCGTGCACAAAACGCAGGCCCAGGGTGCGTGCCATGGGCATGGCCAGCACGGCGGCCTGCAGGCGCTGCAGGGAGGGCGGGGC
>NZ_QAIH01000090.1 GCF_003060895.1 Acidovorax sp. HMWF029 | reverse complement strand
GGAAGCCACGCCAGAGCAGCTCTCCAAATACCCTGCAGCCGCCCGCCCGGCCCCAGTGCCCTCCGCCGCGCCCGTGGCGCCTGCGCCCACCAGCTATCCGCCGCTTGACGCGCCTGCGCGCTGACGCCAGCGGCCCCCGCAGCGCAGGGGCGTCCCTGTGCTGCCACCCAACCCAACAGGATTTTCATGACAGGGACATCAACACCCGCCGCCACCGTGACCACCCCTTGCCGCGTGGCTGTTGCAGGGGCGTCGGGCCGCATGGGTCGCATGCTGATCGAAGCCATCCGTGCCAGTGACGACTGCGTGCTGGCCGGTGCGCTGGACATTGCAGCCAGCCCCGCTGTGGGATCGGATGCCACCGCTTTTCTGGGGCATGCGAGCGGCGTTGCCATCACGGCCGACATTGCTGCAGGTCTCAAGAACGCCGATGTGCTGATCGACTTCACCCGCCCCGAAGGCACGCTGGCCCACCTGGCCGTGTGTAGCGAACTGGGCGTGAAAGCTGTCATTGGCACCACAGGCTTCAGCGATGCGCAGAAGTCTGAGATCGCCGCCTTCGCCCAGCGTACGGCCATCGTCATGGCGCCCAATATGAGCGTGGGCGTGAACGTCACCCTCAAGCTGCTGCAGATGGCGGCCAAGGCCATGGCCACGGGCTACGACATCGAGATCATCGAAGCCCACCACCGCCACAAGGTGGATGCGCCTTCGGGCACCGCGCTCAAGATGGGGGAGGTGATTGCCGAAGCCCTGGGCCGCGATCTCAAAGACTGCGCCGTGTACGCCCGTGAAGGCGTGACGGGCGAGCGCGACCCTTCCAGCATCGGCTTTTCTGCTATCCGTGGGGGCGACATCGTGGGCGATCACACCGTGCTGTTTGCCGGCATTGGCGAGCGCATCGAGATCACGCACAAGTCCTCCAGCCGCGCCACCTATGCCCAGGGCAGCCTGCGGGCCGTGCGTTTCCTGGCCGCGCACAAGACGGGCATGTTCGACATGTTCGACGTGCTCGGTCTGCAATGAGAAACCCCCTGAGATGCTTCGCATCTTCCCCCTACAGGGGGATGCCACCCGTGGCCTGGCGAAGCCAGTTCCACGGTGGCACTGGCTTCGGGCGCGCCAGTTGCGGGCGATGCGCCAAATAACGAGGTATTGATGGACGCTCTCCACTGGTGGCGCCAGGGCGATGCCGTGACGCAGGGCGCTGCCCTGGTGTTGCTGGCCATGTCGGTGGCCAGTTGGGTGGTCATCGTCTGGAAGCTGCGGTTGATGCGCCAGGCCACGGCCGATGTGGCTCGCTGCACGGCGGCGTTCTGGCAGGCGCCGTCCATGGAGGTGGCAACCCAGCGTTTACAGTCTTTTGACCGCTCTGCGCTTGTCCTGCCTTTGGTGGATGCTGCAAATTCAATAGCAACTCAGTCTGCAGCCGATGGCCCGGCTACGCTGGCCACGGCGGGCAGCCTGTCCCAGCGACTCACCCGCTTGCTGCGTGACGCCTTGCATGGCGTGTTGGGGCGCCTGCAGTTTGGCCAGGTGCTGCTGGCCACAGTGGGCTCCACCGCGCCGTTCGTGGGGCTGCTGGGCACGGTGTGGGGCATCTACCATGCGCTGACGGCCATGGCGGGCGCGGGCCAGATCACCATCGACCGCGTCTCAGGCCCCGTGGGCGAGGCGCTGGTCATGACCGCTGCCGGGCTGGCTGTGGCCATCCCTGCTGTGCTGGCCTACAACGTGTTTGGGCGGCTGATCGGCCGCATTGAGGCCGATCTGGAAGGGTTTGCGCGCGATTTGCGCGAACTGGTCATCGACACGACGGCACTCCAGAGTTTGGCTGGCACCACAGAAGGTCTGAGCAATGTGAGCCGACCCGCCGCCGGGCCGCCCCAAGGCGGGGCAGCCCCCATGGGGGGCAGCGAACCACGCGCAGCGGGGAGCGTGGGGGCATGAGTTTCGGACGGCTCGAACGCACCACGGGGCCGCAGCCGATGAGCGACATCAACATGACGCCGCTGGTGGATGTGATGCTGGTGCTGGTGGTCATCTTCATCCTCACGGCGCCGTTGCTGGCCAGCTCCATCCGGCTCGACCTGCCCCGCACCGAGGGTGCCAAGCCCGGCACGACCTCGCAGTTCGTCACGCTGGTGGTGGATGCCTCGGGTCAGGCCTTTCTGGATGACCAGCCCCTGTCGCAGGCTGCCCTGGCCGAGCGCCTGCGCCGCATCGGCGCCGAGCAGCCCGACACCGAAATCCAACTGCGTGCCGATGCCGCAGTGCCCTATGGGCGTGTGGTTGAGGTCATGGGTGCGGCGCATCTGGCCGGGCTGCAGCGCATCGGTTTTGTGGCCGAACCTGCAGCCTCACCCGCCTCGCCTGCGACGCCGGCCCTACCGCGCTGACGCATGTCGGCAGATGGGCGGCAACTGCCAGGCCCTGACCGCCTAAAATCCCCGCAGCGCGGCCAGCGGCTGCACTCTTCTCTCATCCAGAGCCCCCATGCAAGACAAATACTCTCCCCAAGACGTCGAGCGCGCCGCGCACGACCACTGGACCGCCACCGACGCCTACCGCGTGACGGAAGACACCAGCAAGAAGAAGTTCTACGCCTGCTCGATGCTGCCGTACCCCAGCGGCAAGCTGCACATGGGCCATGTGCGCAACTACACCATCAACGACATGCTCACGCGCTACCTGCGCATGAACGGCCACAACGTCTTGATGCCCATGGGCTGGGACGCCTTCGGCCTGCCCGCCGAGAACGCTGCGCTCAAGAATGGCGTGCCCCCCGCCAAGTGGACGTACGAAAACATCGCGTACATGAAAAAGCAGATGCAGGCCATGGGCCTGGCCATCGACTGGAGCCGCGAGGTGGCCACCTGCGACCCCGAGTACTACAAGTGGAACCAGTGGCTCTTTTTGAAGATGCTTGAAAAGGGCATTGCCTATCGCAAGACGCAGGTGGTGAACTGGGACCCGGTGGACCAGACCGTGTTAGCCAACGAGCAGGTGATTGACGGCAAGGGCTGGCGCACCGGGGCTACGGTGGAAAAGCGCGAGATCCCCGGCTACTACCTCAAGATCACCGACTATGCCGAAGAGCTGCTGGGCTTTGTGACGGGCGACAAGCTGCCCGGCTGGCCCGAGCGCGTGAAGCTGATGCAGGAGAACTGGATTGGCAAGTCTGAGGGCGTGCGCTTTGCCTTCACGCACGACATTGCAGGCGAAGACGGCGCGCTGATCGGCGACGGCAAGATGTACGTGTTCACCACGCGCGCCGACACCATCATGGGCGTGACCTTCTGCGCCGTGGCCCCTGAGCACCCGCTGGCCGCACATGCCGCCAAAACCAACCCTGCGCTCCAAGCCTTCATCGAAGAATGCAAGAGCGGTGGCACCACCGAGGCCGAGCTGGCCACGCAAGAGAAGAAGGGCGTGCCCACGGGCCTGTTCGTCACCCACCCGCTCACCGACGAAAAGGTCGAGGTCTGGGTCGGCAACTATGTGCTGATGGGCTACGGCGACGGCGCCGTGATGGGCGTGCCTGCGCACGACGAGCGCGACTTCGCGTTTGCGCTCAAGTACGGCATCGAGATCAAGCAAGTGGTGCTGGTCGATGGCGAGCACTTTGACTACCACCATTGGAACGACTGGTACGGCGACAAACAGCGCGGCGTCACCATCAACTCCGACAGCTTCAGCGGCCTTTCCTACAAGGACGCCGTGAACGCCGTGGCCCACGCTCTGGAGCAAAAGGGCCTGGGCGAGAAGAAGACCACCTGGCGCCTGCGCGACTGGGGTGTCAGCCGCCAGCGCTACTGGGGCACGCCGATTCCCATCATCCACTGTGACGAACACGGTGCCGTGCCCGTGCCCGAAAAAGACCTGCCCGTGGTGCTGCCGCAAGACTGCATTCCCGACGGCTCGGGCAACCCGCTGCACAAGCACGAAGGCTTCCACGCGGGCGTGACCTGCCCCGTGTGCGGTAAGGCGGCCCGCCGCGAGACGGACACCATGGACACCTTCGTGGACAGCTCGTGGTACTTCATGCGGTATTGCGATCCGAAGAACGCTGAAGCGATGGTCGCGGGCGGTGCCGACTATTGGATGCCGATGGACCAGTACATCGGCGGCATCGAGCACGCCATCCTGCACTTGCTGTACGCGCGCTTCTGGACCAAGGTCATGCGCGACCTGGGCTTGGTCAAGGTGGACGAGCCCTTCACCAAGCTGCTCACGCAAGGCATGGTGCTCAACCACATCTACAGCCGCCGCACCGCCAAGGGCGGCAAGGACTACTTCTGGCCGCACGACGTGGAGCATGTGCTGGGCGATGACGGCAAGATCATTGGCGCCAAGCTCAAGAACGAAGCCACCAGCGGCGATGGCATGCTGCCGGTGGGCACGCCCATCGACTACGAGGGCGTGGGCACCATGTCCAAGTCCAAGAACAATGGCGTGGACCCGCAGGACCTGATCGAAAAGTACGGCGCCGACACCGCCCGCCTGTACACCATGTTCACCGCCCCGCCCGAAGCCACGCTGGAGTGGAACGATGCGGCCGTCGAAGGCAGCTACCGCTTCCTGCGCCGCGTGTGGAACTTCGGCGTCAAGCTCGCGGCCATTGACCGCGATGCCGCCATGGCCAGCGTGGCCGGTGCCAGCAGCCTGCAGGACGTGCAGTTTGGCAAAGAGGCCAAGGCCCTGCGCCTGGAGATCCACAACGTGCTCAAGCAGGTGGACTACGACTACCAGCGCATGCAGTACAACACCGTGGTGTCGGGTGCGATGAAGATGATCAACGCGCTCGAAGACTTCAAGGCCACCGATTCGGCCGGTGCCCAGGTGGCGCTGATCGAAGGCTTTGGCATCTTGCTGCGCTGCCTGTACCCCGCCACGCCCCACATCGCCCACAGCCTGTGGGAAGGACTGGGCTATGCGGGCGCCCTGGGCGACCTGCTGGACGCCGCCTGGCCCCAGGTGGACCCCAGCGCGCTGGTGCAGGACGAGATCGAGCTCATGCTTCAGGTCAACGGCAAACTGCGCGGCTCCATCCATGTGCCTGCGCAGGCCGACAAGGCCGAGATCGAGCGCATCGCCCTGGCCAGCGAGGCATTTGTGGCCCAGGCTGCCGGTGCCGCTCCCAAGCGCGTGATCGTGGTGCCCGGTCGTCTGGTGAACGTGGTGGTCTGACCCCATGAACAAACGCACCCTGCTCAGCCTGGCCCCGGTGGCCCTGTTGTCGGCCTGCGGATTCCGGCTGCGCGGCGTGCCGGAGTTCGGGTTTGGCTCGCTCTACATCGCAGCCCCTGCCAGCTCGCCGCTGGCGCGGGAGCTGCAGCGCACGCTGGAGGGTTCGGGCGGCAAGCTGCAGCTGCTGCGCGACCCTGCGGCCATGCCCACGGCGGACGCCATTCTGGATTTGCTGCAGGAGCAGCAGGAGCGTGCGGTGGTGGGGCTCAATGCCTCGGGCCAGGTGCGCGAGCTGCAGCTGCGCCTGCGCATCAAGTTCCGCCTGCGCACCCCGGCGGGCGCGGAGCTGATCCCCGAGACCGAGTTGCTGCAGCAGCGCGACATCAGCTACAGCGAAACCATCGCCTTGGCCAAGGAGGCCGAAGAGGCGCTGCTCTACCGCAACATGCGGACCGACCTGGTGCAGCAGCTCATGCGGCGTCTGTCACTTACCCGCTCTGCCAAATAATTGGAGTCAAAAACGCCGTCTCCGCGCGATAGTCAAGTCTTTTTTGCTATTATTTTTGAAGCAAATCAGGCGGCACGGCTGCTGCGGCACTCGCTACTTCCGCGCCCCCCGGCGGTGAACTCTGGCGCCGTACAAAGCGGCCAGCCCGGGCCCCGGTGGCGCGCAGCGTGGCGGTGTAGCTCAGTACACCGTTCACCCACACCTGCTCAATGCCGTCGCTGAACTGTTGGGGGTGCTCAAACGTGGCCAGGTCGCGCACGCGCTCTGGGTCAAACACCACCACATCGGCCATGTGGCCTGCCTGCAGCAGGCCGCGCCCGCCGAGGCGAAAACGCTGGGCTGACAGGCCCGTCATCTTGTGCACAGCTTCTTCGAGCTGCAGCAGGCCCTTGTCGCGCCAGTAGCAGGCCAGCACGCGCGGAAACGCGCCCCACAGGCGCGGGTGCGGCCGCTCGTCGTGCGGCAGCCCGTCCGATCCGATCATGGACAGGGGGTGGGTGATCACGCGCTCCACATCGTCCTCGCGCATCTGGAAGTAGCAGGCCCCGCCGGGCTTCAGGCGCACGGCGGCCTCCTGCTGCACCACGCCCCATTCGCGCGCGATGTCGGCCAGGTAGCGCCCGGCCATTTCGGGGTGGGGCTGGCTGCCGGTGATGAGGATGTCGATAATGCCGTCCACCAGGTCCTCGCGCAGCACGGTGGAGCCTGCGGTGTACGGGTATACGTCCATCGCAATCTCTTGCTGCTGGGCCAGTTGGTCGATGAGCGGCAAGGTCTCGCGCGTGCGGCCCCAGTTGGCGGGCCCGGCGCATTTGTGGTGTGAGATCACCAGCGGCAGGCCCGACTGGCGCGCGGTGAGCGCGGCCTCTTGCAGCGCAGGCAGGATGCCCGCCAGCTCGTCGCGGATGTGTGTGGCATACACGCCGCCGTGGCGTGCCGCCACACAGGCCACGGCCACCAACTCCTCGACATCGGCCGCATAGGCCTCGCTGTAGAAGATGCCCGACGACAGGCCCAGGGCTCCGGCAGCCATGGCTTCCTCCATGTCGGCGGCCATGGCGGCGCGCTCGTCGGCGGTGGCGGTCTGGCGCAGGTCGGCCAGGTGGCGCATGCGCAGGGCTGTGTGGCCCATCAGCGCGGCCACGTTCACTGCGGGCTGGGCGGTGTCCACAGCATGGGCGTAGTCGGCCATGCTGGCATGGCGAAACTGCAGCCGCCCCAGCAGCGAAAGCGGGGCCTGCGGGTTGTCGGTGACCACCGGTGCCAGCGAAATCCCGCAGTTGCCCACGATGACGGTGGTGATCCCCTGCGAGAGCTTGGGCAGCATGGTGGGCGCGTCCAGTACGGCGGCGTCGTCGTGCGTGTGCACGTCGATGAAGCCGGGGGCGATCACACGGCCAGTGCAGTCCACTTCGGTGAAGTTTTCGCAGGCCCGGGCACGGGCCAGGGCGTCGGGGTCGATCTGGCCGTGCGGGGCGAGGGCGGTAATGTGATCGCCTTCGATCAGCAGGTCGCCCACCCAGCCAGGGCGGGGGGTGCCGTCCACGATGCGGCCATTGCTCAGCAGCGTTGCATGCGCCATGTCATTCCTCAGCGGCCCGGCCGCGCGATGGGTCTGTGGGGTGGCTGGCGGTGCTGGCATGGCTCTGGCCCGCGTGGCTGTCGAAGGCACCGACGTATTCGGCGCTGTCAAAACCGTGTTTGTGCAGCAGCTGCTTGAACTGCTGCAGTCCGCGTGTGGCCACGGGGCCCAGCTTTTGCGCCAGGCGCACGGTCAGGATTTCAATCACCACCAGATGGGCCAGATAGGCCTCGGTGCCCACGCGCATCACGGCATCCTGGGGCACTGACACGGCCAGCACCAGGTCGGCCACCTCCGCCAGCGGCGTGCCGGGCTGGGTCAGCGCCACCACGGTGGCGCCTTGCGAGCGTGCAAACCGCGCGGCCTCCAGCGCATAGGGCATACGCCCCACATGCGAGATGACAAAGGCCACGCCATCGGGCCCCAGCGTGCTGGCCGACACGAGCTGCTGGTGGGCATCAAAAATCGCGTTGGCCGTACAGCCCAGGCGGAACAGGCGGCTTTGCAGCTCGCTGGCCATGAAGGTGGAGGCTGCACCCACCGAGTAGCAGTCGATGCGCCGCGCCTGCGCCAGCCGCTCTGCCACCTGGTCGAGCACCTCGGCATCGAGGTTGCGGCCCAGCTCGGTCAGCGACGAAACGGCGGCGTGCACGATCTTGCTGGCCACGTCCTGCGCCGTGTCATCGGCCAGCACGCTACGGTGCAGGTGCGAGCCCGAAACGGCCAAATCTTGCGCCAGGGCGACCATGAATTCGCGCACCGAGTCGTGGCCAAAACTGCGGCAGGTACGCACGATGGTGGGCATGGAGACACCCGCCTGCTGTGCCAGTTGTTCCACAGTGGCCACCACGGCGGCGCGCGGGTCCTCGAGCACTACGCGCACCACGCTGCGCTGCGCCTCGGGCAGATCGGGCTGGCGCTCGCGCAGTTGTTGCAACAGGCTGGTTGGAGTGGCTTTGGACATGGTCAAAAACGGGTGCTGATGGCGCGGGTGATGGTGCCTGCGTCGTCCACGACCGGCAGCCACCGCCATTTGTCGAACGTGGTGCAGGGGTGCGATATGCCCAGGGCCACCAGGTCGCCCACGGCCGGGGCGGGGCCTGCCACAGGGTCGTAGCGCAGGTAGGCGTGGTGGTCGTTGAGCGCGCTCACCGCCCACCCGGTGGGGGCGCTGATTGCGCGGCGCTCGTGGCGCGGCGCCCAGCGCACGGGCACGGGCATCTCCAGATCGTACGAGACATCGCGCCGCCCGCCGGTGAGCAGGGCCAGCCCAGGCTCGGGCACCGATTGCACCATGGTCCAGACTTCGAGCGCCGGGCGCAGCGAGGCGTCCAGCCCCTCGCGCTGCTCCACATGCTTCAGAAAGCGCTGGTAGTTGCCATGGTCATGCGTGATGTAGCAGCCCGAGCGCAGCACGCCCAGCACGGGCTTGGACAACCCCTGCGTGCGCAGCAACGGGATGACGAGGTCGAACACCGCCGAGCCGCCCGCCGTCAGCAAAATCTCTGGGTCGGCAAACAGGCCCTGTACATCGCAGGCGCGGGCCACTTCGGTCACGCGGCGCACCAGCGCCGTGACCTCGCGCGCGTCGTGTTCGCTGTCGCAGCGGGCCACGCCGCCTTCATAGCATTCCACGCCGCCCAGCTGCACGGCGGGCGATTGGGCCATGGCCTGGGCCAGTGCCAGGGCTTCTTCCAGCGTGCGGCAGCCGGTGCGCTGGCCGGGTACGCCCATCTCCAGCAGGGTGTCCAGGCGCCGTTCACCCCGCGCGGTGTGGCCACGCCGCTCGGCCCAGTCTTCAATGCAGCGCAGCTGCGCCAGGCTGTCGACGAGGAACCACACGCGCAGGTCAGCGTGGCGCTGCAGCAGCGCGTGCAGGCCGTCCAGGTCGGCATCGCACAGCACCTGGTTGGCAATGATGGCGCGGCGTGCACCGGCCTCCACCCCCACGCTGAGCTGGTACACGGTCGCAAAGGTCAGGCCCCAGGCACCCGCCTGCAGCTGCTCGGCAAACAGCTCGGGCGACAGCGTGGTCTTGCCGTGCGGTGCCAGGGCCACGCCCTTGCGCTCGGCGTAGGCCTGCATCCAGGCCAGGTTGTGGCTGAGCGCGCTTTCGCGGATGACGGCGATGGGCAAGGGCAGATCGCCCGCCAGCACGTTCCAGCCGCGCAGGCCCAGGTCGGCGGGGCGGCAGGGGGCGGCGTGCAGGGGGTAGCTCTTGCAGCGGTGGTCGATCAGGAAATCTTCGGTCATGGTGCGAGGGGTGTCGATGCGGTTTTCCAGCAGGCGTGCAGATGGCCGGGGGCCACTTCGCGCAGCTGCATGTCGGCGCTGGCGCAGCGCGCCTCGGCCTGCGGGCAGCGGGTGCGGAACACGCAGCCCGAGGGCGGATTGGCCGGGCTGGGCAGGTCGCCCTGCAGCAGCGCAATGCTGCGGCGCTGGGCGGGGTCGGGGATGGGTGCTGCGGCAAGCAGGGCCTGGGTGTAGGGGTGCTGGGGCTGGGCGTACAGCGCTTCGGTCGGTGCGATCTCCATCACCCGGCCCAGGTACAGCACCACCACGCGGTCGCACAGGTACTCCACCACATCCAGGTCGTGTGAGATGAACAGCAGCGTGAGGCCCAGCTGCTCTTTCAACTCGCCCAGCAGGTTCACCACCTGCGCCTGGATGGACACGTCCAGCGCCGACAGTGGCTCGTCCGCCACGATGAACTGGGGCTCCACCGCCAGCGCGCGGGCAATGCCGATGCGCTGGCGCTGCCCGCCCGAGAACTCGTGCGGAAACCGCTCGGCATGCTCGGGCCTGAGGCCCACCTGCTCCAGCAGCTGGTGGATGCGCGGCAGGCGCGCTGCACCCTTGGCCAGGCCGTGCGTATCGAGCGCCTCGGCCAGCACATCGCGGATGCGCATGCGTGGGTTCAGGCTGGCGTACGGGTCCTGAAAAATGATCTGGATCTGCGAGCGCAGCGGCCGGTATTGCGACTGCGAGAGCTGCGCCAAGTCCTGGGGGGCGGGACCGCCGTGGTAGTGCATATGTCCACTGGTCGGGTCCACCAGGCGCGTGAGCAGGCGGCCAATGGTGCTCTTGCCCGAGCCCGACTCGCCCACCAGGCCCAGGGTCTCGCCCCGGCGGATGGTGAAGCTCACGTCGTCCACCGCGCGCACGGGGTGCGGGCCGCTGCCGAAATGCTTGCGCAGGCGGGCAATTTCCAAAAGCGGTGCGGTGGTGTGGGTCGGTGCCATGGTGGGGGGCGTGTTCAGGACGGCGTTCATGCGCTCACCTCGGCGGGTTCGGTGTGCACCTCGCGGTGCAGGCAGCGCACCATGCGGCGTGGGCCAGCGGCTTCCAGCGCAGGCATGGCGTGGGTGCAGTCGGGTTGCTGGCGCGTGCAACGCGGCGCAAAGGCACAGCCGGGCGGGGGCGCGAGGGGGCTCGACACCTGGCCCGCAATCGCCACCAGCTTGCGCCGCCCGGCAGCTATTGCATGGTCAGTTGCCTGCGCTTGCCGTCGCGCCACACCGGGCAGGCAGGCCAGCAGGCCGCGTGTGTAGGGGTGCTCGGGCCGTGCAAACAGGTCGTGCACACGGGCCGACTCGACAATGCGCCCGGCGTACATCACGGCCACGGCGTCGGCGTATTGCGCCACCACGCCCAGGTTGTGCGTGACGAACAGCATGCTCATGCCGGTCTCTTTCTGCAGTCGCCCCATCAGCGCCAGGATCTGCGCCTGGATGGTCACGTCCAGCGCCGTGGTGGGCTCGTCGGCGATCAGCAGCGTGGGGTTGCAGGCCATGGCCAGCGCAATCATCACGCGCTGGCGCATGCCGCCCGAGAGCTGGTGCGGGTACTCGTGCACACGCTGCGCGGCGGCCGGGATCTCCACCAGCTCCAGCATGCGGCGGGCATGGGCCAGCGCGGCGCTGCGGTCCATCTTCAGGTGCAGGCGGGCCGACTCGGCAATCTGCTCGCCCACCGTGAGCACCGGGTTCAGGCTGGTCATGGGCTCCTGGAAGATCATCGCCAGCTCGTTGCCGCGCAATCTGCGCTTGTCGGGCTCGGGCAGGGCTAGCAGATCGACCTTGCGGCCGTCGCGCTGCA
Source organism: Acidovorax sp. HMWF029 (assembly GCF_003060895.1). Taxonomy (GTDB): domain Bacteria; phylum Pseudomonadota; class Gammaproteobacteria; order Burkholderiales; family Burkholderiaceae_C; genus Acidovorax. The sequence continues at coordinate 6,514 of NZ_QAIH01000090.1, read as the reverse complement.
CAAACCAGGCCTGGCCCGTGACTTGCGCCTGCGAGGTGCGTGCGTGCAGGCCCATGAGGGTGAGGCTGGTGACGGACTTGCCCGAGCCCGATTCACCCACCAGCGCCAGCGTCTCGCCGGGGTGGATGGCAAAGGACACATCGGCCACGCTCTGGATGCGGCCCGCATCCGTGGCAAACGAGGTGGACAGGCCGCTGACTTCGAGCCTGGGCGCGGCGCTCATCGTGGGGGTTGTCATACGGTCTTTTTCAGTTTGGGGTCGAGCAGGTCGCGCACGCCGTCGCCCAGCATCTGCAGCGACAGGGCCGTGAGCACAATAGCCACGCCGGGGGCAAAAATGGTCCAGAAGGCCTTGTCGGCATAGTCCAGGCTGCCCGCAATCATGGTGCCCCAGGTGGGAATGTCGGGCGGCACGCCCACGCCCAGAAAGGACAGGCCCGCCTCGGCCAGGATGGCGTAGGCAAAGATGAACGTCACCTGCACCAGGATGGGCGACATCAGGTTGGGCAGGATGTGGCGCCACAGGATGAGGTGCGTACGCACGCCCAGGGCGCGGGCCGCGTCCACAAACAGCAGCTCGCGCAGCACCAGCGTGGTGGCGCGCACCACACGCGCCACGCGCGGGGTGTAGACGATGACCAGCGCCAGCATCACGTTCCACAGCGATACGCCCAGGATGGACACCAGCGCAATGCCCAGCAGGATGTCGGGGAAGGACATCATCGCGTCCACCACGCGCATCAGCGGCGCGTCGAGCTTGCGAAAGAACCCCGCAAACATGCCCAGCAGTGTGCCCAGCAGCACGGCGCCAGCGGCGGTGACCATGCCGATCAGCAGCGAGTAGCGTGCGCCGTGCACGATGCGCAGCAGCACATCGCGGCCCAGCTCGTCCGTGCCTGCCCAGTGCGTGGCCGAGGGCGCGCGCAGGCGCTCGCTGATGGACAGTGCATTGGGGTCCGCATCGGACACCCACGGGAAGACGACAGCGATGCTGGCCACCAGGGCAATCACGATGGCTGCGGCCAGCACCACCTTGCGGGCGAACAGGCGGCGCAGCACGGCCCGCAGGCGGTGCCAGAAGGAAGGGCTCGGGTTCATGGGGCTTCCAGGCGGATACGGGGGTCCACCAGCGTGTACAGAAAGTCGATGGCCAGGTTGATGAAGACGTAGATCGCGGCAATCACCAAGAGCGTGCCCTGGATCACGGGGTAGTCGCGCCGCAGAACGGCCCGCACCACCAGGTTGCCCACGCCGGGCAGGTTGAAGACGGTCTCGGTCACCACGGTGCCGCCAATCATCAGCGCCATGGTCAACCCCAGCACGGTGACGATGGGCACCAGCGCATTGCGCAGCACGTGCTTGACCATGATGGTGCCCTCGGGCAGGCCCTTGGCGCGGGCCGTGCGCACATAGTCCTCGCCCAGGATGTCCAGCATGGAGGCGCGCGTGAAGCGGATGATGAGCGCCGAATTGAGCAGCCCCAGCACCAGCGCGGGCAGCATGAGGTGTGACAGCCGCTCGCCCAGCGTGGCCGTGGGGTCGCCGTAGCCCGAGGCCGGAAACCACCCCAGCTTGACGGCGAACAGCTGGATCAGGATCAGCCCCAGCCAGAAGCTGGGCACGCTCGCACCCAGCATGGCCACGCCGCTCACGGCCTGGTCGGTGGCGCTGCCGCGCCAGACGGCGGCGGCCATGCCGCAGGGCACGCCCACCAGCGCGGCAATGCCCACGGCAAACAGCGCAAGGAACAGCGTGGGCTCGGCCCGCTCCAGCAGCGCCTGGGCCACGGGGCGCTGCAGAAACAGCGAGTGCCCCAGATTGCCCTGCAGCAGCTCGCCCACCCACAGCGCAAACTGCACAGGCAACGGCTTGTCCAGCCCGTACTGCGCGCGGGCCTGGGCAATGTCGGCAGCGGTGGCCTGGTCGCCCAGCAGCAGCGCCACCGGATCACCCGAGGCCAGCCGCGTGAGGCAGAACACCAGCACTGCCACCAGGGCCAGCACCACCACGGCGCCGCCCAGGCGCTTTAGTAAAAATCGCATGCTTGTCTCTTTGAAAAATCCCTCGGGCTCACTGATTCGGCATCCACCCACTTGAACCGTTCACGCTGAGCGTGTCGAAGCGCTGCGCAAGGCCTCGACACGCTCAGCCCGAAAGGTTGGTTGAAGTTCACAGATGTCGGCTCAATAGCGCTGCCCGGCCCCGGGCCAGTGCCACCGTGGAACCGGCTTTGCCGGGCCACGGGTGGCGCCCACTGGAGGGGAGGCGTCGCAGGCGCATCGGGGGAGTCAGTTCTTCAAACCTGTGTTCCAGAAGAAAGGCCAGATGGCGGGCGTGTATCCCGCGAGCTTGGCCGAGCGGGCCGACAGGCCGTTGAACTTGCCCACTTCGATGAAGGGCACTTCGTCGTACACCACCTGCTGCACCTTGCCCCACAGCGCGCCGCGCTTGGCGGGGTTGGTCTCTTGGTTGAAAGCCGCAAGCGCGGCCTTCTTGTCGGCAGAGTCCCACCAGCCGGGCGCGCCGTCACCCAGCTGCGGGGGCGAGAGCATGGGCTCGGGGAACAGGCCCGAGTGCGTGAAGTACACGTCCCACAGCTTGGGGTCGTTGCGGCGCTGCACCAGCGTGGCCCAGTCCACCACCTGCAGCTCGGTCTTGAAGCCGGCCTTCTTGAGCTGCTCGGACATCACCAGCGCCATGTTGTAGTGGAACTCGTACTGGCGGCTGGCCATGATGCGCACGGGTTGTCCGTTGTAGCTGGCCTTGGCGGCCTGCTCTTTGGCGGCTTGCGGGTTGCGCTCGTTATAGAGCTTGCTGCCTGCGTCCGAGTAGTAGGGCGTGCCCTTGGGGAAGAAGTTGGGTTCCACCACAAAGAAGCGGTTGTCGCCAAAGCCTGCGGCCAGCAGCTCGCCCGTGCCCACGGCGGTTTGCACCGCGCGGCGCAGCGGCTGCGAGGCCAGCACGCCTTCCTTGGTGTTGAACACGATGTACGGAAAGCCAAAGTTCTTGGTCACGATGGGCACCACGGCTGGGGCACCTTTTTCGATGCGGCCAATGGCCTCCACGGGTAGCAAGTCGGCGTACTGGAACTGGCCCGAGAGCGCACCTTCAACGCGCGTGTTGGCGCTGGGCACGGGCACAAAGCGCAGCTCGTCGAGCAGCGCCTCGCGCTTGCCTGCATAGCCGCTGGGGGCTTCCTTGCGGCTCGCGTAGCCGTCAAAACGCACCAGCACGGTGAACTGGTCGGGGCGGCGTTCCTTGAACTGGTAGGGCCCGGTGCCGATGAAGTCCTTGAGCTGGGGCGCGATGCTCTCCTTGGCCATGATGGCCGCCATGCCGCTGGGCAGGGCCAGCTGGGCCAGCAGCGGTGCGTAAGGGGTTTTCAGCTTCAGCTCCACGGCGAGTGCGCCCTTGGTAGTGAGCGAGGCCACTTCCTTGCCCACGGCCTTGCCACGGGGGTTGAGCTCCATCCAGCGCTGCAGCGATGCCACCACATCGTCGGCCGTCATCTCGCGGCCGTTGTGGAACTTCACGCCCTTGCGCAGGGGGATGGTGTAGGTCAGCCCGTCCTTGGAGACGGTGGGCAGGCTCTCGGCCAGCATGGGGGCGATGGCCCAGTTGGCGTCGAAGGTGTACAGCGGCTCGTACACGTGCTGCATGATGGTGCCCACCAGGTCGGCGGTACTCACCATGGGGTCCAGGCCCTGGGGCTCGCCCACCATGGCGAGGTTGGCGGCGCCGCCCTTGGATGGGGTGGCGGCGGCTGTTTGGGCCCAGCTGGCGCTGCAGGCCAGGGTGAGGGCGGCGGTCAGCGCCGCAGCACCCAGCAGGTTGCGGCGGCCCCGCAGTTCAGGCGTTGGCAGCGGATGCTGCACCAGAGTGGTTCCAGACGTTTGCATTGCACACCTCGAAGTAATAGGATTACACAAATAAGCACATTCGATGCCAGAATTGCGAGTGAAGCAGGCTTTCCTGGAATGAATTGTGTAATATCTTTACTCAAAGGAGCGTTTTCCATGCCAGTAGAAACCCTCGGCCAAGCGCCGCTCGCGTCCGATCGCCTCGCACGCCCCCTCTCGCCCGCCACCCGCGCAGGCGATTTCGTTTTTGTCTCGGGCCAGGTGCCTACCGACGACCAGGGCCAGGTCATCGTGGGCGGTATCGAGGCGCAGACGCGCCAGGTGTTCCAGCGCGTCAAGGACGCCCTGGCCCTGGCCGACTGCACGCTGGCCGATGTGGCCAAGGTCAGCGTCTGGCTGGCCGATGCGCGGGACTTTGGCAGCTTCAACCGCGTGTACATGGAGTGTTTTGGCGAGCACCGCCCCGCACGCTCCACGGTCGAGTCGCGCCTGATGATCGACGCCAAGGTCGAGATCGACGTCACGGCCTACAAGCCGCGCGGCTGAGCCATGACTGCGGCCAAACAACCCGTGTGGGACGTGGTGGCGCTGGGCGAGGCGCTGGTGGAGTTCAACCAGACCCGCCCTGGCGAGCCGCAGTACCTGCAGGGCTTTGGGGGCGACACCAGCAACGCCGTGATTGCCGCAGCCCGCGCGGGTGCACGCACGGCCTACCTCACGCGCCTGGGCAGCGATGCCTTTGGCCAGGCCCTGCTGGAGCTGTGGGCGCGCGAGGGCGTGGACACCAAGGCGGTGGAGCGCGATGTGCAGCACCCCACCGGCATTTACTTTGTGACGCACGGCGCGGCGGGCCACGAGTTCAGCTACCTGCGTGCGGGCTCGGCCGCGAGCCGCATGGCGCCCGCGTGGTTGTTGGATGCATCTGCGAATGGGCCGGCCGCCGTGCTGCAGCAGTGCCGCATCCTGCATGTGTCGGGCATCTCGCTGGCGGTGTCCGCCTCGGCGTGCGACGCGGCCTATGAGGCCATGCGCGTGGCCCGGGCCGCCGGTGCACGCGTGGCGTTCGACCCCAACCTGCGTCTCAAGCTCTGGCCGCTGGCAAGGGCGCGGGCTTGCATCGCGCATGCGGTGTCGCTGTGCGACATCTTCCTGCCGGGGCTCGATGACATGGCCGCGCTGCTGGGCCTGCACGATGCCGATGCGATTGCCGATTGGGGCCACGCGCAGGGCGCCGCCACGGTGGTCGTCAAGCTCGGGGCCGATGGGGTGCTGCTGAGCAGCGCCGACCCCGCCGTGCCGCGCCAGCGCGTGCCGGGCCGCAGTGTTGCGCTAGTGGATGCCACCGGGGCGGGCGACTGCTTTGACGGCAACCTGCTCGCGCGCTTGGCGCTGGGCGACGACTTGGCCGCTGCGGTGGCCTATGCCAACACGGCGGCATCGCTGGCCGTGCAGGGTTTTGGCGCCGTGGCACCGCTGCCGACGGCGCAGCAGGTGCAGGCGCTGCTGTAGCGCTGGGCCGCTGCGCCCACCCGTTCAGGCGGTGGCCGAGCCTTGAACGGGTAGGGGGGCGGGTTTTTGAAGCAAAAATGGCCCCCACCGCGCGACCATCATGCCTTTTTTGCTATTAAATAAATAGCAAATAGGCCTGCGCTCGCTGCGCCGCGCGTTACACAGGCCGCGTGCGCATCAGCGTGCTCTTGCCAAACAGCGACTCCACCAGGTCCACCGCCAGCACCGCCGTCTTGTTGCGTACATCGAGCGCCGGGTTCAGCTCCACGATGTCGAGCGAGGCCAGGCGGCCGCTGTCGGCAATCATCTCCATGCACAACTGCGCCTCGCGGTAGGTGGGGCCGCCGGGCACGGTGGTGCCCACGCCGGGCGCAATGTCCGGGTCCAGAAAGTCCACATCAAAGCTCACATGCAGGTGGGTGTGGGCGTCCATGCCTGCCAGCGCCCGCTCCATGACCTGGCGCATGCCCACCTCGTCGATGGCGCGCATGTCAAACACCTCCAGGCCTTGTTCGTGCACAAAGCGCTTTTCGCCCGCGTCCACGCTGCGGATGCCAATCTGCCGGATCTGCGAAGGGTGCAGCGCCGGGCCGCCACCGGGCATGCCTGCCAGCCGCGTCAGTTCTGCCGGACCAAAGCCGCACAGGCACGCCACCGGCATGCCATGCACATTGCCGCTGGGGGTCAGCACGCTGGTGTTGAAGTCGGCATGTGCATCCAGCCACAGCACGCGCAGCTTCTTGCCGCTTTCAGCGCAGTGGCGGGCCACGGCGCTGATGCTGCCCAGGCCCAGGCTGTGGTCGCCACCCAGCAGGATGGGCAGGTGGCCCAGCTGCAGCTCGGCATACACGGCGTCGTACACCAGCCGGTTCCACTGCGCCACTTCGGGCAGGTGGCGGTATCCGTCCACCGGGGGCAGCCAGGGGTTGGAGGGGCCGCTCAGGTTGCCCCGGTCAAACACCTGCAGCCCGTGCAGCTCCAGCGCCGCCTGCAGCCCCGCCACGCGCAGGGCCTCGGGCCCCATCGACGCGCCGCGCGCGCCCGCGCCGATGTCGGTGGGCGCGCCAATCAGGCTGGTGGGCTGGGCGCTGCGCAGGGTGTTGGGGGACATGGTCAAGGCTTTCTGGGCGGGGGTGGACAAGGGC
>NZ_QAIH01000089.1 GCF_003060895.1 Acidovorax sp. HMWF029 | reverse complement strand
CCCCAGCCTGCGCTCATGCGCTGCACATCGCCGGGGCGCAGGATGCCGGTGGGGGCGGGCGAAGGGGTGGCGCTGTCTGTATGGCTGCGTTGCGCCACGTTGTCCTGGTGGGCCAGTGCGCCGCTGAGCACGTAGCTCACGATCTCCATGTCGCGGTGCCCGTGGCTGCCAAAGCCCTGGCCGGGGGCCACGGTGTCTTCGTTGAGCACCAGCAGATTGCCGTGGCCCTGGTGGCGCAGGTCAAAGTAGCTGCCAAACGAAAAGCTGTGGGCGCTGTGCAGCCAGCCGGTGGAGGAGCGGCCCCGGTCTGCGGCGGCGCGGACGGTGATCACGGTGAAGGTGTCCTGCTGTTGGCGAAAGGGTTGTGCACATCGGGCGACGGCATGCGCCAACTGTAGAGGGCGGAGCCACCCGGATAAACGGGCCGCACGCAAACGGAATGTTCCGGAAACGAGGCCAATATGGGCCCGTGAGAATGGTGCGCGAGCTGGCGCGTGTCCTGCGTTGGAAGTTCTTTGTGAAGCGCGTTTTCAACGCAGAACCCTGGGCGCTACCGGCCCGCAAACGACGGATTCTGGCGCTGGTGAAACGCCTCCACTCCCGTGCGAAAGTCCTCCGTGCTTGCGCAGCGCACAAACGCGTCCTTTTCGGCGGCCAGCTGTTCGGGCAGCGTGCGCTCCATCGATTCGCGCATGAGGCGCTTCATGGCGCCATAGGCCAGGGTAGGCCCGGTGGCCAGGCGCTGGGCCAACGTGGTGATGGCGGTTTCCAGGTCCGCCGCAGGCACCACACGGTTGACGATGCCAAGGTGCAGGGCGTCGTCTGCTGTGAAGGCTTCGCCCAGCAGTGCGATCTCCAGCGCCTTGCGTGTTCCCACGATGCGCGGCAGTGCCCATGAGGCCCCGACATCGCAGCTGGTGCCGAGGTTGATGTAGGCCAGGTTCAGTCGTGTGCCTTCGGCAACGATCACATAGTCGGCCATCAGCAGCAGGCTCAGGCCCGCGCCGGCGGCCACACCATGCACCTGGGCGATGACGGGCGCATTCATCTGCAAGAGCAGTTGCAGTGCGGCGTTGAGCGGCGTGAGGATGTCGATGGCACCTTGCACCGGGTCGGCACGCAGGGTGGCCAGATCGCCCCCGGCCATGAAGCTCCGGCCATTGCCACACAGCACCACGGCACGCACGCCAGGGTCGGCGGCAACGGTCTGCACCGCGTCGAGGAAGGCGTTGGCCATGGGCACGTCGATGGCGTTGAGCGCCTCGGGCCGGTTGAAGCGCAGCGTGGCAACGGCGCCGTTGCGCTGCAGCAGCAGCGGCTGTGTGGCGGTGGGGGTGGCGGTGTTTTTCATTTCAAATTGGCCCTCTGCGCGCAACAGTAAAGCGTTTCTAGCTCTTTTTTTTATAGTGAATGGCCTCGGTGGTGCTGCCGCATCCGTTCATACCGTCACGAGCTCTCAGTGGTACAGCGCCTCAATCTCGGCCGCATAGGTCTTGTAGATGCTTGCGCGGCGCACTTTCATGGTGGCGGTCACCTCGCCGTCGTCGTGGTCCAGCTCCTTGGTGAGCAGGTGGAACTTGCGGATCTGCGAGACCTGCGCCAGGCGCTGATTGCCCTGGTTGATTTCGGAGTCGATGAGGCCACGCACCTCGGGGTGCTCCACCAGCGAGCGAAAGTGTGTGAACGGAATGCGCCGCGCCTCGGCCCATTTGCCTACGGTATCCATGTCGATCATCACCAGCGCGCCTACAAACTTGCGCGCCTCGGCCACGATGATGCATTCCTTGATGAAGGGGCTGCCTTTCATCGTGTTCTCGATCTCGGACGGTGTGAGGTTTTTGCCACCGGCGGTAATCATGATGTCTTTGAGGCGGTCCACGATCTTGATTTGGCCGTGTTCCTCGCGCACCACGTCGCCCGTGTGCAGCCAGCCGCCGATGATGCTGCTGGCCGTGGCCTCGGGGTTCTTGTAGTAGCCAGCAAACACCATGTCGCCTTGGATCTGCAGCTCTCCGTTGTCGGCAATGCGGTGCTCCACGCCCTGCGTGGGCACGCCCACGGTGCCCACCACCACATGGTCCAGACGGTGGCCCGTAACCATGCCGGTGGATTCGGTGAGGCCATACACCTCGATGAGCGGCACGCCCAGCACGCGGAAGAAGCGCACCACGTCGGGCGGGATGGGCGCGGCGCCCGTGAGCGCCACATGGGCATTGCGCAGGCCGATGAAGTTCTGCAGCGCGCGAAAGACGAGCCAGTAGCTCGCGGCAAAGGTGAGCTTGTCGGCAGCGCTCCAGGCACTGCGCGGCTTTTCGGCCAGCGGCTTGCAGGCGTTGTAGGCCTTGTGGAATAGCGTGCGGCGCAGGCCGCCCGTTTCCTGTAGCTTGATGTGGATGGCGGCGTGCAGCTTTTCCCATATGCGTGGCACGCCCAGGAACATGGTGGGCGCGACTTCGCGCAGGTCTTCCTGCACGGTGCGGATGGACTCGCCAAAGTTCACCTGCGAGCCGATGTACACGGGCACAAAGCTGGTCAGCATCTGCTCGGCCACATGGCACAGCGGCAGGTACGACAGGTGGGTGGTGCCTTGCGACAGCTCCAGCCGGTCCACGATGCCAGGCACCACGCCCCGGATGTTGCGGTACGAAATCATCGCGCCCTTGGGCTTTCCGGTGGAGCCCGAGGTGTAGATCATCAGGCCCACGTCATCCAGCCGCTGGCGTGCGAGCGCTTCGTCGATGATGGCTTGCTGGCCCGACGCTGCGCCCAGCTGCTCGACCTCGTCAAAGGTGGTGATGAACTGCCGCACTTCGGGCGCAAAGCTGCGCAGGCCCTTGGTCTCCATCACCACGATCTTTTTCAGGCGCGGCAGCTCGGGCAGTGCGGCTAGCAGCTTGTCCGTTTGCTCCTGGTCTTCGCAGACCATGATCTCGATGTCGGCATGGCCCACCACATAGGCCACTTCGTTGGTGGGGCTGGTGGGGTACACGCCCACCGTCACGGCGCCTACCAGGCCTGCGCCCATCTGTGCCAGCACCCATTCGATGCGGTTCTCGGAGATCACGCCCACGTGCCCGCCTGCAGGCAGGCCCAGGGCGCGCAGGCCCAGGCCGAAGTGGCTGGCGCGCTGGTGGTAGTGCACCCAGGTGAAGGGCTTCCAGATGCCGAAGTCCTTTTGCCGGATGGCGATGCGCTCGGCATCGGTGCGTGCGCGTTCGCGCAGCATCTGGGGCAGGGTGAGGTCGGGGAGGGCATGCATGTTCATTACGACAGCCACCTTTTACGGCGCTTGTAGTGCTTGATGTCTTTGAAGCTTTTCGCTTCGCCACCACCACCCATGCCCAGGTAGAACTCGCGCACATCGGGGTCGTTGGCCAGCCGTTCGGCCGTGCCGTCGATTACGATCTTGCCGTTCTCCATGATGTAGCCCCGGTGCGCCACGGCCAGCGCCACGGTGGCGTTCTGCTCCACCAGCAGCATGCTCGTGCCACGCTCGGCGTTGATGCGCGCGATGATGGTGAAGATGTCTTCGACCAGCTTGGGAGACAAGCCCAGGGAGGGCTCGTCGAGCAGGATGAGCTGGGGTTGCGCGATGAGTGCGCGGCCGATGGCCAGCATCTGCTGCTCGCCGCCTGACAGGTACCCGGCCAGGCCCTTGCGCCGCTCATGCAGGCGCGGGAAGTAGCTGTAGACCAGATCGAAATCCGGCGTTGCACCGCTGCGCCCGGTGAGTGCATAGGTCGCCGCCACCAGGTTCTCTTCGACCGTGAGGTCTTCAAACACGCGGCGGCCTTCCATCACATGGCTCAGGCCGTTGCGCACCAGTTGCTGCGGGGCCACCGCCGCCGTGGGCTGCCCGTTGAAGTGGATGCTGCCGCTTTCGACCACACCATCCTCCAGCGCCAGCAGGCCCGAGATCGCCTTGAGCGTGGTGCTTTTGCCCGCCCCGTTGCTGCCCAACAGCGCTACGATCTGCCCACGCGGCACAGCCAGCGACAGGCCGCGCAGGGCCTGCACCACCTTGTTGTAGATGACCTCGATGTTGTTGACTTCGAGGACGTGGGCCGGGGTTGGCTGGGTCATGGCGCAGACAAGGTCAGAGTTTGATCCAGTCGGAAGCGGCGACCATCTTCTGGGCCTTCATGTCGGCACGGTACACGCGGCCCACCGGGATCGAATTGCCGCTGATGGTGATCGGCACGCCGATCAGCCCGCCGGTGTCGAAGTCTTTGATGCTGTTGAGTGCGGCCTTGAGGTTCTTGCCGTCCAGTGGTTTGCCCGCATCCAGCGTGCGCTTTGCTGCCTCGGTGAACAGCATGGCGGCCAGGAAGCCCTGGATGTAGGCCGTGCTCTGGTACTCGGGCCGTAGCGCGCGGATCTTCTCCAGCATGGGCGCTTTCTCGGTGTCGTAGTAGTAGCGATAGGGCATCACGCCCATGAAGCCGTCAGCGGCCTCGCCCATCTTCATCACGGTGGAGCTGTCCATGGTCCAGAAGGTGCCCATCCACTTGCTCGTCATGCCTTGCTGCTTGCCCTGGGTGATGAACTCGGGAATGGGCGCGAGGATGTAGCCGTGGAAGATGGTGTAGTCGGGCGCAGCGCGCCGCAGCTTGATGACTTCGGTGGACACATCCACGCTGCCAGCGGGCGTCATGATCTTGACGGGCACCGACAGGCCAAGTTTCTTGGCTTCGGCCTCGCTTTTTTCGATGGGATCGCGGCCAAACTCAGAGTCGGAGTACACAAACGCCACCTTGGCGCCGGGCTTCTCTTTGGCGATGTGCTTGAGCAGGATGCCGAACATCTCGGTGTAGTCGGGGCCCACGAGGAACTGGTTCGGGTACTTGGCAGGGTCGTTGAGTTCGGACGCGAACGAGGCCCCGGCCATCAGCGTGGTGCCCGCGCGGTCCAGCTCGGGGTTGATGGTTTTGGAGAAGCCCGTGGAGTCGCCGTAGTACAGATGGACCTTGTTCTGGCTGGTGATTTTTTTGTACGCAGCCACTGACACATCGACCTTGTAGCCCGTGTCCTCAGGCACGTACTTGAGCTTGCGGCCTTTGATGCCGCCTGCGTCGTTGACCATCTTCACGTAGTCGCCAATGCCCGCGTTGATGCCCACACCTGCAAATGCGAACACGCCGGTGAGCGGAATGGAGCCGCCAATCACGATGTCTTCGTTCGACTGCGCCAGCACCGACAGCGGGCTGGTCAGTGCTGCGGCGCCAGCGGCGGCCAGCAGTGTGCGGCGGCGTGGGCAGGTGGGTGTCTTGTGCATGCGTGTCTCCTGGATGTTTAGTTTCTGAAAGGCCAGAGATGGAAGAAACGACGGACGCGCCGCCACACTTCGGCCAGGCCATGGGGCTCGAAGACGAGAAAACCGATGATGAGCAGGCCAAAGATCACGGTGCGCACGGGCGATAGGAATACGGTGAGTTCCGTGCCGCCAGGCAGCAGGCCCACGACGAGCTTGAGCAGCTCGGGCACCATGGTCATGAACACCGCGCCCAGGATGCCGCCCAGGATGGAGCCCATGCCGCCGACGATGATGGCCGCCAGAAAGAAGATGGACATGAGCAGCGGAAAACTCTCGGGCGTGACC
>NZ_QAIH01000088.1 GCF_003060895.1 Acidovorax sp. HMWF029 | reverse complement strand
GCACAGGTTGCGCACTTGCGCGCCCCGGTGCCGCGCACACTGGCCTACGGCGTGGCGCTGGCCTGCTGCAGCTGGCCGCTGGCGGCCCTGGCCCAGGGTACAGCGCCCAGCGCCTGGGACGCCCCGCCTGCGCTGCGCACCTCGCCCTTGCTGCAAGAGAAGATACCGGACGCCGTGCGGCCTCAGCTGCCCGTGTTTGTGAAGGGCGATCACATCAGTGGCCAGACCGACCTGAACGCGCTCATTGAGGGCAATGCCGAGCTGCGCCGTGGCGACACCGTGATCCATGCCGATCGGCTGGACTACAACGTGCCAGAAGACTTGGCCAAGGCCAGCGGCAAGGTACGCATCAACCGTGCGGGCAATGTCTACGAGGGCACGGCGCTGGAGCTGCGGGTGGATGCGTTTGAGGGCTTCTTCAGCGAAGCGCGTTATAAGTTTCTGGCCACGCAGGCGCATGGCGACGCCACGCGCGTGGACTTCGTCGATCGCTACCGGGCCGTAGTGCACAACGCCACCTACACCACCTGTGAGCGTGGCAACGCAGAGAGCTGGGAGCCCGACTGGGTGCTGCGCGCGGGCACGCTGCGCCTGGACAACGAAGAGGAAGTGGGCACGGCCGAGGACGCTGTGCTGGAGTTCAAGGGCATCTCGGTGCTGCCCGTTCCGTACATCACCTTCCCGCTCTCGGACAAGCGCAAGTCGGGTCTGCTGCCGCCCACCATCGGTCTTGATAGCCGCGACGGTGTGGCCTATATCCAGCCCTATTACTGGAATATCGCCCCCAACCGCGATGCCACGCTGCGCGCAGCGCTCATGACCAAACGTGGCGCCAACCTGGGCGGCGAGTTCCGCTACCTGGAGCCCACGTACTCGGGCCAGATCAGCGCGGACGTGATGCCCGCCGACCGCCTGCGCGACCGCCTGCGCTGGAGCTTCTCGGGCCAGCACCAAGGCGCTTTTGACACCGGCATGGGTGGCCTGGGCCTGAACCTGAATATCAACCGCGTGAGCGACGACAACTACTGGCGCGACTTTGGCCGCGCCTCCGAGCCGCTGCGCCAGCGCCTGCTGCCCGGCGACGCCACGCTGTCCTGGGCCCGCAACGACATGAGCGCCCGCGTCCGTACCCTGAAGTGGCAGACGCTGCAGGACGTGAACTCGCCCATCGTGCCGCCCTATGACCGCATGCCGCAGCTGCAGTGGCGCTATGCCCCATCGCAGCTGGGCGGCGGTCTGGATGCCAGCGTGGAGCTCGATGCCACACGCTTTCAGGCCGCGCGTTCCCTCACAGGGCAGCCCAACGCTGACCGCAGCTACGCGATGGCGCAGATCAGCCGACCGTTCCTGTCGCCCGGTGGCTTCATCACGCCACGCCTGCAACTGCACGCCACCGCTTACCAATTCGACACCCCCTTGTCCAACGGCGACCGCTCGGCGAGCCGCACGTTGCCCACCTTCAGCCTGGACAGCGGTCTGGTGTTCGAGCGCGACGCCGCCTACTTTGGCCGCGCCTTTTTGCAGACGCTGGAGCCGCGAGCGTTCTACACCTACACGCCTTACCGCGACCAGAGCCGCCTGCCGGTGTATGACACGGCCGCCAACGACTTCAACTTTGCCACCATCTACACCGAGAACGCCTTCGGCGGCAACGACCGGCTGGCAGACAACAACCTGCTCACGCTGGGCGTGACCACGCGCCTGCTGGACCCGAACACCGGCGCCGAGGCGGCACGTTTTGGCATTGCCCAGCGCCTGCGTTTTTCAGACCAGAAGGTCACTCTGCCGGGCGTAGCCCCCGTGAGCGAGCGCCTGTCCGACCTGCTGCTGGGTGCGGGCATCACCTGGACGCCACAGTGGGGTTTTGACTCCACCGTGCAGTACAACCCCAAGACGGGCCGCTCCATCCGCTCGACCATCGGCGCGCGCTACAGCCCGGGCAACTACCGCACCGTGAGCGCGGCCTACCGCCTGCAGCGCGGCACCAGCGAGCAGATCGATATCGGCTGGCAATGGCCCCTGAACGACCTGTGGGGCGACAAGGGCAAGGACCTGGGCGCAGGCCGTGGCCAGGGCGGCGGGCGTTGGTACAGCGTGGGTCGCCTGAACTACAGTCTGCAAGATCGCAAGCTGGTGGACACTGTGGTGGGCTTTGAATACGACAGCTGCTGCTGGATCGGCCGCGTGGTGCTGGAGCGCCTGCAAAGCAGCGTGACCACGTCCAACACCCGCCTGCTGTTCCAGATCGAATTTGTGGGATTCTCCCGCCTCAGCCTGGGCTCCAGCCCGCTGGAAACCTTCAAGAACAACGTGCCGCGCTACCAAAACCTGCGCGAGCAGGTCTCCACGCCCAGCCGTTTCAGCAACTACGACTAACGCCATGAACCACCGAGTTTTTGCACTGGCCCTTGCCACCCTGGCCTCCATGAGCATGCAGGGCGCTGCGGCGCAGGGGCTGCGCCCGTCGGGGGCATCGCCGTCCGGAAAAAGCGGCCTGTCCGCGCCCTCGGCGCGCCCACCGGTAGCGCCGTCGATCACGCTGCCAGAGCCCGGCGCGGGCGCGGCGCCCCGCACGGCTGACTTCATCGTGGCGGTGGTCAACTCCGAGCCCGTGACCAACTACGAGGTGCGCTCGCGCCTTGTGCGTGCCGAGGCCCAGTTGGCCAAGCAGGGTGGCGCCATGCCCCCGCGCGACCTGCTCGCCCGTGAAGTGCTGGAACGCATCATTCTGGAGAAGGTGCAGATCCAGCAGGCACGCGAATCGGGCATCAAGGTGGACGATGTGGCAGTGGCGCAGGCAGAACAGGGCGTGGCCCGCCAGAACGACATGACCGTGGAGCAGCTGTATGCGCGCCTGGGCCGTGACGGCCTGAGCCGTGAGCGCTTTCGCGAAGAGCTGCGCAACCAGCTGCTGCAGCAACGCCTGCGCGAACGCGAGGTAGAGGCACGGGTGAAGGTGACCGACCTGGACGTGGACCAGTACTTGCGCGACGAGCAAAAAGGCACAGACCCCGCCGCGATGGAAATCAACCTGGGCCATGTTCTGGTGCTGGTGCCCGAGAACGCCAGCCCCGTGCAGGTGGCCGAACGCCAGGCGCGGGCCCAGCGCGCGGCCGACAAGGTGCGCGCTGGTGAGGACTTTGCTGCCGTGGCGCGCGAGTTTTCTGACGCCGCAGAAGGGCAGCGCGCGGGCGGCCTGCTGGGCCTGCGCCCGGCAGACCGGTACCCCGAGCTGTTTGTGAACTCCACGCTGGGCCTGCCCGTCGGCTCCATCGTGGGCCCTGTGCGGTCCCCGGCGGGTTTTCACGTGCTCAAGGTTGTGGAAAGGGTCACGGCAGGCATGCCCGCCACCGTGGTGCAGAACCACGCCCGCCACATTCTGCTGCGCACCGGTCCCCAGCTGTCCGAGACTGCCGCTGTCGCTCGCCTGGCCGACTACCGCCGCCGCGTGCTCGCTGGCCAGGCCGATTTTGCGGCGCTGGCGCGCGAGCATTCGCAAGACGGTAGCGCCAAGGACGGCGGAGATCTGGGCTGGGCCAGCCCGGGCCGGTATGTGCCCGAGTTCGAACAGGCCCTGGACACCCTCAAGCCCGGCGACATCAGCGAGCCGCTGGTCTCGCGTTTTGGCGTGCACCTGGTCCAGCTGCTGGAGCGCCGCGAGGCCAAGCTGAGCCAGCGTGAGCAGCGCGAGATGGCGCGCGGCGCCGTGCGCGAGAAGAAACTCGACGAAGCCTACGCCACCTGGGCGCAGGAACTGCGTGGCCGGGCGTACGTGGAATACCGCGACCCGCCGCAGTGAGTGCAGCACACGCTATCGCTCCCAGCACTCTCAGACACGACAACAGGTAAGGCCGCGTTGAAACATATCCCTCGCAAGCGCTTCGGGCAGCATTTTCTGTCCGACCACGGCATCATCGATGGCATCGTCTCGGCCATCGCCCCCCTGCCGGGCCAGCCCATGGTCGAAATAGGGCCGGGCCTGGCTGCTCTTACTCAGCCCCTGGTGGAGCGCCTGGGGCGCCTCACCGTCATCGAGCTGGACCGCGACCTGGCACTGCGCCTGCGTCTGCATGGGCAGCTTGACGTGATCGAGTCCGACGTTTTGAAGGTGGATTTCACGGCTCTGGCGCAGGCCCTGCGCGAGAAGACCGGCCAGCCCGGATTGCGGCTGCGCGTGGTGGGCAACCTGCCCTACAACATCTCCACGCCCATCCTGTTCCACCTGCTTGGGCATGTTCAGGCCATCGAAGACCAGCACTTCATGCTGCAAAAAGAGGTCATCGACCGCATGGTGGCCAACCCTGCCACCGGCGACTACGGCCGCCTGTCGGTGATGCTGCAGTGGCGCTATGCCATGGAGAACGTGCTTTTCGTGCCGCCTGAGAGCTTCGACCCACCCCCGCGCGTGGACAGCGCTGTGGTGCGCATGGTGCCCCATGCCGAGCCAGCACCGCTGTCGGTGCCCGTGCTGGAGGAATTGGTGCAGGTCGCCTTCAGCCAGCGCCGCAAGCTGCTGCGCCACACCCTGGGTCGCTGGCTGGAGGTGCGCCAGTTCGCTGGCCACTTTGACACCCAGCGCAGAGCCGAGGAAGTGCCCGTGGCTGAATATGTGGCGCTGGCGCAGGTTTGCTCTTAAATTGATAGCTGTTGGCGCTTGATGAGCGCGCGCAGGGCGCCATTGGGGCTGTAGATGCAATGGCGTATCGGGCGATGCTGCTCACTCTGCATGTGATGGCGTCGCGCTTGCAGCTTCGGCGCCTCATTTCGCCACTGTTGTGGCAACCAGCACGGCCCAGGCACTGACACCGCGCCAGGGCCGCCCCGCCGCCGCGCTGGTGTCGTCCTCCTTCCCGAATTGCGCAGCAATTCGAGAGAAGGAGGATGTACCGAATTCAAGCCGCCGAAAGCCAGTAGCCCGCGTTGAAAGGGCTGCTCATGCGCAGCGCCATGGGGGAGACATCCACGAGCTTGTCGGTCGGCATCTTCTCGGCGGATTCCGCGTGGATCTCTATACCCTTGACCTCCTGGGCGCCGGTAGCCTCATTCGCCCGTTCTGCTTGGCTGGTGGATGCAGAACGGGCTACAGAAAAGAATAGAAACACCGGAACGGAATCTTGCGATCGCCCCAGTAGTCCGCCGCATCGCGGAAGATGTCGAGCAGCTGCTCGCGTGCTTCCTTGTCGAACTTGGCCGTG
Organism: Acidovorax sp. HMWF029; assembly: GCF_003060895.1. Lineage (GTDB taxonomy): Bacteria > Pseudomonadota > Gammaproteobacteria > Burkholderiales > Burkholderiaceae_C > Acidovorax. The sequence goes on along the minus strand of NZ_QAIH01000088.1, from coordinate 8,926 downwards.
GCGGGGATCTGCTCCAGCACCACGATGAACCCTGGCTGCGGGCCCGATTTGTGCAAGGGGTCCGTCATGCAGTCGTACAACGCGTCGAAGTTCTTGCCGAAATGCGACGGGAAGGTGAACTGGGCGGCAATCAGGTCCAACACATCCTGCTTGGACTGCGCGTGGGCCAGGTTGGCATACAAGAAATGATGACCCATGGAGGTGGCCGCATCCTGCAGGTCCTGTACGCGGAAGGCGCGAATGGACTGCACGATGTTGGTGCGCACGCCACGCAGTGGCGTTTCCAGGTCTTTACGAAGTGGCGTCTGCATCTCCGCTACTCTTTCTTTTTAAAGTCCACAAACTGCTGGCTCTCCGCAGGGCTGCGGAATGCAGCCTGCGGGTGGGGGATTCAAGGGGGCGCGCTGACCGCTGCCAGCGTATCTCTGGCCTGCGTGCAGCGCAACGGGTGTCACTCGACGATTTCGCGAAAACTGGCGTAGTGATCGCTGGTGTAGTAGCAGGCGTCCGGCGTCCGGGGTTGCTTGCCGCCACACACGATGCGCCGGGCTCCCCGGTTGCGCGATCCTGGTGTTCTGACGGTGTATTCACGGTAGTAGCCCCGCTTGTGGGCGGGCAACAGCCGCTCGCGGTTGCCGAAAACTGTTCCGTCCTTGTCATACGGAAAGGGCCCTCCTTCACGGATCAGCGCATAAGTATCTCGCCCTTGGGGCGGCAACTCTGCCAATGCGATGGGGGGGATGGCGCCGCCGGTAGACGAGGTATTTCGTGCATACCCCATTGCCGGGGACAACACGAACGCAACACCCAAAAGACACAAAAACCCTGCTCTGCGCGCCCGGGTGGCAACAGCCTTCAACATCAACGAACCTTTCAGAAACTACGGGTTAACCCGAAATTTCGAGCCGCTAGTGTCGCTCAACGGCCCCCAAAAAGCAAGCGTCTGCACAAAGATTGGGCAGACGCTGAAGGGTTGATCAAGTACCTTAAGTTAGCACTTGCTACCGCATTTGGGCTTATCTCGAAACGTTGGCATCGGCCACTGTCAAAGCTGTCATATTGACAATCCGGCGAACGGTGGCGCTGGGTGTCAGGATGTGGACGGGCTTGGCCGCACCCAGCAGCACGGGGCCGATCGCAATGCCGCCACCGGCTGCGGTCTTGAGCAGGTTGTAGGCAATGTTGGCGGAATCAATGTTGGGAAACACCAGCAGATTGGCGTCGCCCGTGAGTTCGCTGCTGGGCATCAGGGCCGTGCGGGCCTTGCCGTCCAGCGCCACATCGCCATGCATTTCACCATCCACTTCCAGCCAGGGCGCCTGCTGGCGCAGCAAGTCCAGCGTCTGGCGCATCTTTACGGCGCTCGGGTGATTGCTGGTGCCGAAGTTGGAGTGCGAAAGCAGCGCGGCCTTGGGCTTGATACCAAAACGCATCATTTCCTCGGCCGCAAGGGCGGTGATCTCTGCCAGCTCCTGGGGTGTGGGGTCGTAGTTGACGTGGGTATCCACCAGGAACACCTGGCGGCCGGGCAGCATCAGGCCGTTCATGCACGCGTACACCGGCACATCCTGCGCGGTGCTGTCGGCGCCGCCCGCGTGTTTGCCGATCACTTGGTCAATGTACAGCAGGTGGTTGGCGGTGGTGCCCCAGGTGCCGCAGATCAGGCCGTCCACCTCGCCCTTGTGCAGCATCATCGCGCCGATCAGTGTGAGGCGGCGGCGCATCTCGATCTTGGCGACCTGCTGGGTGATGCCCTTGCGCTCCGTCATGCGGTGGTACGTCTGCCAGAAGTCGTGGTAGCGGTGATCGAAGTCGGTGTTGACCACGTCGTAGTCCACGCCTTCCTTCAGGCGCAGGCCAAACTTTTCGATGCGCTGGGCGATGATGGCCGGGCGGCCTATCAGCGTCGGACGGGCCACTCGCTCGTCCACCACGATCTGCGCGGCGCGCAACACGCGCTCCTCTTCACCTTCGGCATAGGCCACACGCTTCTTCGCGGCATTGCGGGCCGCATCGAAGATAGGCTTCATCGTCGTGCCCGAGGCATACACAAAGGTCTGCAGCCGGTCGCGGTAGGCGTCCATGTCGGCAATCGGGCGCTGAGCCACACCGCTGTCCATGGCTGCCTGGGCCACTGCGGGCGCGATCTTCATCATCAGGCGCGGATCAAACGGCTTGGGGATGAGGTACTCGGGGCCAAACGTCAGCTTCTCGCCCACGTAGGCTGCGGCGACCACTTCGCTTTGCTCGGCCTGTGCCAGCTCGGCAATCGCGTGCACTGCGGCAATTTCCATCTCATCGGTGATGGTGGTGGCGCCGCAGTCGAGCGCACCCCGGAAGATGTAGGGGAAGCACAGGACGTTGTTGACCTGGTTCGGATAGTCCGACCGCCCCGTGGCCATGATGATGTCGCTGCGCACGCTATGCGCCAGCTCGGGCGTGATCTCGGGGTTGGGGTTGGCCAGCGCGAAGATCACCGGGCGCTCGGCCATGGTGGCCACCATCTCTGGCTTGAGCACATTGCCCGCCGACAGGCCCAGGAACACGTCCGCGCCCACCATCACCTCGGCCAGCTTGCGCGCGTCGGTTTTTTGCATGAACTGGCGCTTGTCGTCATCCATCAGCTCTTCGCGGCCTTCATAGACCACGCCAGCCAGGTCGGTGACGAACACGTTCTTGCGCTGTACGCCCACCTTGAGCAGCAGATTCAGGCAGGCCAGGGCGGCTGCGCCCGCACCGCTGGTCACGAGCTTCACGTCCTCGATCTTCTTGTTGGCAACCTTGAGCGCGTTCACGATGGCGGCGGCCACCGTGATGGCCGTGCCGTGCTGATCGTCGTGGAAGACCGGGATCTTCATGCGCTTGCGCAGCTCCCGCTCCACGTAAAAGCAATCCGGGGCCTTGATGTCTTCGAGGTTCACGGCGCCAAAGGTTGGCTCCAGCGCCGCGATCACTTCCACCAGCTTTGCGGGGTCCTTCTCGTCGATCTCGATGTCGAATACGTCCACGCCGGCGAACTTCTTGAACAGGACGGCCTTGCCTTCCATCACCGGCTTGGAGGCCAGGGCTCCGATGTCGCCCAGGCCCAGCACGGCGGTGCCATTGGAGATCACGGCCACCAGGTTGCCGCGCGAGGTGTAGCGGAAAGCATTGGCCGGGTCTTTGACGATCTCTTCGCAGGGGGCGGCCACACCGGGCGAGTACGCCAGCGCGAGATCGTGCTGGTTGATCATCTGCTTGGTGGCAGCAATCGCCAGCTTGCCGGGCTTGGGAAACTCGTGGTACTCAAGAGCGGCACGGCGCAACTGGGCGCGTTTGTCGGAGCTGCTGTTGTTGTTCTCGGCCGTGGTGTTCTCGGGCATTCAATGTCTCCAGCGCAGTCAATCAGTCAGGATGGGAGCAAAAAACCGTGCCGCAGGGGGCTGCAGCGGGCTGTCAGCTTTGTAAGGGTCAGCGATTGTAGGGGGCGGGCGGTAAAAACCCTAGTAAGCGAATCTGCTTATATGGGTGGATCACTGTTGACCGAATCTCACCCAATCAGTCGCACCAGCAAAAACGCCCTGCAACAGGGCTGCAGGGCGTTGTGTGGTTCAAGGAACTGAGGGGTCGAGCTCAGCGGCTACTCGGAAAGCTGAACACCGCCCCCTCGCGCACGCCCGCCGATGGCCAGCGTTGGGTGATGGTCTTGCGCTTCGTGTAAAAGCGCACGGCGTCCGGGCCGTAGGCGTGCAGGTCGCCGAACAGGCTGCGCTTCCAGCCACCAAACGAGTGGTAGGCCACCGGCACGGGCAGGGGCACGTTCACACCCACCATGCCGACCTGGATGTGGTCGGTGAAGTAGCGGGCCGCCTCGCCATCGCGGGTGAAGATGCAGGTGCCGTTGCCGTACTCGTGGTCGTTGATGAGCTGCATGGCTTCTTGCAGCGTCTTCACGCGCACCACGCCGAGCACGGGGCCGAAGATTTCTTCCTGGTAAATCTTCATGCCGGGCTTGACGTTGTCGAACAGGCAGGCGCCCAGGAAGTAGCCTTCCTCATGGCCCGCCACCTTCACGCTGCGGCCATCGACCACTAGCGTGGCGCCTTCTGCCACGCCACTGTCCACATAGGCCTTCACTTTCTCGAAGTGCGGCTTGGTCACCAGCGGGCCCATGTCGTTGCTGTTGTCGGTGCCGGGGCCGACCTTCATCTTGGCGATTTCGGTCTTGAGGCCCGCGATCACGGCGTCACCCACCTCGTCGCCCACGGCCACCAGCAGCGGAATGGCCATGCAGCGCTCGCCGCACGATCCATACGCTGCCCCCATGAGCGCGCTCACGGCGTTGTCCACATCTGCGTCGGGCATCAGCACGGCGTGGTTCTTGGCACCGCCCAGGGCTTGCACGCGCTTACCGTGTTTGCAGCCTTCAGCGTAGATGTATTCGGCAATGGGGGTGGAACCCACAAAGCTCACGGCCTTGACGCGCGGGTCTTGCAGCAGCGTGTCCACGGCGAGCTTGTCGCCGTTGACCACGTTGAGTACGCCGGGTGGCAGACCCGCTTCCAGCGCGAGCTGGGCGATGAACAGGGTGGACGAAGGGTCGCGCTCAGACGGCTTGAGCACGAAGGTGTTGCCGCAGGCCACGGCCATGGGCCACATCCACAGCGGCACCATGGCGGGGAAGTTGAAGGGGGTGATGCCTGCGGTGACACCCAGCGCCTGGAACTCGCTCCAGCTGTCGATGCTAGGACCCACGTTGCGGCTGTGCTCGCCCTTGAGCAGTTCGGGCGCGTAGCTGGCGTATTCCACGTTCTCGATGCCGCGCTGCAGCTCTCCATGCGCGTCGGCCAGCACCTTGCCGTGTTCGGCGGTGATCAGGGCGGCGATCTTGTCGGCGTTCTCTTCGAGCAGCACTTTGAGCTTGCTCATCACACGCGCGCGCTTCAAGGGCGGCGTGTTGCGCCAGGCCGGAAAGGCCGCCTCGGCTGAGGCAATGGCGGCTTCGACCGTGGCCTTGCTCGCAAGGGCCACGCTGGTGGTCGATTGGCCTGTGGCGGGGTTGAACACGGGCTGCGTGCGCTCGGTGTCTGCAACGAGCTTGCCGTCGATCAGGTGGCCGATGGTGGTGGTGACGTTCTTGTCGTGGTTCATGGTAATTTCAAGTAAAAAAATGCTGTCTGCGCGCGTCTGGTAAGCAGAAGTTGCTATAAAAATGTGAGTATCAAGCCCTCTGAGGTTCCAGCGAGGCCAATACATGGCCCAGCGCCCGGTCGATGAACGCCTGCTTCTCACCTACCGGGGCAAAGTAGTGCAGCACTTCGCGCGCGGCCTCCAGCCCCTTCAGGCGCGCAATCAGCCACGCCACCAGGTACTGCGACGCCAGGCACCCGCCCGCCGTGGCCACGTTGCCGTGGGCCGCAAAGGCGCGCGGCACCACGTCCACGCCCGACTCCACCACCCAGGGCTTGCTGGTCAGGTCCGTGCAGGCGGGCGTGCCGCTGAGCAGACCCAGGCGGCCCAGCAAGAAGGTGCCAGAGCACTGCGCCGCCAGCAACTGGCGGGCGGGGTTCAGCACCCTTAGCTGTTCCATCAGCGCGGGGGTGTTGGCCACCTCACGCGTCTTCATGCCGCTGCCCACCAGCACCGCGTCGGCCTCAGCCAGCTGGCTCAGGTCCTCGTGTGCATCGATGGTCAGCCCGTTCATGGACGTGACGCGCGGCGTGGGGCTGGCAATGCGCACCCGCCAGTCCGTGTCGCCCAGCAGCGCAATGCGATTGAGCATGCCGAACGCGACCAGCGAATCCAGGTCATTGAAGGCGTCGAACGTGAGGATGGCAATGCGCATTGGATCGATGGGCAGGCGGACTAGGCTCAGGCGGTTTCGTGCAGGGCGTCGCCCAGGGCGCTGATCAGGCGGTCGATTTCTGCCTGGGTGCTGATGAAGGGCGGTGCCAGCTGGATGGTGTCGCCACCGTAGCGCACGTAAAAGCCCTTCTTCCAGCAGTTCATGGCGATTTCATAGGGGCGCTTGGCAGGCTCGCCGGGCAGCGCCGCAATGGTGAAGCCGGCCGCCAGGCCAAAGTTGCGGATGTCGGCCACATGCTTGGCGCCCTTGAGGCTGTGCACAGCCTGCTCGAAGTACGGGGCCAGGGCTTTGACGCGGCCGATCATGTCTTCGTTTTGCAGTATGTCGAGCGCCGCAATGCCCGCCGCGCAGGCCACGGGGTGGGCCGAGTAGGTGTAGCCATGCGGGAACTCCAGCATGTACTCGGGGCCGCCTGCCGCCATGAAGGTGTCGTAGATCTCCTTGCTGGCCACCACACCCCCCAGCGGCTGCGCGCCGTTGGTGACCTGCTTGGCAAAGTTCAGGATGTCGGGCGTCACGCCAAAAGCCTCGGCACCCGTCCATGCGCCGCTGCGGCCAAAACCGCTGATCACCTCGTCAAAAATCAACAAGATGTTGTTTTGCGTGCAGATTTCGCGCAGGCGCTGCAGGTAGCCCACGGGCGGGATCACCACACCGGCCGAGCCCGAGAAGGGCTCGACGATCACGGCGGCGATGTTCGATGCGTCGTGCAGCGCAATCACTTCCAGCAAGCGGTCGGCCAGTTCCTTGCCCGTGGGCGGCATGCCCTTGTGGAACGAGCCTGCGGGCGGCTGGGTGTGGGGCAGGTGGTCGGCTTCCACGCCTTGGCCAAACAGCTTGCGATTGGCCACGATGCCGCCCACAGAGATGCCGCCAAAGTTCACGCCGTGGTAGCCCTTTTCGCGGCCGATGAGGCGCGTCTTGGTGCCCTGGCCCTTGGCACGCCAGTAGGCGCGGGCCATCTTCAGAGACGTGTCGGCCGACTCGGAGCCCGAACCGGTGAAGAACACATAGTCCAGCCCTGCAGGCGTCAGTTCCTTCACGCGGTTGGCCAGCTCGAACGACAGCGGGTGGCCAAACTGGAAAGCGGGTGCGTAGTCCAGCTTCATCGCCTGCTTGCCAATGGCTTCGGCGATCTCGCGGCGGCCATGGCCCAGGCCCGCGCACCACAGGCCCGAGAGGCCGTCAAAGATCTTGCGCCCTTCGGAGTCCGTGTAGTAGGCACCGCTGCCCTCCACGATCATGCGCGGGTTGGCCTTGAACTGGCGGTTGCCGGTGTAGGGCATCCAGTGCGCGTCCAGCCATTCGGCGTCCATGCGGGGGCCTTCGGCACCAGCGGCGGGTTTTTCGATGTTGACGAAGCTCATGGGGTTCTCCAGTGCAAAGGCGGCGACAAAAGGCAGGCAGCCCCCAGGGAGCGGGGGCAAAACGTGGGCCATTGTTGCGCCGCCTGTTAATCTCTCAAATAATCAAATATCAATGTTTACTTGGTGATTTATGCAAGTAAAAGCCCCCGCGCCAGTTCCTGCCACTCCGCCGCCCATCAAACACCGCGCCGTGCTGGGCCAGTTGAGCGACATGGACCTGCGCTTGTTGCAGGTGTTCAAGGCGGTGGTGGAGTGCGGCGGCATGTCGGCGGCCGAGCTGGAGCTGAACATCGGCACCAGCACCGTGAGCCGCCACATGAAAGACCTGGAAACCCGCCTGGGCCTCACCCTGTGCCGCCGGGGGCGCGCCGGTTTTGCCCTCACCGCCGAGGGCCAGCGCGTCTACGACGAAACCCTGCGCCTGCTGTCCGCCGTGGACAGCTTTCGCAGCAGCATCGACGACATCCACCGCCGCATGGGGGGGCGGCTGGAAGTGGCGGTGTTCGACAAGACCGCCAGCAACCCCGCTGCGCACATCGGCGATGCGATTGCGCTGTTTGCCAGCCAGGCGCCCGAGGTGAGCCTGCAGATGCACGTGGCCTCCATCCCGGCCATCGAGCGCGGGCTCATCGACGGCAGCTTCCATGTGGGCATCATCCCTGCGCACCGCACCTCGCAAAGCCTGGTCTACGCCGACCTGTTTGCCGAAACCATGCTGCTGTACTGCGGCGCACGCCACCCGCTGTTTGGCAGCGACCACGCAGCGCTCACCTGGGAATCATTGCGCGCCTACCAGTTTGCGGGCCTGGGCTACCACTCGCCCAATATGGAGCTGAGCCACAGCACACGCCTGCCGCGCAAGGCCACGGGGTTCGATCAGGAGTCGATCGCCACGCTGATCCTGTCGGGCCGCTACCTGGGTTTTCTGCCCGACCACTACGCCGAAGGCTTCGAGCGCCAGGGGCTCATGCAGGCGGTGTTGCCCGCGCAGTTTCACTACCGCTGCCAGTTTGTGAGCGTGCTGCGCAAGTCGCCGCAACCGCCGAGGGCGGCACAGGCGTTTGCGCAATGCCTGCTGCAGGCGCATGGTTGATCGCCCTGGCTTGCCTGCGCGGCGGCGCAGGCGGACAATGCCAGTTCTTTGGCGCTTCATTCCCGGGGAATACGATGGCAACCATTTCTTCGATTGGCAGTTCGGGCCTTCAGGCCGCCCAGTTGCGGCTGGATGCGTCGGCCAACAACGTGGCCAACATGAACACCCCTAACTACCGCCGCCAGGTGGTGGCGCAGGAAGAGGCCGCCGACAGCGCCGGCGTGCGCGCCACGGTGCAGCGCCAGCAAGAGGCCGAGGGTGTGGCACTCGAAAAAGAGGCGGTGGAGCAGATGTCGGCCACCTATGCCTTCAAGGCCAACCTGCAGACCATCAAGACGCAGGACGAGATGATGGGTTCGCTGCTGGATGTGAAGGCCTGATTCGCAGTAAACCTTCGTCCAGGTCCCCATGCAATGCCCCGCTGGTCGGGGCATTGTTGTTTCTGGTTCTGGCGTTGCGTTCGTGCGGGCGGTCAACCGGCCGATGCCAAACTGGCCAGCCGATGAACCAGCCAGCGCTGAAAGGCCAGCCCGGCGGCGGTGCGGCTGCGTAAAGGGATGCTGTACATGGTGCTCTCCTTCGTGTGGGTGATTCAAGCGGCCTGAACGGCGGCCGGGCTGG
>NZ_QAIH01000087.1 GCF_003060895.1 Acidovorax sp. HMWF029 | reverse complement strand
ACCCAGCCTGACCGACAAGGCTACGGCTGACGCCCGCATGCTGCTGGTGAACATGGTGCTGGACTTGGAGTCCGTGCACGGCATCAAGCGCGCCTGCAACTTGGTGGCCCTTCAGCTCGCCAGCGGCCAGGCCAGCGCCGAGCTGCAGGCCACTGCGCGCAAGGCCAACCAGCGCGCCCGAGCTGACCAGGTCAGCGCCCGCACGTTGGAGCGGTACCTGGGCATTTACCGCGCCGAGGGCTGGTGGGGCCTGCTGCCCGCACCAGCACCAGAGCCAGCTCTGCAAGACGTGGAGCAGGACGTGGCCGCAGTGCTCGGCCTGTATCACAGCCGGGACGCCCGGTTCCGCAAGCTCACAGGCGCAGCCAAGGAAGTGACCCGCCAGCTCGGCCGGGACTTCGATACCTGGAAGGCCCTTTACGCCCGTGCACGCCGCGCCCTGGACAAGTTTGGCAAGAGCCACCAGGCCAACACCGCATTGATCAAGGCCCGCTTCGCACCCGGTGCGCAGCGCGACGCACAACTGCCCTTCAAATGGCGCGACACCTCGGTCCTGAAGGCCAACGACGTCGCCCTGATTGACGGTCACACGTTTAAAGCCAAGGTGCGCCACCCGGATCACGGTGCACCGTTCGCCCCCGAGCTGACCGTGACTCTGGATGCCAAGACCCGGATGGTCACGGGCTGGTCGGTGAACCTGTCGGAGAACGTGCGTGCGGTGGGCGATGCCTTGCGGCATGCAGTAGGCCAGTGGGGTGTGCCCGCCATCCTCTACGGCGACAACGGTGCCGGTGAAACCGCCAAGCAGATGGATTGCCCGATTGACGGGTTCTGCGCTCGGCTGGGCATCGACCATCGCACCGGCATCGCGGGCAAGCCGCAAGGCCACGGGGGCATTGAGCGCCTGTGGCAAACGGTGGGTATCAACTGCGCCCGCAACTTCGCCACCTACCAGGGCAAGGACGTTGATGGAGGCACCTTCCGCAAGGTAGCGGCCGAGTTGCAGAAAGAGCAGCGCGCCGTGCGCCGCGCGCAGCAGTCGGGCGAGGTGGTGGTGCTCAGCTCCAAAGTGCCCACGTGGCAGCAGTTCATTGATGCGGTCGAGAAGGCTGTGCATGAGTACAACCACGAGCACCGCCATCGCACGCTGCCCAAGCGCGCTGACGGCAAGCACATGACCCCTGCCGAGGCATGGGCCGCTGAGTACAAGGTCGAAGAGCAGGAGCTGCTCACCCAGCTTGAGCTGCGCATGATGTTCATGCCCGCTGTGCTGCGCACCGCCAAGCGCGGTCAGGTGACCTTCTTCAACCAGACCTATGCGGCGCCCGAACTGATGCGCCGCGATGTGGATGGCCGCGAGGTCAGCGTCCGCTACGACATCCACGACCCGAGCTTTGTGCTGGTCTACACGCTGGACGGTGACTACGTCTGCGAGGCCAAGTACGAAGCCAGCCGCCGCGACTTCTTCCCAACGCCCGTGATTGACATGGCCCGGGAGAAGCGCGTGAAGGCCGCCGTCAAGCGCCGTGAGCAGCAGATCGACCTCGCATTGCGCGAGCTGCAGACCCCGGTGCAACCTGCCCAGTTTTCCCTGCCGGAGCCCAGCACGCCATTCGTGGTCGTGCCCTCCACCCCGGAGGTTTTCTCCTCCCTCCCTCCCTGTTCTTCCTCCGAGGGCGAGGCCGTGCAAGCGGCTTCGGGCAGGCCTTTCTTTGACACGTCCAGCGACCGCTACGAGTGGCTCATGGCGCACCGCGACCAGTGGGGCGCGAGCGACGAGCAATGGCTGCGCCAGTACGTGAAAAGCGAGGGGTATGAGGGCCTGGCCGACTACTACACGGCGCGGGGCCTTGGCTGGGATGACGCGGACGAGCAGTCCGGTTTTAAGAGTGCCCTGTGACGGCGGCAACCGTCACAGAGCGTGCCTGAGTGATTTTGAGAGACCCAAACGAAGGGGAATGTAAGGTGAAAAAAGGATTCGTGCAAACCACCAACTTCCGGCTGCTCAAGGAGGCCGAGAAGATCGTTGAGCGCCGAGGCGCCCGCGAGGCCAGCCTCGTGCTGATCCAGGGCAAGTTCGGTATCGGCAAGTCCGAGATGACCGAGCGCTGGGCCAGCGAGAACGGCCATGTGTTCATCCGCGCCAAGAAGGTGTGGACACCTCGCTCCATGCTGGAAGACATCGCCGCCGAGCTGGGGGTGGCAGTACGCGGTTCTGCCAAGGACATCGAGAACCGCATTACCCAGCACCTGGCGCAGACCATGCAGGCCCTCATCGTTGATGAAGCCGACTACCTGGCTGACATGAAGAGCGCTGCCAAGCTGGAGACCATCCGTGATATCTCCGACGTGACCGGCACCATGGTGTTCCTGGTCGGCATGCAGGACTTCCCGGCCATCGTGCAGCGGTACGAGCACATCGCCAGCCGCGTGGCGCGCATCGTTCAACTGCACCCACTGAGCCTGGCAGACGTGCAGGCGACCTGCAAGGCCAAGGCCGAGGTGGCGCTCTCGCCCGCCCTGGTGGAACAAATCCACCGCGACAGCAAGGGCCGCATGCGTCATGTGCTCAACGCCATCGCCAACATCGAGGTGTGGGCCGAGACCAATAGCTGGACAGAGGTGGATGTGGCCCACGTGAAGGGCAAGCCCCTGTGCACGGACTTCACCGGCCACATCGCGGCCAACAAGGGGGTGTGATGGCCTTCTTGCAATGGTTCTTCCTCCCAGCGCTGGCGGCCATCGGCGCCAACGTCAAGCGCACCACTCAGGCGATCACCGCCGCTGAGGTCAGCCAATGGGCCACCAGCGATCACTTGCACTATCCCGTAGGCATCGCTGACCTGGCTCTGTCATCCCTTCAGAAGCAGGGATATGTGGAATCGCGGGCTTTGAAGCCTCACAGGTCGCGTAGCCCCCGCCTGTGGTTCGCCACAGCGACGGGTCTGCAGGTCGCCCAGGCTGCAGTGCAGGCAATGCCAGGTTCCACACCCGACCTGCAGGCCTTGCCCACCCGTGTGTGGAACCTGCTGCGCATCCGCCGCCGCCTGACAGCCGTCGAAGCGGCGGAGACGCTGATCGACGCAGACGACAACTTTGAAGCTCAGACCAAACGCATCGGTGCGCTGCTCTTGGCCTGGACAAAGCATCCCACCTCTGCGGTTGTGACCGGCCAAAAGCGGGAGGCAGGTGGGCGCGTCCGCTACGTCCTGGTCAAAGACCTGGGGCGCTGGCCCCCACCAACCAAACCCGGGCAGATACACCCCAGCCAGTTGCCAAACGCGAGTGCAGTGCCTGCACGCTATCGCAAAGCCGCGAACGCCGTCGCCAGTGACTCCGAAGGGTGCTCCGACCAATGAAGCCACCGTATATGAGCGAGTCATGGTTTGAACTGCTGCAGCAGCGCACCGAGGGACAGCAACGCACCCAGGTGGCAAAGACGCTCGGCATCAGCCCGGCCACCTTGAGCCAGGTCCTCAACGGCAGCGGGGAATACGGCAAGGGCACGGCCAGCACGGCGCGCGTGGCCGACAAGGTGGTTCACACCTTCGGCCGCTACGTGTGTCCGCACCTGACCGAGGAGGCGGGAGGCGTGTCCCAAGAGGTCACAGCCGATCAATGCCGGGCACATGCACATCGCAGCGCGCCGTCAACGCCGAGGGACATGCGGCATTGGCAGGCCTGCAACCAGTGCCCCCACAAGGCCGCCAGCGCGCCACCCGTGGCGCGTGCGGTCCAACCGCGCAGCAAGGTCATTCCCATCCACAGCACACCGGTCCCGCAGGAGGCCCCATGAACGTTTTAAAGACCATCGCCATTGGCGGCCCCGTGGGTTTGGCGCACGCGGTGCGCGAAGCCTGGGTGGCCCGCCGCATCCGTCGCATTGCGATCTACATGGACCGCGAGCGCGCACTGCACCGTGAGCACATGGCCCAGCTCCGCGCCGAGCTGGATGCGCTCCAGGCCCAGCAGATCAGCAGCACGGCCCGCGCTACCAGCTTCTGGAAAGGGCTGTCATGAGCACCGCTCCGAACTATCAGCGTCCGCCGCTTCGCTGGATCACCCGCCGTGCCCGCTGCCTGCAGAACGGCTTCGGCATCAACCGCCGCGAGGCACTGCGCTTCGCCGTCATCGACTACGCCTGGTTCCAGGGCATGCGTGGGCTCACGGTGGTCCAGGGAGGGCGCAGCCATGGCTAAGGGACTGACTCTTGATTGCGCAGCGCTGTGGGCCTTCATCCGCAAGGATGGTGGCTGGTGGAGCGTGCTGCGCCTGACTAGCCATTGGAGCCCCACCTACAGCCTGGCTGAGGTGGAGGAGTGCCTCGCCACGCTGCACAAAGGCGGGTTCCTGGAGTGCCAGACCCTGCACCGCGCTGGCACCGTCTACGCCGTCACTCCAATGTGCCTGCCGCTACCTGGCGCCACAAGTGCCACCAGCACACACCACGCAGACACAGGCCCTACGGCCGCCCCTACGCGTCTCGATGCCATGCGAGGGGCCTACGTGCCTCCATCTATGCCCGCCGCCCGCCAGGGCGCTCTGGATCACACCAACTGCCCAAGTCTCATGCAGGGCAAACGCAATGCCTACAGGAGTACTGCCGCATGAACGGAGCTGCCAATCCCACCGAACAACGCGCCGAGCGCATTCGCCGGGTGCAAGAGCTGGAGAACGTGATCTTGGGCGTGCCTGCGCTCAAGGATGCGCCACATGCAGACGTGCTGACCGCGCTGCTGGCTGTCTATATCCGCATGGCCGTGGCCCATCCCTGCTGCACCGAGTCTTGTGCGATCCAGACCACGAAGGCGGCATTCCTGTTGGCACAGCAAGCCGCCGCAACCAACGTGCCACAAGGCGCGCCCATCCACTGATCACCGACCAAGGAGAGCAAAAACCATGACAGAGAAAACCATCCCCAACGGCTACTGGGAAGACGCCAACGGCGCCCTAATTCCCGTGTCCAAGATCAAAGACATCGACAAGGATCGCCACCGCACTGTGTCCGACCTGTGCCAGGCCGCCGCCAAACAGCACGCCGAGTTGGCCCGCTTTAAAGCCGCTGCCATGGCCGAAGTCAGCGACTTCATTGACCGCAGCTTGGCCCAGTATGAGGTGCAGCACGGTGGCAAGAAGGGCAACGTGACGCTGATCTCCTTTGATGGCCGCTACAAGGTGGTGCGCCAAATCCAAGAGAGCCTGGTGTTCGATGAGCGCCTCATGGCGGCCAAGGCCTTGATTGATGAGTGCATCCAGGTGTGGAGCAAGGGCAGCAACGCCCACATCAAACTCTTGGTCAACGATGCGTTCCAGGTGGACCAGGCCGGGAAGATCAACACCGGCCGCGTCTTGGGCCTGCGCCGCGCCAAGATCGACGACGAGAAGTGGCAGCGAGCCATGGCCGCCATCGGCGACAGCATTCAAGTGGCTGGCAGCAAGCCCTATATCCGCTTCTACGAGCGCGATGCCAACGGTGTCTATCAGGCCATCAACCTGGACATGGCAGCCGTATGAACCAACGTACCAAGCCCACCCCCGAGGTCATCGAGGTCGAGATCGAGCGCTTGAAGGCCGTGCAACCGTTGGTGCCCACCCACTCGTTCTTTGGCGATGACAACCGCGCGGCCATCACGGCGCAGATCAGAGTGCTGCAAGAGCGCATGTCGCTGGATGAGGTTCACGACGCCTTCGGCGAATTGAGCGATGCGGGCGACTTCAGCCAGAACACGCTGGACTGTGCCTTGACAGCCCATGACTGGATGCAGGGCCTCTTGGCCGACGACGAATCACCACCTGCGTTTGGCTGGGAGGGCATCGCCCGATGAGTGCCTCCCCACGCATTGTCTGTGTGTGCTGCCAGATCAACGAAGTGGTCTTCTATGAGTTGGCTTGCGACGCCTGCCGCCCCACGCTCGAAGCTGCAGGCCTGCTTTCCCCAGCCCCTACCGACAACGAACCTGCCGATCAGCGCATCCAGATCGGCCCCACTGACATTTAAAGGAGAACCCTATGGTTCAAAACGCGAAGAGCGCGCCCGTTCCAGTGAAGCCCGCCAAGCTGCAGGCCAACACAGCAGGCGCTTGGAAGGATGTGGCGCGCTTCGATGTGGCTGATGAGGGGGCGTGTGCGAGCGTGATGGACAGTGCTCGCGACATCGGCTTCCACGCTACGCACGACGTGCGGTTTCGGGTGGTGCGCGACGACGCGCTCAATGAACCGCTGATGACCTGGAGTAAGCAAGACGGCTGGAAGGAGTGGCGCCATGCTGGTCATTGAACTGCTCTCCACGCTGCTGGGAATGCTCGGCGCGGCCCTGCTTGCAACGCGCAGCCGCTGGGCCGGTTGGGCTTTCGTGGCCTGGCTGTTCAGCAACCTGGGCTGGTTGGTGTTCGGTGCAGGCAACCAACATTGGGGTTTCTTCCTGCAACAGGGCGTCTTCCTGGTCACTTCGCTCATGGGCATCTGGGAGTGGCTGATCAAGCCCCGGCTTCGCAGCCGGGTCCAGACAGGTGCCGTGCCACCAGGCCCAGCCATGACGCTGGAGCGTGCGAAAGCCATCGTGCGGCTGATCGACTTCCCAGGCTATCACTTCCAGGTGGTAGGCAATTCCACCCCCATGTACTTGCAGGCCGCTTTCCATGCGCCGTGCAGCGTCTCAGGCGGCCAGCCGATCAGGCAGACCACGCGCAAGTGGCAGCTCTCTGCGCATATGACACCCAGCGAGCTGGTGCAGACCGCGCTGAAGTGCGTGCTGACGTCGGTGGAACACGAAGCGCGTGAGCAGTTCCGCTATCGGGGGCTAGCGATCTTCGGACCGCATTTCAATGTGGACCGCCTTGCGGAGCTGTGCATGTGCCCTGACGGGCAGGAGGTGCGTTCGTGAGCGCCCCCACCAAAAAGCAATTGGCGTCTCGCCACATGCGTCGTCTGCGCACGATGCGCGAGCAGGTGCTGGACATGGCCCGCCAGTGGGAAGACCAGGACCAATATGCCTTCAACGTGCTGGAAGACCTGGCAGATGCCATGGAGTCCACCGCAAGTAACTTGCTGGATGACGATGCAGTTGAGGGAGCGAAGTCGTGAACCGCGAAGATGCCCTCAAGAAGATCAAGAAGTGCCTGGCCCTCAGCCGAAGTGCCAACGAGCATGAAGCCGCTGCAGCACTGCGCCAGGCCCAGGCTCTCATGCGAGAGCACGGGCTGCGCGAGCAGGATGTCTCGCTTGCCGATGTGGCGGAGGTGCGCGTCAAGGCCTGCAGCACTGCCGCCAATGCATGGGAGCTTCGCCTGGTAGGTGTCATCGCTGATGCCTTCGGCTGTGAAGCCTTCGGATTACTGGCAGGCCGATACAACCACGCGGGCAACTACGTGCGCTCGCGCCACTGGGTATTTGTAGGCATGAATTCCGCTCCCACAGTGGCGGGTTACGCCTGCGAGGTGCTGCTGCGCCAATGCGCCAAAGCCCGTCTGGCCCACATCGCCAAACAGCCTCGCAACTGCAAGCCCATCACCAAAACTGCCCGGGGCGATGCCTTCGCAATGGGTTGGGTGAGTGCTGCCTCGCAACTCGTGGAGCGCTTTGCCCAACCCGAGGCCGACAAGGCACTTTTGCTCACCTATATAGAGCAGCAGCATGGTGAGTTGCAAAGCGATAAGGCCCGCAACATCGCCAAGAAACGCAAGACGGACTGGGGCCACTACTCAGCCGGTCACCGCTCCGGCGAAGGCGCCCAGCTCCACAGGGGTGTTGGCGGCATGGCCGGGCAAGGGTTGCTGACATGAGCCGCGCCGGTACCAAGCCGACGCCGATGGCATGCCTGACCATCGGCTATCGGGACTACCTCATGCCCTCGGACAAGGCGATGAAGGTTGCGGAGCTAATGCAGCACGCCATCGAGTGCGAATCCAACTTCGAAGGTACTGGCTACGTCTACACCGCCAAGGACCAACCCAACGTCGAGTTTTCCTTGGTGCGCCCAAGCCAGGTCCGCATGCCCAAGGGCGAACCCACTCCAGTGCCCGCCCCGCGTCAGAGGCAGCTGCGATGAATACCGGCTGTCGCTACGTTGCCCCACTTGGAACCTGCAGCACACCGAGCGCTGGAGCAAGGACTGCATGATGCCTTTCTATCGCCTCAAGACCGGCATCGTTCACGTCAAGGGCACGCGCCTGCCCGCGCCCTGCAGCGTCCGCTTCTGCTGGCCGACCACCGGCAAGGAACAGGACTGCATGGCCCCGAGTGCCTACCTTTGCGATGGTGCCAATGAAGCCAACCGCAGCGGCACCTGCGATGCGCCGTTGTGCGAACTCCACGCCCGCCAGATTGGCCCCAACCGGCACCTGTGCCCGACATGCCTCCAGTCCCACGGTGATTCCGACCCGCAGAGTGGCTTGTTCACTTCAATTGTTTAAAACCATGCCAACCACTACACGCCGATTCACTGCCCACAGCAACACAGGCAACGCCGACACCCAGCGCAAGCGTGAGCTGGGCCACATCCACCAGGGCCGCGCTGCACTGCGCTGGAGTGAAGATGACTACCGGTTTCACCTGCGCAACCTGACCGGCAAGACCAGTTCGGCCGAGCTTGACGCTGCAGGCCGCCGCAAGGTGCTTGACCACATGGCAACCCTCGGCTATTCGCCCAAGGCCAGCACCTTCAAACCCTTCGACCAGGCCGCCAAGATCAAGTGGCTGTGGAAGAAGATCGGTGAGCACAACGGGCTGCGCGACCCCAGCCCGGCCGCGCTACTCGCCTTCATAGGCCGCACCACTGGGAGCGGCTACTCCGATGTGAAGTTCGTCCCCACCATGGAAGCATCCAAGGTGATCGAAGCACTGAAGGCCATGCTGGACCGTGCAAAGCGGACGCAGGCCAAGGAAGGCTGTGCAACATGAGCGCGAAGAAGCATTCCCACGGCTGCTGCGCCGACAAGGCTTGCAACGACAAGACCTGCATGGAGCTGCCCACCGGCAAGACCTGTGGTCACTGCGTGCATGAGCGTCGGTGCTGCACGATCTACGGGCACACACCGTCCGACACCTATTGCGATTGGTTCCCCCGTCGGTTCACAGAAAAGCCCGCGAAGCAGGAAGGGGGCGGCAATGGCTGACACCTTCCAGCAACGCACCCCGACCTGCCCGCACTGCGGCTATGCCATGGACCACGACGACATGGTCGATGCAGCCGATGACGTGTTCGCTGCAGCAGTCGAAGAGCAGCGCCTTTCCGTTACCTGCCCTTCGTGCGACGCCCAGTACTGGCTGCAGGGCGGCTATAGCCCCCACTACACCACCGCGTTTTCCGAAGAGGAGTTGTCATGACCGCTTCGACCAAGCCTTGCAAGATCGGCCCGCGCCACAAGTGGACCTGGCTGAAAAACATCGCCAGCAGCCAGGTCGGTGGACGCGGCACATATGCCCACTTCACGCTGCGAGGCCTCTACCGCTGCGAATGCGGCGCCAAGAAGGTCGGCCGAGCTGACAACAGCGGTGCCGATTTGCGCGACCTGTTCGAGTCGCAGAAGGACCACCGTCCATGATCCGCCTCATCGACATCAATGGCCTGACCCACTACCTGGCGCCGCAGTCCATCGCCAGCATCGTAGAGGCGGGCGCCAGCAGCCAGTGGCATGGCATCCGTGCATACGTGCGCACCACCAACGGCAAGACCATCGAAGCGCGCGAAACCGCCGACCAGATCGCCACGATGATCGCTGCAGGCGCCGAGAAGCTGATCGCCCTGCAGGCCGAGATCGACGCCCACGAGATCGCGAATGGCAACCTCTTCGCCCTGGTCAATGAGCTGCGCGAGCTGCTGCAGGACGCCAAGCGTGCATTGTCGGAACTGCAGTTGGCCGCCATCCCCGACGAGTCCACCGAGGGCGTCCCGGCCATCATCCCGCCCGAGGCATTCCGCAAGTTCGTGGACGCCCACGCACGCCTGTGCTTCCTCATGCACCAGCGCGGGCATAACCCAGCTCAGGAGGGCCAGCGCAATGGCTGACGCAGACACTCCGCTGGTTCCAGTTGTGGCTCGCCTGTACACCCAGTCAGGCTACCGCCGCGCGTCGACAAAGCCCGGACCAGGCGCTCCGCTGGTGCAGCTCTGTGACGCGCAGGCCGTCATTGGCACATGGCAGCAGCGCGCGGTGCAGAGCAAGGCGGCCTTCGCACAAGTAGTCAGCGAGCGGGATGCTCTTCTAGCCGCAGTGCGTCAGGCGGTCGAGGAGCTGTCTCCCGTCACCCCATCTCAGGCCTACCCCGCAGCCGTCTCTGCCTATGCCCGGCTCCGTCAAGCCATCGCTCCGTTTAAATGACTCATCGGGCTGAAGCCATCTCTACCGAACTCCTGCCGCCGCTGCTGCAGGATTTCGAGCGCCTGATCGGCCTGGAGCCCACCATGGCCCTGGTCAGGCACTCGGGCGGGCTGCGCATTTACATCCCCAGGCCCGAGCGCGTCACGGCAGACCATATATTCGCGCACGTCATTGGTCTGGAGAACCTTTTAAAGCTGGCCGAGGTGTATGGCGGCGAGTCCCACTTCCAGCTTCCCAAGGCCGAACGGGCACTGATCCAGGTGCGCAATGCACGCATCGCCCAGGCCTACACCACCCACAAAACGGCCCGAGAGTTGGCTGTGGAGTACCACCTCACAGAGCGGCAGGTGGAGCGCATCTTGGCCGCAGCTGGGGCTACCGCTCCTGAGGACCGGCGCCAGGCCGTTTTGTTTTAAAGCGGTTTAAAGGCGTGCGACTTAGTCGAAGTCGCACGTTGTGGATAAATGCAATGCGGTGCTCTCTAACCCATTGATTTCAATAAATTTATTGAAAGAAGCACCCCAAATTGCCGTGCGACTTCTTTGCGTGCGACTTCCCGGGAGCGTTCCAACCTCAGCCAAGCGTCCCATTGGCGGGGGCCTGAAGCGCGGCGCTCCAATGAAAACGGGGCCACAGTGCCCCGAAACCACTTCCTGGCACCACATACCCACCCCGGACCACAAAGCGCCCATTCGGGCCGTTTTGCCTCTTTGGACCGCCCATTCCGCGCCAAAGCCACCGGCAACGCCAAAACGCCTCCAATTGCCTGCAAACCAGCGCCAGCGTTAGCGAGGGCCAAATTTATCCACAGCCCCCGACCGTGCCAATTCGATCACCTCCCCACTAGAGACGGCACACCGCGCCGCCCAGGCTGATGATTGACCGCCGGGAGATCGCTGGACGGCGCTCAGTGAATCGCCGCCGCCACAATGATGCTGATGCCCAGGCACATCGCCGCCACCACCATGCCCAGGGCCTTGTTTTGTTTTTCCACAATTTCGCGCCACAGGTCGTAGGGCGTGATCTTGTCGATGATGATGAAGGCCACCCAGAAGATGATGATGCCCATCAGGGCATACAGCAGCGTGCCGCCGATGGACAGGGGGTGAAGCCATTCGAATTTGGTCATGCTGTTCTCCGGTGAAATTCGGGTTGTGTCGAGGTTATTTGTGGCTGCCGCCCGAGGAGTACCCGCCGAACGAGCCGCCGGAGCTGCGGTAGCCGCTGCCCGACGAGCCCGAGCATGTGCTCAGGACGATGAGCAGGAACAGGATAATGATCGCGATCAGGATGATGGCGCCGCAGCCCAGGCCCGACTTGGCCACGAAGGGGCCGGGGTCGTCGCGCTGGAGCACGTCCTTCTTGTCTTCGAGCTTGAAGGCCTTGGCCACGGTGTCGCTGGAGAGCTTGTCACCGGCGGACCAGGTGATCTCGTTCGGGCTTTGTTCCATCGACAGCAGGCCCTTGCTGCTGGCGAAGTCGCGGTTCGTGGTCTTTTGCCCGCGCGTGACCTGCCAGTAGAACTCGCCCAGCACGTAGGTGGTTTCGGCCTCGTAGGTGTACTTGAGGTCGTACTTCGTACCCATGTAGGTCGCCGAACGCCCCGTGGCCGCCATCTGCGGCGCCCCGGTGGTGGGGCGCACCATGCTCCAGCCTTCTTCCGAATCGACCAGGAAGGCGAAGCCGCGCTTTTGGTTGTAGAGCAGGTATTCGCTCCAGCCGAAGTGCTCGTCGTCGCTAGGCTCCACGCCCATGCGGTGCTGAAAGCCCACCACCTGCCAGTGCACGCCCTGCAGCTGGCCTTTGCTGCCCAGAGGGATGATGGGCTGCACGGGCTCGTCCTGCTCGGCCGAGCGCAGCTCGCCGCCCACGCCGCTGCTCAGATCAATGACGCTGGCGCAGGAGCCGCAGGTGATGCTCTTGGAGGTGGACAGCTGCACCTGCACGGGTGCGCCGCAGTGCGGGCAGTTGAACTGGCGGCCTTTTTCGTCTTTGGCCGATTCGTCCTTGAGGCCTTGGAGTTGCAGGTCTTCCAGCAACACGGCCTTGCCGCGTTCGACGTTGGGCGGGGTGTGGCCATAGTCGATGCTGACCACCTCGCCATCGGCACTTCGCAGCTCGACCATGCCAAAGGGCTGGCCCAGCGGCGGGAGTTTGGGCAGCTCGCCCTGGGCCGAGATCAGCTGTGCCTGGCCGGTGTAGGCCACGCTGTAGGGCTTACCGTTGATGGCGGTGGTGGTGCCGATGCGAAAGCGCTCGGCTGGGGGCATCTCGCGGCCGGGGTCGATGGGGCGGGTGAAGACGTAGGCGCCGTTGTCCTCACCCAGCGTGGCCAGGGTGCCGTCGTTGAGGAAGGCGGCCCATTCGGTCCAAACACCCGCATCGCCCTTGTATTGCAGGCGACCGATGAGCGTGAAGGGAACGTCCTTGCCGTCGAGCTGGATGCGCCCGCTGGCCATGAGCTGCAGCGGGCTGTGGTCGTCGAACAGCTCGGCCATCTTGCCCAGGCGCGTGAGCACCTCGCCGCTGCGCACGACGGTGCTCTGGCAGTAGCCACACACGGCGTGCGTGGACTGCGCGCTCTTGAACTCCACCGGCGCGCCGCAGCCGGGGCAGGGCGCGCGGTAGTAGCGCTGGGTGGGGTCGGTGGCCATCGTCTGGAGTGTTCTGCCCGCGCCGCATTACGCGGCTTTGGGCATTTTTAGGCCCTCTGCGCGCGTCCCTCCTGCGAAAGCAGCTATATTTATGATAGCAATTGAATCAAAAGGTGTGGCACACCTTCTAGACCAGTTTCTTGAGCAGCTCGGCCTTCTTGGCATCGAACTCTTCCTGCGTGAGGATGCCTTTGGACTTGAGCTCGCCCAGCTTTTCGAGCGTGGCCATCACATCCTCGGGCTTCACGCCCACGGGGGCCGCACCGGCGGCTGCTGCGGCTCCGGCAGCGGGTGCCACAGGGGTCTGCAGGCCCTGGGCCAGGTTTTGCGCCAGCACCTGGCCCAGCGCCACACCCGCACCCAGGCCCATGGCGTCGCCCGCAATGCCGCTGCCACCACCACTGGCTTCGGCAAACTTGGGGATGGCCTGGGCCGTCTGGTACTGCATGAACTTGGCCATGTCGTTGCCGACCATGCCCATGCCGATCTTCTGGTCGAGAATCTTTTGCAGCTCTTCGGGCAGCGAGACGTTCTGCACCGTGAGCGACTCGATCAAGATGCCCAGCTTGGCGAAGATTGGCGCGAGTTCCTTGGTCAGCGCATCGGCAAACATGACCTGGTTGGCCGCCAGGTCCAAAAACGGCAGGCCGCTGCCCGCAATGGCGTTGCTGATGTTTTGCAGCACCATGCCGCGCAACTGGCCTTCCAGGTCGGCCACGGGGTAGGACTCGCGCGTGCCGGAGATTTCGGTGTGAAAGAGCTTGGGGTCGGCAATGCGGAAGGCATAGTTGCCGAACGCACGCAGGCGCACGGCGCCAAAGTCTTTGTCGCGGATCGTGATGGGCTGGGGCGTGCCCCATTTCTGGTCGATCTGCTGGCGTGTGCTGAAGAAGTACACATCGCTCTTGAAGGGGGACTCAAAGAGCTTGTCCCAGTTCTTCAGGTACGTGAGCACCGGCAGCGTCTGCGTGGTGAGCTTGTAGGTGCCGGGGCCGAACACGTCGGCCACCTGGCCTTCGTTGACGAAGATGGCCATCTGCGACTCGCGCACTACCAGGGTGCCGCCGTTCTGGATTTCCATGCCCGCCATGGGGAAGCGCCAGGCCAGGGTGCCGTCCCCCTCTTCGGTCCACTGAAGGATGTCAATGAACTGTTTCTTGATGAAGTCCATGAGGGCCATAGGTGCTCCCAAAGCAAAAGAGGGGTTGAAAAGAGCGGCCATCATAGCAACGGGGGCCAGGGCCTGATCGCACTAATTTTGCCCCGATGTGTGAACCAGTTCACGCACAGAAGCCGTGCTGCCGGAATAAAGACTGCAGGGGCTCGGCCATTGCACACGGATAGTGGCTATCTCTGCGTTAGCGATGATCAATTGGTCTTTGCTATTGCGAATCACTACCATTTCTCCATCGCTGCATTTTCCGCGCAGCCTGTAGAAAAAGGAGCCCGCCATGTCCCACATCCGCCGCGCCGCACGCCACAACAAGACCATGCTGATGAAGACCGGCAGCTACTACCTGATCCATATCTGCGTGGCGGCGATGGTGGCCTATGCCGTCACGGGCAACCTGTGGGCCTCGCTCACCCTGAGCCTGCTGGAACCCACGGTGCAGGCCGTGGCCTTCTTCTTCCACGAGAAGGCCTGGGACCGGGCGGCGCGGCGCAACGCGAGTGGTAGCGACGTCCCACCCTCCCCCAGCCCGGCCGCCGTTCAGGCCGCTTGAATCACCCACACGAAGGAGAGCACCATGTACAGCATCCCTTTACGCAGCCGCACCGCCGCCGGGCTGGCC
>NZ_QAIH01000086.1 GCF_003060895.1 Acidovorax sp. HMWF029 | reverse complement strand
GTGCGGTGGGCTGTTCATGGCGTGTGGTCGAGCGCCGGGGCGCTAGTCAATGTAGACATGGAGCATCGCGCTGGCCAATGGCCAACGCGATGCCTAGGAGTAAGCGGACCGCCCCTGAGCTGACCTGGATCAGTTGCTGGCTTCCTTGACAGACGGCAGCTTCGATACGAGCCGCAGCGATACAGTCAGGCCTTCGAGCTGGTAGTGTGGACGCAGGAAGAATTTGGAGGTGTAGTACCCCGGATTGCCTTCCACTTCATTCACCTCGACCTCAGCAGCGGCCAGCGGCTTGCGCGCCTTGGTTTCTTGCGAGGAGTTCGAAGGATCGCCATCGACGTAGTTCATGATCCAGTCGTTGAGCCAGCGCTCCATGTCGCTGCGCTCCTTGAACGAGCCGATCTTGTCGCGCACGATGCACTTGAGGTAGTGAGCGAAACGGCAGCACGCGAACATGTAGGGCAGCCTTGCCGAGAGGTTGGCGTTCGCCGTAGCGTCCGCGTCGTAGTACTCCGCAGGCTTGTTGAGCGACTGCGCGCCGATAAAGGCTGCAACGTCTGAGTTCTTGCGGTGGACCAAGGGCATGAAGCCGTTCTTGGCCAGCTCGGCCTCGCGGCGGTCGCTGATGGCGATTTCGGTGGGGCATTTCATGTCCACGCCGCCATCGTCCGTCGGGAAGGTGTGCGCGGGCAGGTTCTCCACCGCCCCGCCAGACTCCACACCTCGGATGGACGTACACCAGCCGTAGTACTTGAAGGACCGGTTGATGTTCACCGCCATGGCGTAGGCCGAGTTGGCCCAGCAGTACTTGCTGTGGTTGCCGCTCGCGGTTTCTTCTTCGAAGTCGAATTCGTCCACCGGATTGGTCTTGGCGCCATAGGGAAGGCGTGCCAGAAACCGCGGCATGGCCAGGCCGATGTACTTGGAATCGTCGGACTCGCGCAGGCTGCGCCAGGCGGCGTACTCGGTGTTGGTGAAAATCTTGGTCAGGTCGCGCGGGTTGGCCAACTCCTGCCACGAATCCATTTGCATCAGTGCAGGCGATGCGCCGGAGATAAAGGGGCAGTGGGCAGCCGCAGCCACCTTGGCCATCTCGCCCAGCAGTTCAACGTCCGGCGGGCTGTGGTCGAAGTGGTAGTCGCCCACGAGGCAGCCGAAGGGCTCGCCACCGAACTGTCCGTACTCTTCTTCGTAGACCTTCTTGAAGATGGGGCTCTGGTCCCAACCGACGCCCTTGTAGCGGCGCATGTTGCGGTGCAGCTCCTTCTTCGAGATGTTCATCACGCGGATCTTGAGCATCTCGTCCACCTCGGTGTTGGTCACCAGATGCTGCAGGCCGCGCCAGGCACCTTCGAGCTTCTGGAATTCTGCGTGGTGGATCACCAGATTGACTTGTTCGGACAGCTTGCGGTCGATCTCCGCGATGATGGCCTGGACAGTCTGGTAAGCGTCATTGGAAATGGTGGTGACAGACGCCAGGGCCTGTTGTGCCAGCGTCTGGACCGCGGCCTCGACGGCGTCACGTGCCTGGTCCGTCTTGGGCTTGAACTCCTTGTTCAGCAAGGCTGCGAAGTCGTGGCCTTCCAGCGACTGGGCAGTGGATGCTTCGTTGATGGCTACTGCGCTCATTGGTAATCTCCGTTCGCGGGGTCTCAGGCGGCGTCGTTCTGGACTGGGCCGTCGGCGGGCTCAGTGGCTGGTTTGGCGCTGGTGGCCAGCGACTTGAGTAGTGCAGGGTTTTGCAGAACCTTGCGGATGAGCTCTTCGGCGCCCTGCTTGCCGTCCATGTAGGAAAGCAGGTTGTGCAGCTGTGTGCGGGCTTCCAGCAGTTCGTTGAGCGGGCCGATGTTGCGTGCAACTGCGGCAGGCGAGAAGTCATCCATGCTCTCGAAGGTGAGGTCCACGCTCAGGTAGCCCTCACCGGTGAGGGTGTTCGGTACAAGGAACGACGCGCGGGGCTTGATGGACTTCATGCGGGCATCGAAGTTGTCGATGTCGATATCCAGGAACTTGCGGTCGGCGATCTCGGGCAGGTTCTCCAGGGGCTTGCCCGAGAGGTCGGCCATCACCCCCATGACAAAGGGAATGTGGACCTTCTTCTCCGAGCCGTAGATTTCCACGTCGTACTCGATTTGCACACGCGGCGCCCGGTTTCTGGCGATGAACTTCTGTCCGCTTTTTCCCACTTTAGTGATTGACATGGTTTACCTCTCTCAAGTTTTCTTGCCTGCTGGCAGACGCCCTGGGCTCACGCGGGCATCTGGTTCAAATACTTACAAAGTTGTGTGAATTCGCTACGGTTTGTCGTGGCCGAAACGAATCGTTCCAGGGCTGTCCTGCCGTGGCGAACTGCCAGGGGCATAGACATTGAGGTGCCTGCTGTGCAGGATCTCCTTCGAGGGCAGGGCTTGTGAATGATTTCATGCGGCCCGGCTGCGCCGAAGAGTGATGTCGCCTCTGTGTTTCAGTATCCGATCAGCCCGCGAATCGACTGTTACAGTTCGTAGTTCAGGAGGTCTGCTCGGGCTGAACTCCGGTGATCATCTCGATCTGCTGAAGGCTCTGCGGGGCGAGTTCGCGCAGGATGTCGATGAAGCTCATGCCCATCAGTTTTGCGGACCGGCGGATGAGGAGCGATGCGGGGTTGGTGGGCTCGGTGGATTCGAGGAACTCTGCGATCTTGACCAGCTGCCTGATCGCGTCTTCCCGGCTCCTGATTTCCAACCCAGCCGCGGGCTTGGTGGTGAAGGCAACGGGTCCGTCAGCCGGATCGGCGGGAGCCTCGACCCCTTGTTCTTTCTTGGGCAGCAGGGCGTTGAGCAGCGTCACCAGGGATTGGATGTTGGCCAGGTCCGGCTGCTGGTGGTGGGGCAGCTTTTCGCCGCACAGCCGCACCAACTTGTCGAGCGCATCTTTTGCGCGCGGCATCGCGAGGAGCGGCGGACGCCCTTGTTCCATCGCATGCGCTATGCCCAGGCGCAGTTGGTCCAAGGTCAGCTGAGCATTCGATTCCGCCCGCTGTCCGCGTGCCAGCGCCTCCGCGTCGCGGACGGTGAAGTGACCAACGTTGGAGGCGAGGAATTCCGTCTGCCGCAGTTCGCGCAGCAGGCCGGTGACATCGTTGAGCATGGCAACGGCGTTCATCCGCATGAAGTAGTCACCCTCTTCGGGCAAGGGGTGGATGTCATCCCAGTACTTCTCCAGTAACGCGCCCATCAGTTCCAGTCCGCAGGTCAGCCCGACCAACCCTTCGGTGTTCGTCCACGACCTGCACAGCAGGCCAGCGACGCGCATGTCTTTGCTCTGTTTGAGTAGCTGCAAGGCGCTGCTTTCGACCGACTGCCAGTCCGGGTCTTCTGCAGGAATGATGGTGTCGCCGTACTGCTGTTCGATCTTCCCTCGGGCCAGTTGCTCCAGCGCCAGAAACTCCGCCGCATAAGTCATTTCCGGGCCGCAGGGCTGCGCAGTCGGCGCTTCGTTCAGGAGTTCGTCAATGTCTGTCATTGTGAGGTCTCGGTTGGACGCGTTGGGGGCAGTCTTGTCAGGGGCTGGAGAACAACTGCTTGAACAGCCAGCGGTCGCTAGGGCCCTGGTGCAGTAATTCTTGGTAGTCCAGGCGAATCGTGGGCGAGACCCACCACAGGCTTTGCTCGCGCAGCGGGGCGGTGCGTGTTCTCCAGTCGCCTGCGGGCAGAACTATGTTGTCGGCATGGTCGTTCGCCGTAGCCTGGTGGGCGCGCGAGGCTTGGTTCAGGTCCGACAGGATGTCGTCGATGAGGGACGGTTCGCGCTCGCCGAAGTGTGTGGTCTCGAAGGGGTTGGGCAGTTGGCTGATCCGCCGGTCAAGCTCATCGACGGAGAGCGCGCGACGGCGCGCGTCCACTATGGCCGAGCGCGCGCCTGCCAGAAAGGTCTTGACCTGCAGGTCGTCCGCAAAGGGGCAGCCCTCGCGTGGCGCCGTAGCCATCACGGTGAGTGGGTAGTAGCGGCCCACGCGGTCCATGCTGGGCGCCAGCGCCCCAATCACCGGTAAGCCCAAGGCTGCCACCGGGGCAATAAAAAACCACAGCGGAGCGTTCACGAACGTGTCGGGCCAGCCTGTGTCATCTGCCCGGCGAAGTTCTTCCATTCCCTCGCGCAGCCAGGTATCCCACTCAATGGTGAGTGCATGCGGCATGCGTCGGCCTGCAAAGTCACCCAAGCTTGGCAGTTTGCCGTACCAAGCGACGGACGGCGCCAGCATGCTGCGGTGATCAGCGCTTAGAGGTTGTTCGGGCATTCGAACTCCTCCAGCGCCTTGAGCCGGAATGGGTTGAAAACGCTGCTGGTGGTGACTTCAAGCCGCACCCGGCGTCCGTCTACGTTGAAGACAGCGGAAAATTTCTCTGGCGCGTTGCCCGGAAGAATCTGTGCGCGGTCGAACAGTCGGTGCAGCGCCCACGGCCCTTCGGTGATCAGTCCAGAGTTTTCGCCATTGGCATTCGTGATCTGCAGCCTGACCTGGCCCGTGCCGCGTGTGCCCGGCCAGCTCATGGATTTCGGAATTTGAGGCCCGTGCTGGTAGCGAAGCACGTCGCCGTCCACATCCAGGACCATCTGGGAGATGGTCGCGTCCATCTCGATGGGCTTGATGTCCAGGCGGATTCCGGGCGCCTTGCCCCCTGCGCGGAAGTAGACGTCGCGGATCGTGGCCGCCTTCTGGAAGGACGCGAGCGACGCAGACCCACCGACTGGGGTGCCGTCCACGCCCTGCTTGAAAGTCCAGGTGGAGGCTGAGATATCGACCATGGGCAGCAGCGTGCTGCGGAAGAAATCGTCCATGACGCCGCCCACGGCGAACAGCTTGGCGAAATCATCGGCGGTGACGTCTCGGCCGGCGCTGCGCGTGAAAGGGTATCTGCCGAGCACAGCACGGCGGCAAAAGTCTCCGATGGTCGCGTTCAGGTTACCCCCGATGGTGCTGCGCACGTCCCGCCCGACCATGGTGGAAGTCGCCTCGGCCAGGTCGGTGTACATGAGGTTGAGCGGGGGGGGTAGGCGCTTGGCTTCGGCGCGCACTCTCTCGAGGGTCGAGGACAACGTCGGCGGGATGGTTCCTCCCGATTTCACCTGCTGCCGCGCCGATGCGATAACAGCGGATGCCTCGTTGAGTACCTGCAGGCTTTGCGTTAGTGGCGATGGACCCGAGCCGTTGCTGGTGGCCATGCGCCGGTACTCGCGGAATCGGAAATCCACGATGTCCGCTTCGAGCGTTCCGCTGGGTGTGAGGCCGCCCACGTTGACCTGCTTGCCGGTCAGCCTGCTGAGCTGCCGCTGCTCCTCACGGATGCGGTTGAGCTTTTCTCCCAGCCAGCTGCTGGTGCTGGCACCGCTGCTGTCCGCGTCTGCGTCGGGTCGCCGCGCGAGCGTTGTTTCCTTGGAGACGGCGCGGATGAACTGCTCCAGGCTTGAGTTGGCGGAGGAATACAGTCGTGCTTGCTCCCCTGCCTGGTCCAGGGAGCCGATGCGGGTTGGGCGCACGTCGGCCAGGTAGTCTTCCCATAGCTTGGCGTACTCCATCAGGTACAGGCGTTTCACCTCGTTGGCCACCTGACCGGTCAGCACTTCTTGCGTGGTGCTGCGTTTGCCGTCGGCCTGCCCCAGTACCCAGCCTTCCTCCTTGGAGAGCAGTGTAGTGATCTTGGGCAGCTCGTGCAGGAACACGCCATGGTATCCGTCGTAAGTGAAAAGGCCGGAGATCCCCTGCGTGAGTGGCCTGCCGCTGCGGCGGCTGAACACCTGCGGCGCCTCGGGGCCGCTGGCACGTACCACGCTGAAGTCCGCCGGCAGGTTATTGCCCGTGATCAGCAGTTGCTTCAAACGGCTGTATGCGCGCTGGGCGGGAGACATCTGCGATAGGCGCTGGCGCACCTCTGTCACGAGCGCGGTGTCGATCGGAGTCGCCGAGAGCGCCAAACGATCGTCCATGAGCCGGTCCAGGTGGTGAGAAAGGCGGTCGCCCACGCCGGCCTGCAGCAACTGCGGCGTAAGGTTTAAATCCCACTCGTGCCGGATCCACGCCTTCACCGTCCGTGCGTCGAAGCGGTCAGCGTCGTGGACCATGAGATAGACCTTCAGCGCTTCGTAGCTGGCTTCTGGGTTGCTGGTCGAGGTTTGCTGCAGGGAGCGGCGTAACTGTCGCACGATACCGGGCAGCCACGCGTCTTCCAGTAGGCGCAGGTAGGTGGTGTCTGCGGCTGTTTCCACCTTCGCCACCTGCAGCAGACCCCAGCGCCAGCTCACCGGGGGCGAGCCTGTATAGCGTTCGCTCACTGCGAGGGATTCGGCATGGTCCAGCAGGGGCAGCAGCGCCACCAGGTTTTCTGGGTCACCTGTCTTGGCGTCCTCGACGGCCTGGCGCAGGGTGCCAGCGCTTGCTTTAACCTCCTCCAAGTAGGCCAGGTTGTTCTGGTGGCTGATGCTCCAGGCCAGCGCTGCGCCGCTCAGCGCGAGTACAAGGCCGATGAGGCCCCCGGCCTGCAACAGCCTGAGCTGGCGCTCCTTCTTGGCGTTGCGGCCAGTCAGCCCCGCCTCGTTGAACATCACCCCTTTGAAGAGGGTCTCGATGAAGAAGCTCTTGCCTTGTTGCCCAGCACCAGGCCTCATGGGGTTGGCGATGGCAAAGCGGCGTTTGAGTGCTGACAGCACCCGGTCGAAGGGCATGCCCTCCTGCGTTCCGCTGGTGAAGTACACGCCGCGGAACAACGGCTTTTCTTTGAAGCGAGAAGACGAGAATGCCTCATGCAACGTCTGGTGCACAAGCTCGCGCAGTCCCACGAACTGCTGGGGCAGCGCATAGATTAGCCCGCGCCGCGAAAGATCGGTTTCCGCCAGCAGGCGCTGCGGTAGCAGGCGGTTGATCTGTGCGACCAGTGCATCGAACTCGGCGGTGAATTGCGCGGTGGGGTCGCTTGTGGGCGCATTCTCCTTGTACTCCTGGGTAAAGCCCCAGACCTGCGAGCGCTCGTCGCGCGTCATCTGGCCAAAGAACTCGTTGAAGCCTGCCAGCAGGTCGGCCTTGGTGATCAGGACGTACACCGGGAACTTGATCGCCAGTTCGTCGCACAGCTCGCCGAGCCGGGTGCCGATGGTCTTGGCCAGGCGTGCACGTTCCGCTTCGGTGCTGCTCAGCAGTTCCTGCACGCTGAGCGTGACTATGACGCCGTTGATGGGCTGTCGGCCCCGAAAGCGCTTAAGCAGCTGCAGAAAACCCGACCAGGCGGCCTTGTCCTGCACAGCGTCGCTCTCCTGCGTGGTGTACCGGCCGGCGGTATCGAGCAGCACCGCCTGGTCGGTGAACCACCAGTCGCAGTTGCGTGTGCCGCCCACGCCCCGGATGGAGCCCTTGCCGAACTGCTCCGCCAGCGGGAAATCGAGCCCGGAGTTGACCAGTGCGGTGGTCTTGCCCGAGCCGGGTGAGCCGATGATCAGGTACCAGGGCAGCTGATACACATAGCGTTTGGTGAAACGGCCGAAGAGGCCGCTTTCGGTGGCGCCAAAGCGTGTCTTGGACAGGACTTCGACGGCCTCCTTGAAGCGCCCTTCCAGCTCAGCCACTTCCTCCTGTCCGGGCATCAGCTCCTGGGGCGTATCGCTGCCGGCCGTGAGCCGTGCGATCTGCCCCATCAGCTTGTCGTTCATGCGCTTGGCGCGCCACCAGTGGAAGAGGAGTTTGATCACCCAGATCGCAAACAGCGCGGCGATCAGTGCCCAGCGAACACTCTCGCTCTCCAGCGGCTGATAAGGCTTGATGTAGACCAGGGGACCGATGAACCAGATCACCAGGCTCAGCAGGACCAACCCAATGAAGGCGAGGGTAAAGCGATTGAACAGCAGCGCTGCCATGTTTCTCAGCATGCTCATTTCTTGATGCCTTCCGTCTGCTGGGCATTGCCGCTGAGCTGCAATTCGCTGTCGCGCACTTTGGGTGCTACCAGCAGGACGATCTCTACGCGCCGGTTCCTTGCCTTGCCTTCGCTCGTGGTGTTGGGCGCTACGGGGTCGGCCTCTCCACGGCCTTCCGCGTGGACGCGCTGTCCGTCCCGCACGGTGCGAAGCAGCATGTCGGAGACCGATCGTGCCCGGTCTTGCGACAGGTGCCAGTTGGACGGGTATCTGGCCGTGCGGATGGGGGAGTTGTCGGTGTAGCCGTTCACGACCACCTTGCCGGGCACCTCGTTCAGCGCGGCGGCAATACGTTCGATCACCTGCACGTAGCGGGGTTTGACTACGTTGGAGCCCAGGTCGAACAGGCCATCGCCGCGCAGAATGATGGTGCTGCGGTCAGCCTGGTCGATGACCTCAACCAAGCCTTCCCGTATCTCGGGTTCAAGGAACTGGCGCAGCCTGGGCTTGTCCACGCTCGCGACTGCAGCGATGGCTTTGGGGAATCGGATGGCGTTGATGGAAGCGAAGAGCGCGTCGGACTGCGCCGCGAGCCGGTAGTTGAACCAAAGGAAAAGGGCAAAGGCGAGCAGCAGCGTGAGTGCCGTGGCCACCCACAGGGGCACCATCGTCCAGGGGGGCGCTGCCTTGCGCTCCTCGCCCTTCCAGCGGATCGACAGCGCGCCGCTGCGGTCGCCGCGGGTGCTCTCTATCAGTGCAAGCAGACGTGCCTTGAGCGTCTCCAACTGGCTGCGGCCGTTCTCGATCACGCGGTAGCGGCCTTCGAAGCCGAGCATCAGGCAAAAGTACATCAGCTCGATCAGGTCGATGTGCTGATGGGGGGTTTGCACCAGCTTGGCCAGCAGCTGGAAGAATTTCTCGCCGCCCCAGGTTTCGTTGTGCAGAGCCACCAGAAGGCTGAACTTGGGCCAGACGCCGGAGCCACCCCACGGTGTCTGTGCGGCGGCCTCATCCACCACGGTGCACAGGCAATACCGGGCACCGATCACGGTCTCAATAGGTACGCTTGCCACGCCGGCGCTGCGCTCGAAGTCGCGGATGTTGGCGAGCAGCAGGCGCTGAAAGCCCTCAGGGTCTGCATTCGACGCCATCGCTCGGATCTGCGGAATGAGGTTGAGCAGCACATTGGCCGACGCGACAAGCGGATTGCCACCACTGACTACATCAGGCAGGTTGGTTCGCGGCGCTGCATCGGCTGCGGGCGTGGGCATAGACGTATCCGGCATGCCGGGTACGCGATGCTCGGTATGGTCACTTGCGCTGAAAGCGAAGACGTTGTCCGTCATTGGGATCGACATGGATTGTTCTTATCTGCGGATCGCCCAGAATTCCAGCTGCAGTTCGGGGAACTCGCCAGAGACATGCATGGCCAGGCCGCCCGAGCTGTTGAGCTGGCGCCACAGGTCGTGTGTGGTGTCTACTTCGAAGTACGAGTACCCGGCGTGGTATGGAATCTCGCGCGGCGCTACGGACAGCGACCGCAGGGTGACACCTGGCAAATGAAGGTTGACGAGATCCCGGATCTTCTCGACTGGCCCCAGCTTCGTCTGCGTCGGAAAGTGGGTTCGCAGGAACTCCACCGTGGTTTGGGCATGCACAGCGAGCACGAAATCACAGGTGGTCAGCAGCTCAGTGGATGGGATGATGGCCACGCGCACGCCGTACTGCCGCTCCTGCAACTCGATCTGGATCGCGTTCTGCTCAAGCACCGATGACAGGCCACGGCGAAGTTCCAGCATCAGAGGCGGGAAGCAGCTGCGCAGATCATCGTGGTCGTAGGCGGGCAACGGTGCGGGGCGCCGCTGCTCGCGGGTGAATGTGGCCAGCTCGCCTGCCATTTTCAGGAGGTCATCGAAAAGGCGCTCGGGGTGGATGGTGCGAACTCTGACCCAGTGCTCCACGGAGGGCTCCCAGCGGTTGATGAACTGCAGCATCAGGAAGTCGCCTACCTCGCCGACGCCGCCTCGACCTGGCTGGATCAGCCGTTCCTCCAGCGCGGCGCCCCGCTGACGCAGCAGCCCGTGAAGCTCGCGGCAAAACGCGAACAGCGCGGACATCTCGGAGTTGTTGACCACCGTCGGGATGAAGGTCTTGTCCAGCAGGGCTGCGCCGTCGGCTTTGCGTTCCACCACATGGGCCACGGGCAAAGACACCCAGCCCTCGGACAGGTCCTGTGCTGCGCGCAGGCTGAAGCGTGTGATGCCCAGCTGTACTTCGGCTGGCTGTGCCCCCACATCATTGGTATCTGCCACTTCCTGCACCTGTGCCTGGTAACGCGTCATGCCTGTGTCACCGTCGGAGAGGGTCACTTCGGCCCCGCTGCGCCGCCGCAGGGGGAGCGACAGGTGGATCAGCGCGTCCTTGATGTCCTTGCCCACATCGAACGGCGGCGGTGCTTCGTCCACCTGCGGGATCTGGAACGGTGTCCCGTCGGGGAGCACGCCCTTTGCCGAGACCAGGGCAATCTTGCCCAGTGCCAACGTCTGGGTGTCCAGGGTCAGTTCCGAAAACCCCCAGTAGAACGGCTGGGCGGGAAGGGTGCGCCCCTGGACCAGGAAGTCCATGTACCGCTCTTGCTGTTGAAAGTGCTGCGGGCGCAGGAACATGCCCTCGGCCCACACCACCTTGCGTTGCCAAACCATGGTTCTACCTCGAAGTGATTTGATGCTGCACCCGGACGGCGTCGCGCGAGACCGTGACCAGGTAATGAACGGGCTTGAGCCGCTGCGTTTCGCCGAGCCCCCACCAGCGTCGGCGCATTTCCACCGAATTCGGAGCGTCAATATGCGTGCGCCAGGTGCTGCGCTCGAGGTCGCGGTAGCTTGCGAAGAAACCAAAGGCGCGCACGTCGGGGTTGCCCTTGCGTTCGATGACGCGGCGCTCACCGGGCGCAATCAATATTTCTTCGCGCCGCACGAAGTCGCCGCCTAGTTGGCTCTCGTCTTTGTCCAGCAGGTCGAAGAAACTGGAGCGTTCAAAGGTGGCGGGGGTGCGCAGCTCGTAGATGCGCAACAGCACCGGTTTGGGCATACCGTCCACGTCGGGGTTCAGGCTGCGCTCGGCCATGATCTCGATGATGGCCGGTGGCACCCCCGTGGGCGCTTCGCTGGGGCGGTTGAGCGTGTTCACCACGCCACACCCGGACAGCGCAAGCGCAGCCATCGACAACCAGGGGGCGGTCCTCAGGATCGTGCGCCTTGATACGGCGTTCTTGGTCATCTGCATGGCGGCATCCTCCCGTTGAGTGGGCAGTCGGTTCAGTTGGGGATTGGGTTCGCGGACACCCACACGGCGAGCGCGCTGAGGTTGTCCTGGTGGGGGCGGCCCTTGGAGCGGACGGCATCGGCCATGTCCTGCAGCCAGACATCGGGCCGCTCTGCTGCCTGAAGCGCCTGCTCCATTGCGGTCTCATGCAGGTTTTCCCAGAGTCCGTCGGAACACAGCAAGAAGGCGTCGCCCTCCATCAGTTCCATGGACTCATGCAGCACCGTGGGAGGTACTTGCGATTCGGCTCCGACCGCTCCGGCCAGAACGCTGCGGTTGGGCAGCGAACGCGGGTCTCCGTTGGCATACATGCCCGCGTGCAAAAGCTGCTGCACCACGCTGTGGTCTTCGGTCATGCGGTGGACCTTGCCGTCGCGGAACCAGTACAGGCGCGAGTCGCCCCAATGGGCCCAGAGCGCGCGGCCGCTGACCGGTTCGATGCACAGCAGCACCACGGTGGCGCTCATGTGCATCCGCGAAGCGGAGGTGGGCTGTTCTTCGGACACCGTGTGTTCCGCTCGAAAGATCAACGATGCCAGGCTGGCGGGCGCGAACATGGGGTTCTCGCGGTAGCCGCCCAGTACGGCGTCCACTGTGAGTCGCGCGGCCAGCGCGCCATTGCCGTGGCCGCCCGCTCCATCCGCCAAGGTGCAGCAAAAACCCTTGGGGCCCAGGTCGATCATGCCCAGATAGTCTTCATTCGAGGCCCGGCCGCCCTGGTCGGTAATGGCCGACACCGATAGCTGCAGGCGGTGCGCATCCCCAGCGATATGAGCGATCACAAATGCCCCTCTGTAGACTGTGCGGCGGCTTCATAGGCGTTCACGAAGGTTTGCCCGGAGAACGCCATCAGGTCATCTTCCGCATGGCGGCGGACGGATTCGTACCGCTCCTGGAAGTCGTCCCACAGCGCGGCCTTGCGGTGCACGCTCGATATCTTGGTCAGCAGCCCGGAGGCTGCCATAGCGTTCTTTTCCAGCTCTGCTGGGCTCAGGCGCGCGATGGCCTCGGCGTAAGCGGCGCGGATGCCGGCCATCAGCGCGATCTGGTGCACCGCCAGGTCCTGGTACGCCTCCTTCATTGCGGGCACTGGCTTCATGAACCCTGGGAACGTTTGGCCCGCAAGCTGCAGCATCACGCCGTCTGCGGTGGGCAGGAACTTGAGCGGGTTGTTGGCGCCCGAAGCGATGATGGTGACGTCCGCGCGGAACTCGCGCTTGATTTCCGAGCGTGCCGAGAGCAGATCGATGGAGCCTTGCACCGCAACGCGCAGCGCTTCGCCAAATGCACGCATGAAATCCGGCGTGATTGAGACGTTGATCTTGCCTGGCTCTATCGCGGCCCCTTCTAGAAAGGCGGTTGCGAGCGCTTCCAGCGAAGCTGCCGTAGACGGCGTTTGCGTCTGGGCAATGGCGGCTGCGGGCGCGATGCGGTCGTCCCGGCCTTGCAGCGACGGACTTCCCGGTAACTGCGATGTGGAATCGGTGACGCGTGCGATATCCGCCAGGACCTGTGTGTGTTCCTGCGCTGGTGCTTGTACGCGCTGCGAAGGCTGCGCCGT
This sequence comes from Acidovorax sp. HMWF029, assembly GCF_003060895.1. Classification (GTDB taxonomy): domain Bacteria; phylum Pseudomonadota; class Gammaproteobacteria; order Burkholderiales; family Burkholderiaceae_C; genus Acidovorax. The sequence continues at coordinate 13,652 of NZ_QAIH01000086.1, read as the reverse complement.
ATCCTGCAAGCTCGTCCCGATGGGCAGGTCGGACATGTTTGCTGTCTGCAGTGCCGGGGCGGGTGGGGTGGCGTAAGCAGTTTCGTCTTGCGATGCGTTGAAGTCCAGCAAGTCTGCGGACCGGATGGCTTGCGCAACGTCGCCGCCGAACAGGGCGAGGTCCAGCCCCTGCATGGCGTGAAGACCGGCCTGCACCACGGGTTCTGCGGGCGGCGGTGTCATCGGCGCTGTGACTGCCTCAGGGCGGCGTTGTTGCGCATCGCGGGGCATGTTGAACACCTGGGCGAGGTCCGAGCCGCGGGACATGCCGTGATCTTCTGGCTCCGCATACATCGACTCACCGGGTTCGCGAAAGAGCTTCAGTGGGTTGAGTTCGATGGTTGGGTCCAGTTGCTGGGGCAGGCCGGTGTGCGCGGCGTTGTCCATCTCTCCCGCGAACTCACCTGTTCTGGGCAAGGCCTGGAGCAGGTCGTCATGCTTGAGCTGCGCCACCTCGGCCAAGCTTTTGGCGTCGAGGTCTCCGCTCCAGGGGTCGCGGTGGCGGGCCTGCTCCTTCGGGTCGGCTGCGAACGGGTTGAAATCGTCGGGTATGACCATCGCACGGTGCGTGGTCGGCTGCGTTGGTGCTGCCTTGGCGGCCGAAATTTCGAACGGATGGGGCGGCACATGCTCTGTCGGGCTGACCGCAGGCAGCATGTCCCTGGCCACGGGGGCAGTGGGCGAGGGGGCTGTGACCGGAAGATCGCAGGGCGTTGGCTCGGCGATCGGCTGTTCGTGGAAGTGCTCCACGACAGCGGGGGCTTCCACGCGGCCCAGCATGGCGAAAGGGTTGGCATCTGCAGAGCCGTCTGCTGCCGACTGCTGTAGTGCCTCGGGCATGGACGAGAGCAGGAGATCCGGTAGGTGCGCGTCCCCTGCGACGATAGGCGTAATGTCAGCCCAGGGGTTGGGCAGGGATGCAAGATCGAACGCTGGCGCTGCAGTGCTTGCGCCCTGCGTGGATACCACCGGCACCGCGCCAGGCTCAGCCACTGGCGTGCCCCCCGCAGCAGCTTCGGCCGCCGGATGGGGGGGCGTCGCTTTTGCTGTCGGCGCATCCAGTTGCTGCCCTGGAAGGAGTGCACGCAGCTGGTAGGGCCCGATTCCGATGGTTGCATCGGGCGCGAGCGGCACTTCCTGGCCGGACAGAACCTCTAGCCCGTCCACCTGTACGGAGCGGCGTTCGCACAGGTTGGCAATGTAGGCCTGGTCGGAGTCCAGACGGACCATGGCATGCACGCGCGCGACCATCGCATCGTCATCGGGCAGGACCAGCTTGTTCTGCCCTGCGCGCCCTACGGTTCCGCCCGCCATCCCAAAGATGGCCGACCAATGGCGGCCTACCGGGCTGCCTGCTTGGTGCGTCACCACCAGTTCTATCTTGTCCATTGCGTATCTGCGCTCGCGTTGTCTCGGGGCCGGTCAGGATGTCTTGCGGGTATTGCGCTTGGATCGCGCGGCATTGCGGGCGTTGATGAACTCGCGGCCCCAGACAGGGTGACCCTTCTCTGCCTCAGTCAGCTGGAATGTCGGGTCCTGCTCCAGGGCGAGTTCAAACTGTTGCCGGCACGGGCGCGGCCGCCCGGCGGCGCAGTGGCTGAAGGCCATGAACTTTCGGGCCTTGATCTGTGATGTCAATGGCAGTTCGGGGGCATCGGCCAGCGGCGTCAGCTTGGCAATCGCTTCGTCGAACTGGCCCTCCGCGTATACGTTGAGTGCCTCGGTCAGCATTGCCTCCTTTTGCGCGCGTGGATCCACCGGTGCGACGGGCTCAGGGGGCGGAGGCGGTGGCGGCGGCGGGGCCTCGACCTTGGGCTCGGGTGCCTTCGGTGCTGTCTCGCAGGCGGTCAAGAGCAGGCCGGCGCAGGCAATGATCAGGGCGCTCCAGTAACGGTTTCGCATGGATTTATCTCGCGTCAAAGTCGTGGGTGATCGTGATCGTTTGGTCGGACTCGACCTTCAGGGTCTTGCGCACGGTCTCAAAGCCGGGGTTGCTGAAGTCGATGCTGTGGGAGCCGGGCGGGAGCTTGAGCTCAGTGAGCGGCGGCGTGACGCCAAGCCGTTTCCCGTTGAGGGTCACGTTGGCCCAGGGGGATACGCGCAGCTGCACATTGTTTTCGGTGCGAAGCGGCCTGCGCACACCTGGCGCACTGTAGGGCGCAACGTCTTGTAGCGAAGAACCACCCGCTATCGGCAGCAGGGGGGTGATGGCCGTGATCACTGTGCTATTGAGGGAAAAGACGAGGGGGTTGGCGTGGGCCGCGTTCTGTCGCTCGTTGCCGTACAGAGGGCTGACGGGCCGGCTGCACGGCCAGCCGCGCTTGCCTTGCGCTTTCATGTAGGCCTCTCGCCAGGGCGTGTTCTGCAGCTCGTACCCTTCCAACGCAAACGATGGGCGTGCGTCGAAGGCTGCGTCGAAAGCCGCATCGCACCGCGCCCATTCTTTGTTAGTGCAGTACACGAACGCGAGGTACTTGTGCGCGGTGGAACGCTCGCGCCGGTCTGGCAAGCCTGCGAACAAGGACGCCTGCAGGGCCTTCTCCGCCAGGTCGAGCTTGCGCGCGTCGTAGAGTGAGATGCCCTGACCCAGGTACTGGCGCCCAGCTGCAGAGTCGGGGCCGCGCGTATCCGCCACAGGGGGCTCGCTGCAGTCGGTGGAGGCAACAGCCACCCCCATGCTGGCGCAGAAGCACAAAGCAACCCATCGCAGTGAAGCGTTCATTCGCATGTCAGCACGTGTCGTCTGTGGGCGGGGACTACTCGAACTGGTGGCTGATGACCACCGGTTCGCCTTTTTTCACCTGCACTGTCTTCACGACGGGCGCTGCAGCGGGGTTGTTCACCTCGATGCGATGGGACCCTTCTGGAAGTTCGACGTGGGTCAGCGGGGGGGTGGTGCCCATCGAGCTGCCATTCACGGAAATTCTCCCCCAGGGGCTGATTCGCAGCACCACGCGCCCAACGTCGCCTACAGGCTTGGGCGGTACCTTGGTGGTCGGGGTGGGTTCTGCGGAGGCCATTGCCGACGCGGGGGGCGTTTCTGTTCTGGGCGCAGTGGATGTTGCTGCGACGGCTGTTGGGGCGGAGGCTGGTGTTGCGGCCGCTGCCTGTACGGGGTGTTCGACCGCAGCGACTGTCTCGGCTGCTGCTGGTGCTGCTGGTGCTGCTGGTGCCGTGATAGCGGGTTCCTGGACTTCTATCCGGTCGAGGAGGGCCATGGCCTCACGGCGATGTTTGCCAGCGGGATGGGCGCTCAGGTAGGCCTCCAATGCGCTGACCGTACCTTTGGCTTGTGCTTCCTTCCAAAGTTGGCTGTCCTGATCCAATGCAACCTCTGCACCGCCCTTGCTCGCGGCATCGCCATGCGTGCCCCACCATGCGGCCAGCGCCACCGCGGCGGCAAGGGCAACGACGACAGCAGCCCAACGCATCCCAACCGGGCGAAGCGCGGCTTGTCGGCGGCCGGCTTGCACTACGGCTTCGTTTTGCGGGGCCTCAGGCCTTTCTTTTTGGGGTGGCGCTGAGTGCGTGGCTGCAGCGTCTGCTGGTGAAAGGGGCGAAACCGAGGGCGCCTCTTGAGACGGCAGTGCGGTAGCTAGGATGGCGGCGGAGTCCGGTTTCGCAGCCAATGTCCCGGTGGCAGTGGTGTTCCCTTTGAGGGCAGGTTCCTGCAACCCTGGAATTGCTCCAAGGGTTGCTGTGGCAGCGTGTTCTGTGGGGCCTTGAGACGATGGGGATGCACTAGCGGACGGTGTTTGACTCAGCAAATCCCAGCCCGCCAGATTCGTATTGGGCACAGCGAAGTTTGCGGCGACTGCGGCGTCGTTGTGAGTCGATGTTTGCGGCGTGACCATGTCAGAAGCTGCTTGCGATTGCAGTGGTTGCCCGCCGGGGGAATGCGCAGTGGGGGACGGTGGTGTGTTTTGCCACGGCGCGGACATCGGCATCGTGAAAGTCGTGATGCCCAGAAGTTCCCTGAGGGTTGAGATCGTCTGTGGCCGGTCTTGGGGCTTCACCGCCAGTGCTCGCCCGACCCCCTGCAGGAACTGGGCAGAGTACCCGGGGTAGGCCGCAGGCGGCAAGGCTGCGACCGGGTCATTGATCATGCGGGCCACGGAAGTGGCCGGCGGTTTTCCGGTGATCGCCAGATAGAGCATGGCACCGATCTGGTAGATGTCCGTCCATGCGCCCTGGGGCATGGCGCCATCGTCCACATACTGCTCGATGGGGGCGAACCCGGGCTTTAGCACCATCGTCAGGGCCTGCGTCATGTCTCCGATGATGCGGCGGGCCGCGCCGAAATCGAGCAGTACAGGCATTCCGGAGTTCTGCAGAAAGACGTTGTCGGGCGCGATGTCCCTGTGGTAGCAATCTGCTGCATGCAGCATCTCCACCACGTCCAGGACGGGGCCGATGATTGCTGCCAGCATGCGTTGGTTCATGCGCTCCTGCTGCGCGTTCAGAAACTCGCGGAGCGTCTGCCCTTCGTAGTGACGCATCACCATGTAGGCAGTGCCGTTGAGCTCGAAGAACCGATACACATGCACCAAGGCTGGGTGTGAGAACTTGGCCAACAGGCGCGCCTCGTTGATGAAGCTCCGCAAACCGGCATCGAACGCGCCGCGGTGTTGGGAGCGCACGTGGATAGCGTTGGACGATTTACGCCCCGCCAGCGTTGCGGGCATGTACTCCTTGATGGCCACGATACGGTCCAGACTGATATCTCTCGCCCGGTACACGATGCCAAAACCACCCTCGCCGATGACGTCGAGCAGGCGGTACTCTCCGACCTGAACGCCAGGCGCCAGGCAATTGGCGGATCCTCCAACGGTGTCATTCATGGCGTGACGCCTCTGCTTTCATTCTCGGTTTACAGCTGGACTCAGTCTGCTGGCAACGACATTTCCCTGGCGACAGCGGCAGAACAGATCGGCGGAGCGGCGCTATTGTTCGCTGCGGAGATCGATACACCCAAACCGCTTTGGGCGGCTGATGATCAATGTCCTGGCGCTGCACCGCACACCGGAACGACGTGCTGTTGGAGGGGGCTACTTGAGCAGACATCGCAACGCGTGGGAGCTGCCTTGTGCTGCTAGCCCAACTGCGAAATCGCGGGCGAGTCTAACGTGAGGATTTTGCAAAAAGAGTCACAAAACGCGGCTTTCGAGGCTAAGAAACACACTGTTGCTTATGTTGCCCGGTTGCGCTCATTTGCTGTCACTTGAAACCCTTTTTTTCGTTCGCCCCACTTAACATCCGCCCGCAAACGAGCTTGCGAGGGAGGGGAATCAAAGCAAGCCTTTGCCAGCGGTGTGCCACGCTAGTGGCCCGTGTGTACATGGCGGTCTCGGACGGTGGGCAGCAATGGGCTGCTTCACCTGAGCGCGCACATCCCGTTGGCTTCATTCCTTTCCCGATCAGCTTGTCTGTGAGGCTCCGTATCCCCTGCGGAGCCTTGTCCGTGGGCACTTTGCCCGAGCGAGTTGTTTTGCATTTTTGAACCAAGAAGAGGTACGTGATGACAGTCGCAATTTTTATGAAAGTGGAAGGTGCCAGCGGTGAGTCGAAAGACGCTGCGCACAAGGACTGGACCGATGTTGAGTCCTTCACCTGGGGCGTGACCCAGCCTCACTCCATGGCCAGCGGTGGTGGTGCAGGTGCTGGCAAAGCCGACTTCCAGAACCTGAACATCGTTGCCAACATCGACAAGTGCTACCCCGCCGTGCTGAAGCATTGCGCGACTGGCAAGCACTTGGGGCAGGTGGAAATCTCGATGTGCAAGGCTGGCGGAACGCAGATCGAGTTCGGCAAGATCACGCTGACCGACGTCATGGTGACCAACGTCACTGTGAGCGGCACCAGCGCTGGTGATACCGTGGTGGTGAACTACGCTTTCCAGGCCGCCAAGATCAAGACCGAGTACTCCGAGCAGACCGCTCAGGGCGGCAAGGGCGCGACGAGCCAGATGGGCTTCAGCATTAAGGAAAACAAGGAAGCCTGATAGCCGGGGCCTCAGGGCTCTCTGCGGATCGTGCGCGAGCACACACTGGCTGCGCAGCCTGGAGCCGCGTCTACGGATGCGGCTTTTTTGTGCTTGCTGGTGGTTGCGCCCCTGATTTGCACCGCTGAAACCGCGTTTGCGGCCCGTCAATGATCACGGCTGCAGGCGGGTAGCCGATCCAGAAAAACCACTTCTTGTCATGACTCGCCGCGTCACCATCCAAACCCCGCTGGGAGAGCAGCTGCAGTTTCGCAAGCTCGACGGCACCGAGGCGCTCAACGAGCTTTACTCGCTAGACATTGACCTTGTGAGCCCCAGCAAAGGGGTAGATCCCAAGGCGCTGCTGGGCAAGGCAGTGTCTGTTGTCGTGGAGACCGAAGGGCTGGGCAAGCGCTACCTCAGCGGCCTGGTCACGCATTTCGGCATGCAGGGGCAGGATCACCGTTGGGCGTCCTACAAGCTTCGCCTGCGCCCCTGGTTGTGGGTAGCCACACGCAAGACCGACTTCAAAATCTTCCAGCACATGACAGTGCCGGACATCATCATGGAAGTGTTGGGAAAATACGGATTTCCCATCGAGAAAAGGCTCACCCGCACCTATCGCACTTGGGACTATTGCACCCAGTACGGAGAGAGCGACTACAACTTTGTTGCCCGCCTTCTGGAGCATGAAGGCGTGTACTACTACTTCACGCACAGTGCGGGCAGCCACACCCTGGTGTTGGCAGACGATATCGTCGGCTCGCACGTCCCCCTTCCCGGCGGCCACGTCATACCCTTTTACCCACCTGGCAAAGCGGCTGTAGGCGAGAAGGAGCATTTCCATGCCTGGGAACTGACCCAGGAAGTGCAACCTGGGCGGCACTACAACGACGACTACGATTTCAAGAAGCCCAGGGCCGACCTCTCCAACATGCGCCAGAACCCGCCGGGACACGAGCATGACAAGTATGAGATCTACGAGTGGCCCGGCGGCTACACCGAGTTTCCTGACGGCGAGACGTATGCCAAGCTGCGCCTGCAGGCGCACTTAACCAAGCAAAGCCGCGTGTTGGGCCGCGCCAACAGGCGCAATCTGGCACCTGGCTACACCATCAATCTGGAAAACTACCCGCGCGAAGACCAGAATCGCCAGTATTTGGTGCTCAGCGTGCACTATCACTTTGAAGAAAACCCCGAGGTCAGCAGCAGCCGCGCCGGCGGCGCTACCGCCTCCAAAAACCAGCAGGAGGTGGGCTCTATCCAGCAGTTCGAGATGCGAGCGCAGCCCACCAGCATTGACTATCGCCCTGAGCGCAGCACGCCCAAGCCGCGCACACGTGGTCCGCAGACGGCGGTGGTCGTGGGGCCGCCCGGCGAAGAGATATGGACCGACAAGTTTGGCCGCGTCAAAGTGCAGTTCCATTGGGACCGCATCGGTGCCATGGACGAAAACTCCAGTTGCTGGGTGCGCGTGTCTACCAGTTGGGCGGGCTCGCAGTTCGGTGCCGTTTTCATCCCGCGCGTCGGCATGGAAGTCATCATCGACCACCTGAACGGTGATCCGGACTACCCCATCCTCACCGGCTGCGTTTACAACGCCGTCAACATGCCCCCATGGAGCCTGCCGGGCAATGCCACGCAAAGCGGCATCTTGACACGATCAAGCAAAGGCGGAGCTTCGGGCGCAGGCCTGAAGAATGGCCCGGGGGACGCCAACGCCCTGCGCTTTGAAGACAAGGCGGGTCAAGAGCAACTGTGGCTGCATGCGCAGAAAGACCAGCTGACCGAAGTCGAGAACGACGAAGAAAAGTGGGTGGGTCGGGACCGAAAAAAGACCATTGATCGGGACGAGACCAACCACATCAAGCGCGACCGCACTGAGACGGTGGACCGCAACGAGAAGATCACCGTGCACGGCTGGCGCACGGAAGAGGTGGATGGGGATGAGACGATCACCATCCACAGCAACCGCACGGAGCGGGTGGACCACAGCGAGAAGATCAGCATCGGCGACAACCGCAAGGAGACCGTCGGCAAGAACGAGGTGGTCAAGATCGGACTCACCAAACAGCACACCATCGGGATCATGTCCATGCTCAACGTAGGCATGGTGCGGATGATGAACATCGGCGTGGCTTACAGCCAGAATATCGGCGCGATGATGTCCACCGTCGTTGGCATGACCCAGACCACCAAGGTCGGGCAGAGCCAGAAAACCTCCGTGGGCAAAGACTATGTCCTGGAAGTCGGAGGAGGAGGTGCCGCGCCTGCCGCAGGGGGAGTCGATCACGTCGTGGCGCCGACAGGTGGCTCGGTTGGTGGTGAAGGCGGTGACGCACCCAGCTGCATCAAGATCGATGCCGGCCAGATCTTCGTGGAGTCCAAGAAGATCCACCTCAACGCCAAGGACGAGATCCTGCTCACCTGTGGCAGCAGCACCATCAAGCTGACCCCAGGCCAGATCGAAGTGTTGTCTCCATTGGACAAGCTCAATTGCTAAAGCAGCGCAGCACCGGTTTGTTGTCCGGTCATTGCGACGCAAGCGTGCGCGCACGCGCGCCCCGGACAACAAGAAAACGCATTCACAAAGAAAAGAAGGAATCACCATGGGCAAGCCGGCTGCGAGGCTAGGAGACCTGACGGAATCGGGAGGTCCGATCACACAGGGATCGCTGACGGTGTTGATCGGCTCGCAAGGCGGCATAGCCTGCTCAAGCTGCCCCGGCGGCAAGGCCATCGGCAGCCCCGTCAATCCCACGCTCGGCGCCAAGGTGCTTTTGGGATCCGAAGACCTGGACTTCGCACTGCCCGGCCCCATGCCTCTTGTGTGGCAGCGCCAGTACAGCAGCTACGTCAATGCAGAACACGGCGCAGAGTGCGGCCTGCTGGGTTACGGCTGGAAGCTGCCGCACGAGATAAGCATCGAATTGCAGGCCACGCGCACCCTGATGCGCGACGCAGGTGGCCGTGTCATTACCTTTGGCGAGCCCCTGAACCCGGGCCAGAGTCTGCGCAGCGACAGCGAAGGACTGCTGCTCATGCGAGGCGGCGGCATGGGCATGGCGCAGACCCTGTCTGCCCTGACGGGCGATGCTGGTGCAGACGCCCCCTCGGCGCCGCATCCACCCTCCGATCCGCATCCCCACACCGCCGAAGAACTCCTGCCTTGGCACCAACAGCAGCTCTGGGCCCACGTGCCCACAGCCGCCAAGGCAGACCCCAACTACCTGCTGGCTGCCACCCAGGGCGGGCGTACCGCCTGGCTCTGCAAGGTACCAGCCCAAGGCCCCAGCCGGCTCATCGGCCTCTTGGACGCCTACGGACGCAGCCTGCACTACCAGCACGACGAAAACGGGCGACTGCAAGGCATCACCGACGGGGTCGGACGTCGCTATGCCCTGCTGTACAACCAGCCGGGCAATGCAGTACCGGCATTCTCCGCGTCTACCCACGGCCAGCCCGGCCTCAACCCCGACAGCGGCCTGCGCCTGATCGGCGTGGACTGCATATTTAACCCCCACGACCCCGCTCACGCGAGCGACCAATCTTCAACGCATGCCGCCATCCCCCTGGTGCGTTACCACTACAGCCCCAAGGGTGACCTCGTCGCCGTCCATGCCCGCGACGGCCAACGCATCCGCCAGTTTGCCTACGACAGCGCCCACCGTATGGTCGCCCACCGCGTGCGCAACGGCCCCGAGCACACCTACATCTACGAAGACCAGCGCGAAGACCGTAGCGCCGGTGGTAGTACGCCGCCACGGCCCGGCGCGCGCGTGGTCGAGCACCACAACGAAGAAGGCCTGAGCTACTACTTCGACTATCAAGACCCCCATCCCCAGGACCCCAAGGCCGCCAGCCGCGTCATCGTGCGCGACAGCCTGGAGCGCGCCACGCACTACCACCACGAAGGCCAAGGCGGCCTCAAGCGCATCACCCGGCAGGTCAACCCCGACGGGAGCGAAGAGCACTTCCAGTACGACGGTGCAGGTCGTCGCATCGCCGCTACCGACCCGCTAGGCCGCACCACCCATTGGCGCTACGACGGCCAGGGCAACCTGCTGGGCGTGCAAGGGCCTGATGGCCGCAGCAGCCAACAGCGCTGGGGCCTGCCTGGCACCGCCACCGACGGCCTGCTGCTGCAAAGCACCATCACCAAATCCGGTGCCAGCGGCCTGCACACCCACTACCAGTACGACGCCTGGGCGCGCCTGGTGCAGACCACCGTGGTCGCGGGCGACATCTCTCTGAGCACCCGGCTGGAGTACCTGCCCGGGCCGCCTCATACCGCAGCAGGTAGTGCCCGAACTTGGGTGGATCAGCCCATCGCGCTGATAGATCCGCAAGGTGGTCGCAAGACCATGGGCTACAACGCCAGTGGCCAGCTAGCGAGCTACACCGACTGCTCGGGCCACACCACCCGCTGGCACCATGATGCCTGGGGCGAAGTCATCGAAGAAATCGACCCCCTGGGCCAGCGCACACGCCTCCAGCGCGACGCCATGGGGCGCCTGCAGCAGACCACCCAGGCCGACGGCACCTTGGTGCAATACCGCTGGGGTGACAACGCACAGGTTCAAGCCATCACTCTGGGGACGCTGGCATGCCCCACAGCCGGGTCACCTGTTCGCACCACCACTGTCACCTACGACTACGACCTGTGGGGGCGAGTCACCGCGCAAACCCAGGCAGGAGCGAGCTTGCACCTGCGCTACGACATAGCCGGGCGCTTGGCCGAGCTGGTGAACGAGAACCACGCGGTCACCCGCTTCGCCTACGACAGCCAGGACCGGCTGATCCAGGAAACAGGGTTCGACGGGCGCAGCCAAAGCTACCGTTACGACGCGGCGGGCCAACTGATCGAGAAGACCGACGCCCAGAGCAGTGGCATGGGCGCACCTAGCGAAGGACAGGGCACGGTGCGCAGCCGCTACCACTACGACAGCGCGGGGCGGTTGATCTATCGCGTGACCGGTAAGTTCGGCAAAGCCGGTGCAGCAGCGCCAGCAACCCAAGCAAACCCAGCCATGGGCAGCGACCTGCAAATCCACCAGTTCGGTTACAGCGACGGCGGCGAACTTCTCCGCACCCAGAGCTGGGAACTCAATGCCTCCGCCGAACCAGCCCTCAATGATGCGCCCGCCGCACTGATCGCGGCCTGGCTGGAGATCAACGCGCAGCAGCTTCGAAGCACTCTGGACCAGCAGCACGCCCCCCAGGCACAGGCCCACCTGCTATTGAACAACCTGCAAGCCCACCGGCTGCACAAAGGCAGCCGCGTGGACCTTGAGCGCGACGCCCTGGGGCGCACCACTGGAGAGGTGCAAACGCTGTACTGCAGCCCTGCCAGCGCAGGCGCGCAAACCAAGAACACTGGCGGCGAACCCGCGATCGAATTCGAACACCGCATCCACCACCGCCTGGGCGCGCTGGGCCAGCGCGAGGCCAGCGAGTTGCAGGGCATCGGGCAGCTCGACTGGCTCAGCTACGGCTCCGGCCATGTGCATGGCGTGTTACTCAACCAGACCCCGCTTCTGGCGCTGGAGCGCGACAAACTGCACCGTGAAGTGAGTCGCACCCTGCACCTGCTGCCAAACGGCATTGAGCAAGCGCAGCCCCCCATCTCCCAGACCCGCCAGATGGACCCGCTGGGCCGTCTGCTGCAACAGAGGTGGCAAGGTCTGCCCGGCCATGCCAGCGGACAAAACGCTGCAGCCAACCCACCTCTCATCGGCGGGCTGCAGCAACGCCGCTACACCTACGACAGTCTGGGCCAGCTCGTGGGTATCCAGACCCCGACCCACGCCGATGCTTACCAATACGACGTGCGCCAACGGCTCACAGGCCAGCGCAGCGCCAGTGCCGAGGGTGAGCATCAGAAGCGCTGGCGCCTGGACCCTGCAGGCAACCGCCTGCCCGAGCAGGCGCCCGGCAAGCATCCGGGGGGCAAGACCGCCGCTGGCGCCAACTGGACCGCGCAGGTCCAGAAGAACCTGCATGACCCGCGCTTTAACCTGCTGCAGCCTCAACACAGCCCGGACAGTCCCTCGGCGCAGGACGTGGAGCGCTGGAGAGACAACCGCATCGGCTGGAGCCAGGGTGCCGATGGCGAAGGGGTCACGCACTATCGCTATGACGACTGGGGCAATCGCACTGAGGCCCGTAGTGCCGATGGCAGCGCCACCCAGTTTCACTACGACAGCCTGCACCAGCTGAGGCAAGTCGAGCAGATCGACGCGCAAGGGAAAGTGCAAAGCAGCACGACCTACCGCTACGACGCGTTCGGACGCAGGGTAGGCAAGACACATCAAGCAATTGGCACCGAAAGCCGGAAGACCCACTACGGCTGGGACGGCGACCGGCTCGTGCACACCCAATCGCAGGAGCACATCCACCACACGGTGTACGAGCCCGGCAGCTTTGTGCCGCTGTTGCAGATACAAAGAAACACACAGGGGCAGACCAATCCGATGAAGATCCTGCTGGGCCTGGGTGGCAATGAAGCCATCACCGCCCTAGAACAGGAACTCCCACGCCACGAGCGAGAAATGCTGCACCAAGCCTTGAACGAGGTGCTGCAACCGGGCTATCAACTGTCAGCGCTGCTGCCGCAGGAGATGCGAGAGCAAATGCAGGAATCGATCAACGCACTCAAAGGCGACCAAGCTCAAGCGCTGGAGGCCCACCCATTGACCATCCGGCACATCCTGACGGACCACCTGGGCACGCCCATTGCGCTGGTCAACGCCCATGGACCGGGGGCAGGGCAAGTGGCTTGGGCGGCCAGGTACGGAGCCTGGGGGGAGATCGAACAGGAGTACAACCCGCATCAGATCCACCAACCCATTCGCTTGCAGGGGCAGCAGCTTGATGAGGAGACGGGGCTGCATTACAACCGCTTCCGGTACTACGACCCCCGGTTGGGGCATTATGTGACTCAGGATCCTATTGGGCTGGCGGGAGGGGTGAATAATTATCTATATGCGATAAATAGCCCTCTGCAATTAATCGATCCAGACGGCTTGGATGCGATTGGCAACGGGACGGGGAATGCGCTTGTTTATACTGATATCTCCAATGGAAAAACTATAATGCTTGATGCAAATGGTAGAACAATTATGGAGATGGAAACTAGAAATCAAGTCACGAGCACGGCAAAAGATGGGGCTGCAGGTGCCTACAGTGGGCAGTTCACCCAGTGCGAGTATCCTAAATCAAACAAGGCATTTGGAGTTGCAAAGTGGAGAACGACGGATGACCGAGGTCGGTGGATTCATGGCGGAGGGTCTGGGCTTAAAGATCCTTTTGCGAATCGTCAAGGTTGGAATCCAACATTGGGCTGCACTCGTGCGCAGAATGAAGACGTGAAAACACTTTGTGAAAAATCCGAACAATTCAAAACTGATAACCCTCAAAAATCGATCGATTATATTAGAAATGGTGAAATTCCGGGTGGTGGAAAGACGGATGTAAAAAATCAGTGAATTTAATAGGTCGGGGGTTTATGCGCCAAATGCTAATTTTCTTGCTTGTGGCTTTCTCGGGAGGGGTGTTTTCTGCTTGCGTTTTGCCATTGCCGGATATTGGCGGTGCCGATGTGTCGCGGCCGAATTATTCTGGATACTTGCTG
>NZ_QAIH01000085.1 GCF_003060895.1 Acidovorax sp. HMWF029 | reverse complement strand
CTCCACCTCCACCTCCACCTCCACCTCCACCCACCGGGCCGGTGGTGATCGCCCCGCTGGGCAGCCCACGCATTCTCATCGCACACCCGCCTACGCTGGCGCGCTACCGGAGCCTGGTCAATACCGGCGCGCCATCGGCCGTGCGCTTCAAGGCCATGGTGGACCGCCAGGTGGGTGGGGCCAGCATTTACGCATTTGCGCCGTGGTATGCCGCGTTGATGGGGCAAATCACCGGCCAGGCGTCGTACTGCACCTATGCCGTCAGCCGGACGGACAACTTTGTCGCTTCGGAAGAATTGCTGATCAACAGTAACCAACGCGCCACGGTGGCGTATGACAGCTACCTGGAGGTCGGCCCCACCATTGGCAATGTCGCCATGGTCTATGACTGGTGCCGCTCTGCCATGACAGACGCTCAGCGTGCCCGCTGGCGTGCCTATGCCAACCAGGCGGTCTGGAACGTATGGAACCACCAGAACGCCCGTTGGGGCGCCACCTCCTATGCGTGGACGGGGTGGTCGGTGGACAACCCGTCCAACAACTACTACTACTCGTTCCTGCAGGCCACCATGCTGCTCGGTCTGGCTACCCATGGCGAGAACGCCCAGGCCCAGGACTGGATCCACAAGTTCCGCACCGAGAAGATCCAGAGCCAGCTGGTGCCGACGTTCACGCGGGATCTGCAAGGCGGAGGGTCGCGCGAGGGAACGGGTTATGGCACGGCCTTGATGAACCTCTGGCAGCTGTATGACTGGTGGGAAAAGTCCACCACCGAGCGCATTGCCGATCTGACGCCCCACACCCGTGCGTCCATTCCCGCCATGTTGCACTCCATCGTTCCCACGCTTGATCGTCTCACTCCAACGGGCGACCATGCGCGCGACGAGACTGCCCAGTTGTTCGACTACCACCGCGCCTATCTGCAAACGCTGATGCGCCTCTACCCCAACGACCGGGTGAGCGGCGCCGCCAGGAGCTTGCTGGCTGCGTCCAGCGTGCAACAGATGTCGCAGCCATTCATGTACTTCAATGACTTTCTCTATGACACCACCGACATCCCTGCGGAGCCTCTGGCCGCACTGGGCACGGCCTACTGGGCCAGCGGATCGGGGCAGTTCTCCATGCGCGGTGCCTGGACACGTGACGCGGTGTACTCCAACCTCATCTGCGGCCCTTATAGTGAAAGCCATGCCCACCGGGACCAAGGCAGCTTCACCCTCTACCGGGGAGCCTGGCTGGCGCAGGACGCGAACATCGACAGCCGATCAGGCATCGTGCAAGACGAGGCCTTCCACAACCTGGTGCGTTTCTTCCATGGCAGCAACGAGGTGCGGCAAGGCTGGAATCGCAGCTGCGACATGCTTGCCTTGGACGACAACGCGACCTACAGCTATGGCCTGGCCCGTGTCACGCCCATGTATGGCGCATCCGGCAGCGTTGCCAAGTGGGAGCGTGAATACCTGTTTATCAAACCCGCTACCGTGGTGGTGTTCGATCGGGTCAGCACCGCCAGCGGCGTGCGCCGCGTCTTCAGCATGAACCTGCCCGGCATGCCCAGCGTGGCAGGCAATACGGCCGCGCTCACTGTGGCGGGCAAGCGGCTGGATGTGACCGCTATCGCCCCCGCCAACCTCACGCTGCGTGCCCAGCCATGGGCGGCACTGGGCGGCCCTGGAGCGGAACTGCGAGCGGGCAACACAGCCACCTTGCTGGAGGCCGAGCATGCGGCTGGTACTGACACGGCGTTCTTGAATGTGCTGGCCACGGACCAGTCTGTCACCCAGGCCTCGCCCTCGCACACCGCCGCCCAGACTGGCGTGGAGCTGCGGATGGCCGACGGCCGCACTGTGCTGCTGCGTTTTGGCAACACCGCCACCGGCGGTCAGATCACCGTGCGTAACCCCCAAGGTGTCGTCACCTTGGACCAAACCCTGCAGACCACGGTGCAGACGTTGCCGCTGATGGCAATGTAGCCCGCTGAGGTTTCGTTTATGCCCGCAAAAAGCCCTGTGCCGCCGCCAGTGCCTGCGCATCCCCCTGCACCGCCCCTGGTGGCCCGCCCTTGCCCCACAGGGCGCCGCCCCAGGTCATCGACAAGAACTGCGCGCACAGCGCCACCGAATCGATCATGGGCTGTGCCTTGGTGCGGTCGCCGCTGGTGGTGATGAGCGCCAGCGTTTTGGCGCCCATGGGCTCCTTGAACGCCAGGCCCGGCACACGCATCCAGGCGCTCCAGTGGTCCAGGTAGGTCTTGAGCGGCGAGGGGATGCTGTACCAGTAGACCGGGGCCACAAAAACGATGTGTGTGGCCGCGAGCGTGGCGTCGAGCAGGGTCTTCATATCGCCCTCGGGCGGTGCATAGGTGCCGGTGGTGTGGCGCTGGTCCACAAAAGGCGGCAGGTCCATGCGGGCCAGGTGGTGCCAGGTTTGTGCGGTGCCTGCCGGCAGGGCGGCGGCGGCCTGGCGGGCGAGCCACTCGGTGTTGCCGATATGGCCCGGCTCGCGGGTGGAGGTGGTGAGGAACAGGTAGTGGGGGGCGGTGGGCATTGTCATGGCTCCATCGTAGCGCTGGCCTGTGCGGGCCGCAGGTAGGCCAGGCACAGCGCGACCAGCGCATCCTCAAACTCTGCGCTGTCCAGCAGCGGCGACTGCTCCAGCGACGCTGCGCGCACCGCCCCCATGAAGGCGCGCGTGAGCACGAACAGCTGCGCTGCCGATGGCGCCTGCAGGTGGTGTTCGTCGGCCATGCGCTGCAGGTGCAGTGCGATGCGTTCGCTGGTGCCCCGCACCGACACCAGCATGGTCGCGCGATAGTCCTGTTTCCACGACAGGCGGGCCAGGGCGCGCAGTTCCTGCGGCCCGCCGCCAAATGCCTGCAGGTAGTGGCGCACATAGCGGCGCACCTGTTGCCCGGGGGGCCAGCCTTCGCTGCGTGCCTGGGACAGCAGCGCGTCCAGCTGCAGCATGACGCGGTCGCAGTGCTGGTCCAGCATGGCTACCAGGATGGCCTCCTTGCTCGGGAAGTACTGGTAGAGCGAGCCCACGGACACGCCCGCCAGCTCGGCGATGCGATTGGTGGTCAGTGCGCCTTCGCCTTGCGTGGCCACGATGCGGGCCACGGCTTCAAAGATGGCATCCACCGTGAACTGGGAGCGTTCCTGCCGGGGCGTGCGTCGGGGAGTTGAAACGGCTTTGGACATGGGAAAACCTGAGCGCAATGCGAGTAGGCGGTATGGCTGGGTCGGCCTATTCTGCCCCCATCCATTCCAAACAAACGCACCACCCGGAGAACCCCGCCATGAACGAAACCAGCCAGCTCGCCCTGGGCGCCGCCACCATCGGCTTGGCGGGCACCTGGGTGTGGCGCCAGCGCCCGGCCCTGCGCACGCTGCACCGCGCCAGCGCCCTGGCACTGGCGCTGTTCCTGGTGGTGCATCTGCTGGGGCATCTCGCGGGCCTGGCAGGGGCGGCTGCGCACCAGGAGGTGCTGGAGGTAATGCGCAGCGTCTATCGCCAGCCTGTGGTCGAGGGACTGCTGCTGGCCGGTGTGCTGTTCCAGGCCGTCAGCGGGCTCACGCTGCTGTGGCGCGGCTGGCACCAGCGCAGGGGTGCGGTGGCTTGGGCGCAGGCGGTGTCGGGTGGCTACCTGTCGCTGTTCCTGTTGATCCATGTGGCGGCGGTGCTGGTGGCGCGTCAGCAGGGGGTGGACACCAATCTGCAGTTTGCAGCGGCGGGCATGCACATGCCGCCCTGGCAGTGGTTCTTCGGGCCGTACTACTTTCTGGCGGTGCTGGCGCTGGGCACCCATGTGGGCTGTGCGCTCTACTGGAACCTGCCCGAAAGGCAGCGCGCCCTGGCTTTGGCGGCGGCGCTGGTGGTGGGGGTGTTGCTGGCGACCACGCTGGTGGTGATGCTGGCGGGGGGCTTTCGGGGCATTGAGGTGCTGCTGGCCGCCATGCCCGGCATGGCGCCAGTGGCTGGTTGACGGAGGACGCGCCCTGCCGTCAAGGGGAACCCGTGCCGTGCTGGCGCAGCGTGGATGCGGCTCAGGCCACCCTGGTCGTCAAGGTGCGGTTGCCCTGCTCCATGCCACAGAATCCGAAGTTCATCGCAGGCACCTGGCCGCTGATGAGTTCGGCCAGCGCTTTGCCCGAGCCCGCCCCGTGGGTCCAGCCCAGCGTGCCATGGCCAGCGTTCACCCACAGCTTGCCCACTTGCGTGCGGCCGATGAAGGGGATGTTGGTGGGGGTGGCGGGGCGCAGACCCGTCCAGTACTGCGGGTTGCCGCCTTCCTCGGGTGTGCGGGTGTCGCACACGCCGGGCAGGATGGCTTCGATGCGGCGCGAGAGCATGTGGCAACGTGCACGGGCCAGGGCGCTGTCGAGCGTCAGGTCCCAGCCGTTGAGCTCGATGGTGCCAGCTACGCGCAGGTAGTTGCCCAGCCGACTCATGGCGATTTTTTTGCCGTCGTCGATGGTCGAGACCATGGGGGCGCCCTCGGGTCGGAGCAGGGGGAAGGTGGCGCTGTAGCCCTTGCCGGGATAGATCGGGAGATGAACGCCGACGCTGCGCAGCAGGGGAGCGCTGTAGGAACCGCAGGCCACTACGACGGCATCGGCCTTCAATATGAAGTCTTTTTTGCTGTCTCCGCGCGACTGGCGGGGCATTGCAGCTACAGAATCAATAGCATTGCCAATCTTGTTCAGGCGCAGCACATCGTGGCCGTAGAGGAACTGCGCACCTCGCGCGATACAGCGGCGCGCCAGCTCCTGCGTGAAAACGCGGGCGTCGCCGCTTTCGTCGGTGCTGGTGTAGGTGCCGCCGGTGATCTTGTCGCCATAGGCCTTGAAGGCGGGCTCGATCTTGAGCAGCTCGTCACGGCTCACCAGGCGGCGCTGCACGCCATGTTTGCGCA
Source organism: Acidovorax sp. HMWF029 (assembly GCF_003060895.1). Taxonomy (GTDB): domain Bacteria; phylum Pseudomonadota; class Gammaproteobacteria; order Burkholderiales; family Burkholderiaceae_C; genus Acidovorax. The sequence goes on along the minus strand of NZ_QAIH01000085.1, from coordinate 16,556 downwards.
TCAGTTCCACCGCGTGGCCCGCAGCGTCAAACGATTTCTGGTCCGTGTAGAAGTGGGCAATGCCCCGTTCGAGCCGGTTGTATTCGATGCCGGTGGTGTTGACCAGGTCCTTCAGCGCCGCATGGCTGTAGGCACCCAATGCCACGATCTGCGCCACGTTGCGCTCAAATGCCGCGTCGTTGCACTGCGCGAGGAACTGCAGGCCCCAGCGCCATTGTTGCCAGTCCATCTGCGGGCGAAACAGCAGCGGTGCCTCTTTGTCGAACATCCACTTGAGCGCCTTGAGCGGCGCCTCGCGGTTGGCCCAGGGCTCGCAGTAGCTCACCGAGATCTGCGCCGCGTTGGCAAAGCTGGTTTCGAGCGCCGCATCGGGCTGGCGGTCGATCACGATGACCTCGTGGCCCCGCTCCAGCAGGTGCCATGCGGTGCTGATGCCGATGATGCCGGCGCCCAAAACAATGGTTTTCATGAGGGCGCAGTGTGCGCGACATTGCTTTCAACTAAAAGCAAAATTAAACTTACTCCAAAAACATCAGAGTGTCTAATAAAGCCAGCACTCTGGCACCGCCTTGTTGGAGACCCTTGTCATGAGCACCTACGACCCAGCCGCCCTCGAATGCCTTGCCGCCATCGTCGAAGAGGGCGGCTTTGAGCGCGCCGCCCAGCGCCTTAACGTCACGCAGTCGGCCGTGTCGCAGCGTCTGCGCGCGCTCGAAGCACAGGTAGGCTCGGTGCTCATCGTGCGCAGCCGCCCATTGCGGCCCACGTCGGCGGGGCAGCTGCTGCTCAAGCACACCAAGCAGATGCGCCTGCTGCGCGCCGACCTGGAGCGCGACCTGCAGGAGTTGGCGCCCAGCGCGCCCGGCGGCACGCGCGAGGACGAGCGCATCTCGATTGCCATCAACGCCGACAGCATCGCCACCTGGGCCATGGGCGCACTGCACGACCTGGTGCGCGAGCGCCTGCCGCTGGAAATCATCGTGGACGACCAGGACTTCACCCAGGAATGGCTGCGTTCGGGCCAGGTGCTGGGCTGCGTCACCACGCTCAAGCAGGCGCTGCGCGGCTGCAAGATGGTGCCGCTCGGGGCCATGCACTATGTGGCGGTGGCCTCGGCCAGCTATGCAGAGCAGCATCTGCCGCAGGGTCTCACGCCGCACAACTTCCGCGATGTGTCTTTCCTGTCGTTCAACCGCAAGGACGACATGGCGGCCGAGTTTGTGGCGCGCGCCTTTGGGCTCAAGCGTGTGGCGCTCAACCACCTGTTTGTGCCCGGCTCCGAAGCCCAGATGCGTGCCGTGGCCGCAGGCTGGGCCGTGGGCGTGGTGCCCGAGCTGCTGGCGCGCGGCCCGATTGCCGACGGCAGCATGGTGGACCTAGCGCCCGGTCGCTCCCTGCCCATCCAGCTCTACTGGCATTGCTGGAACCTGGAATCCGAGTTGCTCGATGCCTTGTCGGCCGCGCTGACCGGTGCCGCAGCCCAGTCGCTGGTGTCCTGAGTGAAGTCCTGGGCGTGCCTCCCAGGCGCACTCCCCAGGCATGCAGCGCAAGGCATGCGTTGCGCTGGCCAAAGCGTGAACGACGTGGTTGCATTGCAACTTAGTCATTTATTTTTTTACTGCAATGTATAAAATGAAGACTATGCAAACCCAGCCAACCAAAGTCTCGTTCAAAGAGCAGATGCACCAGGCGCGCGAGGAAGCCATCCTCCAGTCGGCTTGCCGCCTGCTAGGCGAAAAGGCCTTTGACGCCATGACCATGGACGACGTCGCCAATGCCGTGGGCATTGCGAAGGCCAGCCTCTACAAGCACTTCTGCAGCAAGGAAGAACTGTGCAGTGCTGCCATGGTGCAGATTCTCGGACGGGTGCAAACCTATTTGGCGGGCCTGCCCGCCGAAATGCCGCCGCTGAACAAGCTGCGTGCCTTGGTGCGCTGGTCGCTTGAGCGTTTGCTGACCAATGAGATGCCCTTGCTTCCCAGCCGCAACTCCACGCTGCGTGCCGTGCTCATGGCTAACAAGGACTATCTCAATGGCCTGGTGGGCGTGAGCGATCAGATTGGCGAATGGATCACCGAAGCCCAGGCCCAGGGCGTGATCAGCCCCAGTCTGCCGCCCATCGTGGTGCTGTACACCCTCTATGCCCGTGCCTGCGACCCGGTGGTGAGTTTTCTCAAGGAAAGCGGCCAGTATTCAGACGCGGAGATCGTGGACCTGGTAGTGCGCACCTGTTTTGATGGATTGGCGGCGCGGTAGCCCATCCCTGGTCTGACCAGGCACAAAAAAAGCCCGGCATGCCGGGCTTTTTTGCGTGCGGGCCGTGCCTCTGTGTATCACTTGGGCAGGATAACCTTGTCCACCACGTGGATCACACCATTGCTGGTGAACACATCGGCGGCCGTGATGTTGCTGGTGCGCAGATTCTGGTCGGTGATCACCAGACTGGGGCTCACGGTGAAGCTCTGGCCTTGCACCGTGGTGATGGCGGTGTTGGTGGGCACCTCTGCCTTGAGTACGCGTGCTGGCACCACGTGGTAGGTCAACACCTTGGTCAACAGCGCGGTGTTGGCAAGCAGGCTCGCCTTGGTCACTCCCAGCTCGGTCAGCAGTGCGGCAAATGCGGCGTTGGTGGGCGCAAACACCGTGAACGGGCCGGTGCCCTGCAAGGTGCCTACCAGCCCCGCGGCTACCACGGCCTCGACCAGGATGCTGAAGTCCGGCAGCGCAGAGGCGGTGGCCACGATGTCCTTGTCGGCGGGCAGCAGCACCTTGTCCACCAGGTGCACTACACCATTGCTGGCCTGAATGTCGGTGCTGGTGATGGTGCTCACGCGGTTGCGGCCATCCGTGATCTTGAGTCCGTTGCTCGATTCAATCTTGAAGAAACCACCCGACACCGGGGTGATGGCTTTGCCCAGCGGCACATCGGCCCGCATCACCTTGCTGCCGAGCACGTGGTAGGTCAGCACGGCGGTCAGCAGCGGCTTGTTGGCCAGCAATGCGTCCTTGGTCACGCCCAGTTCGGTCAGCAGCGCCGCAAAGGCGGCGTTTGTGGGGGCGAACACGGTGAGCGTGCCGGTGGTCAGGGTGTTGGCCAGCCCGGCTGCCGTGACGGCCTCGACCAGGATGCTCAGGTCCGGGGTGTTCTGCGCCAGCTCGACGATGTTGCGCTGGGGCTCGTCGTCGCTGCCCCCACAGGCTTGCAGCAGGGTGGTGCTCGCGCCCAGGGCGGCGGCCATCAGGACGGTGCGGCGGTTGAATGCGGTGTTCATGGCGGCTTCTCCTCGTGGATGGATCGTGGTTGGACTGAAGGTGTGAGCGGGCGCTTACTTAGGCAGTAGCACCGTATCGATGGCGTGGATCACGCCATTGCTGGCAGGCACATCGGTGGCCGTAACCTTGGACTGGTCCACCATGACACCTGCGCTGGTGGACACAGTGATTTCCTGGCCCTGCACTGTCTTGACCTTGCCGGCCTTCACGTCCTTGGCCATGACCTTGCCCGGTACCACGTGGTAGGTCAGGACTTTGGTCAGTGCAGCCTTGTCAGCCAGCAGACCGTCCAGCGTGGCCTTGGGGATCTTGGCGAAGGCTTCGTCGGTGGGCGCAAACACCGTGAACGGGCCTGGGCCCTTGAGGGTGTCCACCAAGCCAGCGGCCTGCACTGCAGCCACTAGGGTCTTGAAATTGCCCGCCTTCACGGCGGTATCGACGATGTCCTGCGCCATGGCGCCGAAGGTGGCACCCGCCGTCAGGGCCAGCGCAATCAGGGTCTTTTTCATGGGTCGTTCCTCTCGGTTTCGATGGAAATGACACGCCAAGATGGGCGTGGCGCGAATGTATAACCAATTGGTTTAAAAGTAAACCAATTAGTCATGTAAAGACCATTTGGTAATTGCGGGCGAAAAAAAGCCCCGCAAATGCGGGGCTTGATGGGGTCGCGCCTGAAGACGCAGGGGGCTTAGCGCACGATCAGCAGCGGCACCTTGCTGTGGGCCAGCACCTGGGTGGTGACCGAGCCCATCACCAGGGTGGCAATTGCACCGTGACCGTGCGAGCCCATGACCAGCAGATCGAACTTGCCGGTGTCTGCCACTTTGGCAATGGTTTCGCCCACGGTGCCCACCTTGACGCTGCGCTTGGCGTCCACGCCATGGCGGGCCAGGAACTTGCACACAGGGGAGAGGATTTTGTCGGCTTCTTCGGCGTGGTAGGCATCCACGACGTCTTTGCCCAGGGCCGCACGGGCGCGGGCAGGCAGAGGGGCCTGCACTGTCAGGACAGTGTAGGTGTGGGTGCCGCCCAGCAGTTCTTCATGGGTGGCCAGATAGGCCAGCATTTTCTTGGTGTAGGCGCTGCCATCGACAGCAAGCAGGATGTTCATGGTGTTCTCCGAAAAGGGATAAGGCAGACTACTCTGCGCAGGTGCCTGTTGTCTTGACCTGGGTCATGCTTTTTTGTCCGGCGCGTGGCGAATTCTCTGGATTCGCGCCTGGATCATACGGTGACCGCCCATCGGGGCCGGAAGGTGGCCTGTTCACCCTTGCGGGCATAGCCCAGTGGATTGGCCACCACGCGGCACCTCCAGACAGCCCCGTCGCTGTGCAAACCTTCTGCGATGTAGTCGCTGGGCGCATGCAGGTGTCCATGTAGCCACAGCTGCGCATGGGGCAGCAGGTGGTCCAGGGCGTTGCAAAAACCTGCCGTGCCGGGCACGAGGCCATAGCGCGGGTCTGCGCTCTTCAGGCTGGGCGCAAAGTGGGTGACGGCCACGGTGGGGCCGTCAAACGGCAGCTGCAATGTGGTGGCCAGCCATTCCTGGCAGGCCAGGGCCTGTTGGCGCAGGGGCTCTGCGAGAAAGGGCTCGCCATGTCGCGTGCCGCCGGTCTTGCGCAGGTAGAAGTTGGCGGCACGGAAGGCCTTGTCGCGCAGTTTCAGCCGCCGGCCCAGGTCGGTGCAGCCCTCGTGGTCGGCCAGGGCGTCGAAGTCGCTCCAGAGCGTGGTGCCCACGAAGCGGATGCCCTGCAGCACCAGGGTTTCGCGCTCCAGCCAGGCGATGCCGAGCCGGTCACAGGTCTGGCGCAGGCGTAGGTGGGCGGCGTCGAAGTCCTGCGCGTCGTACTCGTGGTTGCCTGGCACAAACAGCACTGGCGTGGGCCAGCCCGCGTGCTGGGGCAGGGGTGAAAAGCGGGCCAGGCCAAAATCATCGTCGGCTAGTTGCGAGCCGCTCTGGTAGGAGCCCACATCCCCCGCCAGCACCAGCACGTCGGCACCGGGGGTGGGTTCAGGAACAAAGTGGGGATGGGCCTCCAGGTGGAGGTCGGACAGGAGCTGGATGTTCATGCAGCACACAGTCTACGGGCTCTCCTGCTCCGGGAAGGTGCGCCGCGCAGAACGTGCCAGCGCGTGTAGCAGCCAGGTCATGGCCGCCTGCTGCGGGCCGCGGCGGCGCCACAGCGCGTCCACATGCACGGGTGGCACATCCAGCGGCAGGGCCCTTTGCACCAGCTTGTCGGCAATGCCGGTCACGGGCACAAAGTGGCGCGGCAACACGGTGAGCAGGTCCGAGCCCGACACCACCCGCCCTGCAGTGAAGAACTGGTTGACCGTGATCACCACTTTGCGCTCACGCCCCAGCGAGGCCAGGGCCTCGTCGATGAAGCCAAACGGACGGCCCGAAAAACTGACCAGCATGTGGCGTGCCTGGCAGTAGGCGTCCAGCGTGAGAGGGGCATCCGCCAGCGGATGGCCCTGGCGCATCACGCACACATATTCGCCGTCGTAGAGGCGGCGGCTCTCAAAGGCCACCACGCCGCCCGACTGGGCGCGGGCTGTGAGGTCGGCCAGTGCGGCGGGGAAGTAGCCCACGGCCATGTCGGCGGCCTCTTCGTCCAGCAGGCGGCGGGGGTCGCGCGTGGTCAGTGGCAGCACGCGGATGGCAATGCCGGGCGCCTCGCGCTCGATGATCTCGACCAGGGCAGGCACCAGCGTGGCGGCCGTGGCATCGGCCATGGCCAGCACAAAGGTGGATTCCGCAGTGGCCGGGTCGAACAGGCCCGGGGCCAGGGACTCCTGCAGATGGGCCAGAGCCTCGCGCACCGGGGGCCACAGTGCCAGCGCCCTGGGGGTGGGCTCTACCCCCTGGCCGCTGCGCACCAGCAGCTCATCCCCCAGCACCTCGCGCAGGCGCCGCATGGCGTTGCTCACGGCGGGCTGGGTGATAGAGAGCTTGTGCGCAGCGCGCGTAAGGCTGCGCTCCGCCATCACCTCGTCGAAAACGCGCAGCAGGTTCAGGTCCAGGGAGCGGAAGTTCAGGGGTGTCATGGCCAGTCATCACCATTGTGAATATCCATGATTCAAAATATAAACTTGAACATGCAAAGGGTAAACCCTAATATCACCCCATCGCCCGGCAATCTCGCCACAAGCGTTAGAAAAGGGAAACCGAAATGACCGCCTTTGCACACGTTGAATACCCTACCGAACACCCCGGCGTTGTCCGCGCCGAAAACGCCGCTGCAGCCCTGAAGGGCGCCGCCGCCCGCTTTGACGGCGCCCGTGGCGCTGCCTCCCTCCTGCTGGCGGCCGTGGTGTCCGCATTGCTGGTGGTGGCCAACCAGGTGATCGATACCTGGAGCGAAGGCCACCTGCTGGCCGCCTGGATGGTGCTGTGGCTGGTGGCGTTTGCCGCCCTGGCCCTGCTCACCACCCCCGCACGCCGCGCTGGCGTAGCCCTGCGCAGTGGCGTCCAGGCCTGGGCGGAAAGCCGCCGCCGCGCCGCCGAAGACGAGCGCACCTGGCATGTTGCCATGAAGGACCCCCGCATCATGGCCGAACTGAACCACGCGATGGGCATCCCCACGGTGGAAGACATCCGCAAGTATTACTGACCGCTGAACCTGCCGCACTGGTGGGCGGCAAGGAGCAAGCAATTGAAAGCCGTGGCCTGCCACGGCTTTTTTTATGCCTTCTTAGGGGGCGCTGCGTGGACTTGTTGTACCTGCGAGCCAGGCGCAAAAAAAGCCGCCCCGCCAGAAGGCGGAGCGGCTTTGAAGGGAAAGCTTCTCAGACATCACGACAGCAGCATCAGGCCGCCAGGCGTTTCTCCAGCGCGGCCTTGGTGTCCAGGAGCGCCTGGGGCAGGTGGTAGGCCAACTGCTCGAAGTGCGCATCGTGCAGCTTGAACTCCTCGGCCCAGGCGGCCTTGTCGATGCTGGTCACGGCGTCGAACTGCTGGGCGCTGAAGTCCAGGCCCGTCCAGTTGATTTCGGCGTATTGCGGGGCCACACCGAACATGGTTTCCTGGCCTTGGGCCTGGCCTTCGATGCGGTCGATCATCCACTTGAGCACGCGCATGTTGTCGCCATAGCCGGGCCAAACAAACTTGCCTGCCTCGTCCTTGCGGAACCAGTTCACGCAGAACACCTTGGGCACGGCCTTGCCGGTGGCGGCGATCTTGCCTTCCATGCTGAGCCAGTGCTGGAAGTAGTCGCTCATGTTGTAGCCGCAGAACGGCAGCATCGCGAAGGGGTCGCGACGCACCACGCCCTGGGCGCCAAATGCGGCTGCAGTGGTCTCGGAGCCCATGGTCGCGGCCATGTAAACGCCTTCCGTCCAGGTGCGGGCTTCCGTCACCAGCGGCACGGTGGTCGAGCGGCGGCCGCCAAAGATGAAGGCGTCGATCGCCACGCCGTTGGCGTCATCCCACTGGGCATCCAGCGCGGGGTTGTTGGCGGCGGCCACGGTGAAGCGCGAATTGGGGTGGGCCGCCTTGGCGCCGGTCTCCTTGGCGATCTGGGGCGTCCAGTCCTTGCCTTGCCAGTCGATCAGGTGGTCGGGCAGCTTGCCGGTGTCCTTTTCCATGCCTTCCCACCACACGTCGCCATCGTCCGTCAGGGCCACGTTGGTGAAGATCACGTCCTTGTCCAGGCTCTTCATGCAGTTGGGGTTGGTGTGCATGTTGGTGCCGGGGGCCACGCCAAAGTAGCCGGCTTCGGGGTTGATGGCGACCATCTTGCCGTCGGCGTTGGGCTTGATCCAGGCAATGTCGTCACCGATGGTGGTGACCTTCCAGCCTGCAAAGCCAGCTTCTGGAGGCACCAGCATCGAAAAGTTGGTCTTTCCGCAGGCGCTGGGGAAGGCAGCCGCCACGTGGTACTTCTTGCCAGCGGGGTTGGTCACGCCCAGGATGAGCATGTGTTCGGCCAGCCAGCCTTGGTCGCGGCCCATGGTGGAGGCGATGCGCAGTGCCAGGCACTTCTTGCCCAGCAGCGCGTTGCCGCCGTAGCCCGAGCCATAGGACCAGATTTCACGCGTTTCGGGGTAGTGCACGATGTACTTGACCTTGGGGTTGCAAGGCCAGCTCGTCGTGTCCTTCTCACCTTCGGCCAGGGGTGCGCCCACGGTGTGCATGCAGGGAACGAACTCGCCTTCCACGCCCAGCACGTCGTACACGGCCTTGCCCATGCGTGTCATCAGGCGCTGGTTCACGGCCACGTAGGCGCTGTCGGTCAGCTCCACGCCGATGTGGGCAATGTGGCTGCCCAGCGGGCCCATGCTGAAGGGCACCACGTACATGGTGCGGCCCTTCATGCAGCCGTCGAACAGGGGCTGCAGCGTGGCGCGCATCTCGGCGGGGGCCATCCAGTTGTTGGTGGGGCCTGCGTCTTCCTTGGCGGCCGAGCAGATGTAGGTGCGGTCTTCCACACGGGCCACGTCCGAGGGGTCGGACCAAGCCAGGAAGCTGCCGGGGCGCTTGGCGGGGTTGAGCTTCTTGAAGGTGCCGGCGTCGACCAACTGCTGGCACAGGCGGTCGTACTCTTCTTTCGTGCCGTCGCACCAGTAGATGCTCTCGGGCTTACACAGTGCGGCCATGTCGGCCACCCAGGCGAGCAGCCGGGCATTCTTGACGTAAGACGGGGCGTTAAGGTTCAGGCCCTGCATGGTGGGTGCGTTCATCGGGGGAGCTTCCTAAGTTGAAAAACAGTTTTTTCAAAGGAAGCGGACCGGGCGGAACGCGGCAAGGCCTGGCGCAGTTGCGGTGCTGAGCGCTGCCTTTGAAAAAACGGCTTTCTTGCTCAGTCGGCGGGCGGGAGCGTGTGTCAGCCACCACGGGGTGGAGGCTATTCCACGGATTCCGCGGGTCGGCTGGGATGTCAATTTTATGAATCTGCCGCCCGTTTGTCTGTCAGACAGGGGTCAAAACCATGCAAAAAAAGCATGGGGTTATGCGTAGATGCTCCGCGTGCCTCACGGGCTGGCCGGGCTGCCTTTCCAGCGCTCATAGCCGCTTTTGCGCAGCGCGCAGGCCGGACAGGTGCCGCAACCATAGCCCCAGGCATGCAGCGTGTCGCGCACGCCGTGGTAGCAGGTGTGTGAGTCGGTCACGATCAGATCGACCAGAGCCTGCCCGCCCAGTGACCGGGCCAGCTCCCAGGTCTCGGCTTTGTCCAGCCACATGAGCGGGGTGTCGAACGTGAAACGCTGGCCCATGCCCAGCGACACTGCTACCTGCAGGGCCTTGAGCGTGTCGTCGCGGCAGTCCGGATAGCCCGAAAAATCGGTTTCGCACATGCCGCCCACCAGCGTGTGCAAGCCTCGCCGGTAGCCCACGGCGGCCGCCAGTTGGAAGAACAGCAGGTTGCGCCCCGGCACAAAGGTGTTGGGCAGGCCGGCGGCGGTCATCTGGATTTCGGCGTCGCTGGTCAGCGCGGTGTCGCTGATGTGGCCAAGCACGGCCAGGTCCAGCATGTGGTCGTCGCCCATTCGCGCATTCCACTGCGGAAACCGGGCGCGCAACGAAGCCAGCACCGTTTGCCGCGCCTGCAGCTCAATGTGGTGGCGCTGACCGTAGTCAAAGCCGATGGTTTCCACATGGGCGAAGTTTTCCAGCGCCCATGCCAGGCAGGTGGTGGAGTCCTGGCCTCCAGAAAATAGAACAAGGGCGTGTCCGGGTCGCATGGGGGCTCCTGGTCAGAAGGTGGAAACGGGGATAACGGTAGAGTGAAGGGCAAAAAAAAACCCCGCAGCGCGGGGCGTTTGGCAGCGTTGCGGGCGGATCAGGCCATGAACACGGCGATGAAGGCCAGCAGGAAAATCAGGACGCCGCCGACCACGGGAAGCACCACGGGCATCAAGGGCACGACGTTTTCCACGGGGTCGTGCGCTGCGGTCTGAGGGGTGTGAGAAGTGTTGTGGTCGGACATGGTGGGGCTCCAGATGCTGAAAACTTGCGCAATTCTAGCCGCCTGTGCGCCGTGGCGGCCAGCAGTGTCTGGTGTTCACATCAGCGCAGCCTCCATGCCCGCCGTGCGCAGTTGATTCAGCACTTCGTCTACATGGGCCTTGCTGCGGGTTTGCAGCACCAGCTCGATCTCGACGTTCTGCGCGGCCAGCATGGTGAAGGCGCGCTGGTGGTGCACTTCACCGATGTTGGCATCGGCGTCAGCCACGGTGGCCGTAATGCGCGCGAGCACGCCGGGCACGTCGCGCGCGCTGACCTTGATGCGCGCCAGGCGGCCGGATCGCACCATGCCGCGCTCGATGATGGCTGCCAGCAGCAGCGGGTCGATGTTGCCGCCGCACAGCACCAGGCCCACGCGCTTGCCCTGGAAGCGTTCGGGGTAGCGAACCAGCGCCGCCAGGCCAGCAGCCCCTGCGCCTTCCACCAGCGTCTTTTCAATCTCCAGCAGCATCAGCACGGCCTGCTCGATGTCGCCTTCGTCCACCAGCACCAGGTCGTCCACCAGGCGCTTGACGATCTCCTGCGTGATCTTGCCGGGCGTGCCCACGGCAATACCTTCGGCAATGGTCGAAGTGCCCTGCGGGTGGTGCGTGCCTTTGACCGCGTTCAACATGGCAGGGAAACGCGTGGTCTGCACGCCCACGATCTCGATACCGGGCTTGATCGCCTTGGCGGCTGTGGCCACGCCCGAGATCAGCCCGCCGCCGCCCACGGCGATCACCAGTGTGTCCAGATCGGGCACGGCCTGCAGCATCTCCAGGCCCAGCGTGCCCTGGCCCGCAGCCACCCCCTCGTCGTCGTAGGGGTGCACAAAGGTCAGGCCCTGCGCGTCCGCCAGGGCATAAGCGTGGGCGCGGGCTTCTTCCAGCGTGTCGCCGTGCAGCACCACCTCGGCGCCAAAGCCACGGGTGCGCTCCACCTTCACTGCGGGCGTGAAGCGCGGCATCACGATCACCGCGCGCAGGCCCAGGCGCTGCGCGTGGTAGGCCACGCCCTGCGCGTGGTTGCCCGCGCTCATGGCCACCACGCCCCGGGCGCGCTCGTCCTCGGACAGCAGCGTGAGCCGGTTGCAGGCGCCGCGTTCCTTGAACGAGGCGGTGAACTGCAGGTTCTCGAACTTGAGGAACACCTGCGCGCCCACGATCTGCGAGAGTGTCTTGGATTCGACACAGGGGGTGTCCAGCACCTGGCCTTGTAGGCGGGTGGCGGCGTCGCGGATGTCTTGGAGGGTGAGCATGGCGCCATTGTGGCGCACGTCTGTAGAGGAGCGCATCGCTGAAGCCGCAGTTGCGGCAAAGCTCCTTGATCGGCATGCCTGCTTCGGCCTGCTGCAGGAACCCGACGATCTGTTCCTCGGTGAATCTGCTCTTCTATATATCCGTCATTCTCCTGCTGGTTGACGGACTTCATTGACTTCAGACTGGTACGGCTGGCGGGGGGGCCACGCGCGTGTTCCATGGACTTGCTACATTTGCTCGATTGGGTACGGGGCGGCGTCAAAAATGGGAAGCATCGGAACGATGCGACCCTGGGTGTCCCTGGCCGCAGCGCCAAAGCGATTCAGTCATTGCGCCATCTGCTTGAAGGTGGAGTGGAGCATGAGTGCAGTGCTACAGAGCATGCCGGGCTTTTGATCAAGACGAATTGCAGGCTTTAGGCCAATCTCTGGCGGATTGGTCTGTCAACGACTGGGTGGTCAAGAGTACCGTCCAGCCGCTGGCGCGCTTCGGTGGCACACCCTGCCGTGCGGTCCGTGGTTCCTATCGACTCACATCCGCAGGGTATGACCTGTGGTGGCCCTTGTATGGGCGCTTGGGGTTGTTTACTGCGTCAAACCAAAACGGGAAACATGTTCGATCTGCTGTCGCAGAGCGCTCGGACCCGAGCCCTGTTCTGCCTCTTTGTAGAGCAGCCCCGTTCCAACGCCTTTGGGCGTTGTGATGCGCCGAACTTGCAGAGACTGTTGGGTGCTAGTTGCAGAGGCTTGCGAGTACCCTTCACCTTCATTTACGCTGTAGATCAATACGTAAGTGCGCAGCAATTGGCCACTGCCGTTGATTTTGGCGCACAGCACGTTGCCAGCGAGGGAGCCCCGCACTTGGTGCTCGCAACCAAAGGTCTCCCCTGCATTGGCCATCAGGCCATTGCCATTGGCCGTGGCGCCCAGGTTCTTGGAGAGCTCAACCAGATCCGCCTGCAGGCCTTCAGACCCAATCGAATTCAGTGTCCAGAAACCACGCAGGCTTTCAGCAACGGCACCATAGCCGAAGCTGAAACGAGAAATTGCAATCTCGCCTTCGTTGGGGAATTTGATGAATCCGGTAGTTCCGGATGTAAAACGAATGCTCACGCTGCCCGCACTGCCCGCATCGGTTCCAGACCGAGCTCCGCTACCAAAGTAGCGACCGCCGTTGTATTTGTTCAGTGATGCTGTCACTTTGTTGTCAATGACCTCTCCTACAGCAAGATAAAAGGTGGATTGGCCGCTGCTTTCGTACGCGTACATCTGCATCACCATCGTGGTGTTCTGTACATCAATGCCGAAGCCACGGCCCGGCTTGCCATCCATCTCGGATGTCACAATCCAAGTGCCTGCTTGGGGTGCGAATGCTTGTGCAAAGCTCGCCCCAGTGAGCAGTGTTGTAGCCACCAATTTTTTTAAGAACATCTACATACCCTCTCTTGAATGAATGTTTGAACTGGCTGTTGAAACGAAATGCCGAATTGAATGTATCGCGGGCTAGCAGGTTTGTAACGCATTTGTTTGCAAGGCGTCATGACGATTTATTGATCGTCCGCGAGCCACACCTGATTAGTTGTTTCCAACCACCCGCAACACCTCCGCCCCATACGCATCGAGCTTCTTCGCCCCCATCCCGCTGATGCCCTGCAGGTCGTCCAGCGACGCGGGGTTGCGCTCGGCAATGGCTGCCAGCGTGGCGTCGTGGAAGATCACATACGCGGGCAGGTTGTGCTCGCGGGCCACCTCGGCGCGCCAGGACTTGAGGTTGATGAAGCGCACTTGCGCATCCGGGCCCAGGTTGGCGGCGGCCGCTGGCGGCGCGCTGCCCGTGCCCTTGCGGGTGCGCGCGCGCTTGGCAGGCGCGGCGGCGGTCGATTCGCGCAGCTGCACCGGCACCTCGCCCTTGAGCACGGCGCGCGAGCCTTCGGTGAGGCTCAGGGTGTCAAAACTGTGGCCGCTCTCCAGCATGACCTTGTGCAGGCCCACGGCGCCGATGGCCAGCAGCTGGCGCAGTACGCCGCGCAGCTGCGCTTCGGAATACTCCTTGCCCACGCCAAAGGTCGAGAGCTTGTCGTGCCCGAACTGCTGGACCTTCTCGGTGTCCTTACCACGCATGATGTCCATGATGTGACCTGTTCCAAAGGTCAGGCCACTGGCCGCGTGCACGCGGTAAATGGTGGACAGCAGCTTGCGCGCGGCGTCCGTGCCGTCCCACACCGCAGGTGGGTTCAGGCAGTTGTCGCAATTGCCGCAGGGCGTGGACTGTTCGCCGAAATAGGCCAGCAGGCGCACGCGGCGGCAGTCGGTGGCCTCGGCCAGGGCCAGCAGGGCATCGAGCTTGCCGCGCAGCGCCTGCTTGAACTCCTCGCCTGCAGGGCTCTCGTCGATCATGCGGCGCTGGTTGACCACGTCGTTCAGGCCATAGGCCATCCAGGCGTCGGCATTCAGCCCGTCGCGGCCTGCGCGGCCCGTTTCCTGGTAGTAGCCTTCGATGTTCTTGGGCATGTCCACATGCGCCACAAAACGCACATCGGGCTTGTCGATGCCCATGCCGAAGGCGATGGTGGCCACCATCACGATGCCTTCCTCACGGAGAAAACGGTCCTGGTTCTTTTGGCGCACCTTGGTGTCCAGCCCCGCGTGGTAGGGCAGGGCCGTCAGGCCCGCGTCGCACAGCGTGGCGGCCAGTTCTTCCACCCGCTTGCGCGACTGGCAATACACCACGCCCGCCTCGCCCGCGTGTTCGCGCTCGATGAAGCGCAGCAGCTGCGTGGTGGCGTCCTTCTTCTCGACAATCGTGTAGCGGATGTTGGGCCGGTCGAAGCTGCTGATGAACAGCCGCGCGTCTTCGAGCTGCAGCCGCTCGATGATGTCGGCCCGCGTGAGGTCGTCCGCCGTGGCCGTGAGCGCGATGCGCGGCACGCCCGCATACCGTTCGTGCAGCACCGTGAGCGCACGGTACTCGGGGCGAAAGTCGTGGCCCCATTGGCTCACGCAATGCGCTTCGTCGATGGCAAAGAGCGACAGGTGCCCGCCTTCGTACAGGCTGTCGAGCAGGCCCAGAAAACGCGGCGTGTTCAGCCGCTCGGGCGCCGCATAAAGTAGCGTGATGTCGCCGGTCTGCAGGCGCAGTTCTACATCCTGCGCCTCGTCAAAACTCAGTGTGGAGTTGAGGAAAGCCGCATCCACCCCCGCTTCGTGCAGTGCGCCCACCTGGTCGTGCATCAGTGCAATCAGTGGCGAGATCACGATGGTCACCCCGCGCCCCTGCCGCTGGCGAACGATGGCGGGCACCTGGTAGCACAGGCTCTTACCGCCTCCCGTGGGCATGAGCACCAGCGCGTCGGCACCATTGCTCACATGCGTGACGATCTCAGCCTGCGCGCCCCGAAATGCCTTGTAACCGAAGACTTCGTGCAGAACGGCGGAGCAGGCCGACAGTGTCTCGCCTGGGGCAGAAATTTCGATCACATTCATCCCCGGTATTGTCCATGAGCGCTGATGCGCCCCAGGGCACGTGCCGCTGCATCGATGGCATCGGGGGTGAGGGCCGCAAAGCCCAGCCGCCAGCCTGCAACCGCAGGCGCCGTGTGGTACAGCTCGCTCAGGCTGGGCGTGGCAACGCCGAGGCCTGCCGCCTGGCGCGTGCAGGCCTGCTCGCTCCCTTCAGGCAGGCGCACGGCCATCTGCAGGCCGCCCCGGCTGTCCATGGGGGTTGCCCAGGGTACGTGACTGTGCAGCGCCTGCAGCAGCGCGTCGCGGCGGCTGCGGTAGAGCTGCCGCATCAACCGCAGGTGGGCCGCAAAATGGCCCTGGTCCATGAAGTCTGCGGCCACTGCCTGCATGGGCTGCGATGGGTGGCCGTCGTAGATGGTGCGAGCCGTCACCAGCGGGCCGATCAGCGCCTCGGGCAGCACCATGTAGGCCAGCCGCACCGACGGAAACAGCGATTTGGAAAACGTGCCGATGTAGACCACCTGGCCCAGGTCGTCCAGCCCCTGCAGTGCCGGGGTGGGCTGGTGGTCGTACAGAAACTCGCTGTCGTAGTCGTCCTCGATGAGCCAAGCCCCGGTGGCCCGGGCGTGGGCGATGAAGGCCAGCCGCCGCGCCAGCGACATGGCGCGGCCCGTGGGGAACTGGTGCGAGGGTGTCAGGTAGATCATGCGGGGGGCGGGGCGCGCGGCGTCCAGCGTGGCACCCTCGTCGTCCAGGGGCATGTCCACCAGACGGGCGCCGCTGGCGCTGAAGGCCGTGCGGGCGCCGGCGTAGCCCGGGTCTTCCATCCACACGGCATCGCCGTCGTCCAGCAGTGTGGCCGACAACAGCTGCAGCGCCTGCTGCGAACTCGTCAGCACCAGCACCTGTCCGGCGTGGCAGCGCACCCCGCGCGACAAGCCCAGGTAACGCGCAATCGCTTCGCGCAGCGCGGGCAGGCCCTGAGGGTCGCCATAGAACATCAACGATGCCGCGTCTTGCCGCAGCCGCCGCTGCAGCAACTGGCGCCACAGGCCGGTGGGGAAAGCCTGCAGGTCTGGGCTGCCCGCCACGAAGGCGCGCGGGCGCTCGGGCTCGTGGCAGCCCCCCGTCTCCACCATGCGCTGGCCCCGTGCCGACAGGCCCGGCCTTGCACCGACAGCGCCCGCAAGACGGAGGGGGCCGTCCGTCTTGCGGGGCGCCGTGGTGTTCATGTCGATGGCCACAAAACTGCCCTGGCCCACCTGGCGGCGCAGGTAGCCCTCGGTTTCCAGCTGCGCATAGGCGGCCTCGACCGTCACGCGCGAAAGGCCCAGGTCCTGAGCGAGGTGGCGGCTGGAAGGAAGCCGCTCGCCCAGAACGGCCTGGCCGCTGCGCACCGCTTCGCGCAAGGCAGCACACAGGCGCGCCCGCCGCCCGCCGGTGGCCTGGGTCTCCATCAGCGCGAGCAGAAGGCGGGGCTTGATGGTGGCCATGGAATTGGATTGGTCTTATTTGTATGGAGAAATTGGACTCATTTATAAGGCCAAAGTGGCTCACACTGGCATGGCATCTGCCGCACCACCGCTGCACCACCCCCAAGGAGCCCCATGACCC
>NZ_QAIH01000084.1 GCF_003060895.1 Acidovorax sp. HMWF029 | reverse complement strand
TGGTATGGCTGGGACTACGCCCAGCGCGGTGGCGTGCAGAGCATGGCGGGGCTGGAATCCGTCTCGATGTTCTGGGCCTACCTGGCCATGCCGGTCGGCGGCGTCTTTTGCGCCGTGGGCATCATCGGCAACCTGATTGACCCCCTGCGCATGGAACTGGAGACCGCCCAATGAGCGCCGTGATGATTTCCACGATGGTGCTGTGCTTCGCGCTCACCATCTCGGTGGCCGTATCGATTGGTCTTGCGTCCATCCTGGGCATCCAGGCGTCCAACGCGAACATGCTCATTTCCGTGAAGGAGATGTTCGCCTCGATCAACAAGTTTCCGCTGGCGGCCATCCCCTTCTTCATCCTCGCCGGCAACCTGATGGAGACCGGCGGCATCTCGCGCCGCCTGGTCGAGTTTGCCAAGAGCATTGTGGGCGGCGTGCAAGGTGGCCTGCCCATGACCTGTGTGCTCACCTGCATGATCTTTGCCGCCGTATCGGGCTCGTCCGTGGCCACCACGTTTGCGATTGGTGCCATCCTCATCCCGGCGCTCATCAAGCACGGCTACCCCACCAGCTATGCGGCTGCGCTGCAGGCCACCAGTGCCGAGCTGGGCGTGATCATTCCGCCCTCCATCCCGATGATCCTGTACGGCGTGAGCGCCGAAGTGTCGATTGGCGAGCTGTTCATTGCAGGCTTTGGCCCCGGCATCCTCATCAGCTTGGCACTGATGGCTTTTGTGTGGGCGTACTGCAAGTACAAGGGCTGGGGCAAAAACGATGGCGATGGCCGCATGCCGTTCGGCAAAGCCACGCTGCAGGCAAGCTGGGCGCTGCTGATGCCCGTCATCATCCTGGGCGGCATCTACGGCGGCGTTTTCACCCCCACCGAGGCATCAGCCGTGGCCGTGTTCTACGCGCTCATCGTGGGTATGGTGATCTACCGGGAGATCAAGCCCAAAGACCTGTTCGCCATCCTGCGCAAGTCGGCCATCTCTTCGGCGGTGATCATGTTCATCATCGCCAATGCGGGGCTGTTTGCGTTCCTCATCACCCGCGCCGGGGTGCCCGATGCCATCGGCCGCTGGCTGGAGGCAGTGTTGCAATCCCCCGCCATGTTCCTGCTGGGCGTGAACGCCGCGCTGTTCGTGATCGGCATGTTCATCGAGACCAGCGCCGCCATCATCGTGCTGGCGCCCATCCTGGCGCCCGTGGCCATGCACTTTGGCATCGACCCGGTGCACTTCGGGCTGATCATGGTGGTGAACCTGGCGCTGGGCATGATCACCCCGCCCTTTGGCGTGAACCTGTTTGCGGCCTGCACGGTGGCCAAGATCTCGCTGGACCGGATCATCAAACACCTGCTGCCTTTTGTGTGTGTGATCCTGGTGTGCCTGATGGTCATCACCTATGTGCCATCGATTTCTCTGGCCTTGCGCGACCTGGTCTATGCCAAGTAAGCGTTAGAATCCCGCCCGTCAGGAGAGAGTGCTCCGCCCCCCAACCGGGCGTACAGCACCGCCGAAGGCGCAGGCAGCTGCCGAACGCTCAGGCAAAAGGACTGGCAACCGCCCGCAGTGATGCGGGCGTTCCCTTGCTGGAGAGAGATGGCCCGCCGCACCGCGCGATGAGGCCATCCACCGAAGGAGCAAACCGCACGGCCAGCCAGGGCGCTGCGGTGAATCTCTCAGGTAAAGCGGACAGCAGGGCAAATCCCGTAGTCACCTTGGTGGCTGCGGCCCCCATTTGCCCCGGAGTTCCGCCATGTCCGCCACCGCCGCCCCGCTGCTCACCACGCCCCTGAACGCCTTGCACATCGAACTGGGCGCCCGCATGGTGCCTTTTGCAGGTTACTCCATGCCCGTGCAGTACCCCGCAGGCCTGATGGCCGAACATGTGCACACCCGCACCGCAGCGGGCCTGTTCGACGTGTCGCACATGGGCCAGCTCAAGCTCATCGGTGCCGACGCCGCCGCCGCGTTCGAGACGCTGATGCCCGTGGACGTGATCGACCTGCCCGTGGGCAAGCAGCGCTACGGCCTGCTGCTGACCGACGAGGGCACGGTCATCGACGATTTGATGTTCTTCAACCAGGGCGTGGTGAATGGTGAACCCACCATCTTCGTCATCGTCAACGGCGCCTGCAAAGTGGGCGACATCGCCCATATCCAAGCCCGCATCGGCCAGCGCTGCACAGTGGCGCCCATGCCCGACCATGCCCTGCTTGCCCTGCAGGGCCCGCAGGCCGTCACCGCCCTCGCCCGCCTCGCACCCGGAGTTGAAAAGCTGGTGTTCATGACCGGCGGCACATTCACCATCGCAGGCTGCGACTGCTTTGTGACCCGCAGCGGCTACACCGGCGAAGACGGCTTTGAAATCTCCGCGCCCGCCGCACAGGCCGAAACACTGGCCCGCGCCCTGCTGGCCCAGCCTGAAGTCAAGCCCATTGGCCTGGGTGCCCGCAACTCGCTGCGGCTCGAAGCCGGTCTGTGCCTGTATGGCAATGACATCGACACCACCACCACACCCGTAGAAGCCGCCCTGAACTGGGCCATGCAAAAGGTGCGCCGCACCGGCGGTGCCCGCGCTGGCGGCTTTCCGGGGGCCGACAAAGTGCTGGCCCAGCTCGACAACCCCGCCAGCATCACTCGCAAGCGTGTTGGTCTGGTCGCGCTGGAACGTGTGCCCGTGCGCGAGCACACCGAGCTGCAAAGCACCGATGGTCAGAAGATCGGCGAAGTCACCAGCGGCCTGCTGGGCCCCACGGTGAACGAACCTGTGGCCATGGGCTACGTGCTGCCTGCATTTGCCGCCATTGGCACCCGTGTCAACGCCATCGTGCGCGGCAAGGCCGTACCGATGGAAGTGCGTGCCATGCCCTTTGTCCCCGCCAACTACTTTCGCGGTTGATTTCGCGGGTGGCTGTGCACCAACGCAGCCTGCGCCCGCTACATTGCTGATTCCTTTACTTATCCCGTTGCTTGAGGAGCTTCCCCATGACCGTCAAATTTTCCAAAGAACACGAATGGATCAACACCGCCGACACGGCCGCTGCCGTGGTGGGCATCACCGTGCACGCACAGGACGCCCTGGGCGATGTGGTGTTTGTGGATCTGCCCGAGGTGGGTGCAACCTTCAGCCAAGGTGACGTGGCGGGTGTGGTCGAGTCGGTGAAAGCCGCTGCCGATGTGTACATGCCCGTCACCGGCGAGATCGTGGAAGTGAACGAAGCCCTGCGCGCAGATCCTGCCCTGGCCAACACCGACCCGCTGGGCGCTGGCTGGTTCTTCAAGGTCAAGCTGGCCGACGCCAGCCAGCTCGACGGCCTGATGGACGAAACCGCTTACACGGCATTCGCTGCCAACGCGTGATGCCCTGATGGCTTGGTGGGCTCCATGGCCCACCCAGCTTCAAAAACCATAGCTGCTTGCGCTGGATTCATCAGGTTCTCAGCAATAAACCTCGGCAAAGACCGTCCATCAAGCGCAAACAAGCTCCTTTTTTTATAGCACCCAGACTGCCTGCCATGACCGCCGCCCTGCCCACTTCCTTGCCGTTGTCCGCGCTGGAAAACGCCACCGAATTCCTGCCACGCCACATCGGCATCGACGCAGCGGATGAAGCCCACATGCTGTCCGTGATCGGTGAGGCCTCGCGCCGCGCGCTGATCGACTCCATCGTGCCGCGCTCCATCGCACGCAGCAGCGCCATGGACCTGCCAGCGGCCACCACCGAGGCCGCTGCGCTGGCCGAGCTCAAGACCATCGCAGGCAAGAACCAGCTGCTCAAGAGCTTCATCGGCCAGGGCTACTACGGCACGCACACGCCCGGGGTCATCCTGCGCAACATTCTGGAGAACCCCGCCTGGTACACCGCCTACACGCCCTACCAGGCCGAAATCTCCCAAGGCCGCATGGAGGCCCTGGTCAACTTCCAGACCATGGTGTGCGACCTGACGGGCATGCCCATTGCAAATGCCTCCATGCTCGACGAGGCCACCGCCGCCGCCGAGGCCATGACGCTGGCCAAGCGCTCGGTCAAGAGCAAAAGCAACGTGTTCGTGGTGGCGGGCGATGCCCACCCCCAAACCATCGAAGTGATACAGACCCGCGCACTGCCGCTGGGCATCGAGGTAAAGCTGGCCAATTCCGCCGACGAATGGAACACCCTGCTGGCGGGCGACTACTTTGCCGTGCTGGCGCAGTACCCCTCCACCAGTGGCCGCATTGACGACCTGCGCGCCGATGTGGAGGCAGCCCACGCCAAGCAAGCTGCCTTCATCGTGGCGGCAGACCTGCTGGCCCTCACGCTCATCACCCCGCCCGGCGAACAAGGCGCCGACATCGTTGTGGGCACCACCCAGCGCTTTGGCATGCCCATGGGCGCTGGCGGCCCCCACGCTGCCTTCATGGCCTGCCGCGACGAGTTCAAGCGCAGCCTGCCCGGCCGCCTGGTGGGAGTGAGCGTGGACGTGCACGGCAAGCCGGCCTACCGCCTGGCCCTGCAAACGCGCGAGCAGCACATCCGCCGCGAAAAGGCCACCTCCAACATCTGCACGGCCCAGGTGCTGCCCGCCGTGGTGGCCAGCATGTACGCCGTGTACCACGGCCCGCAGGGCCTCAAGCGCATCGCCCAGCGCGTGGCCAGCTACGCCGCCATCCTGGCCCGAGGCCTCGTGCAACTGGGCGCACCGGTGCGTGAGCAAGCCACCTTCGACACGCTGGTTCTGAAAACCGACAACGCTACAAAATCAATAGCATCAAAAGCAATACAGTCAGGCGCAAACCTGCGAATTTACTTTGAAAATTACCTGTGCATCTCGCTGGACGAGACCACCACGCGCGCCGACATCGAGCTGCTGTGGAAGATCTTCGCCCAGGACGGCCAGGCCCTGCCAACCTTCGACGCCTTCGAGAACGGCATCGAGCCGCTGATTCCCGCCGCGCTGCGCCGCACCAGCCAATACCTGACGCACCCGGTGTTCAACACACACCACAGTGAGACCGGCATGCTGCGCTACATCCGCCAGCTGTCCGACAAGGACCTGGCGCTGGACCGCAGCATGATCCCGCTGGGCAGCTGCACCATGAAGCTCAACGCCACCAGCGAGATGATCCCCATCACCTGGCCCGAGTTTGCCAACGTGCACCCCTTTGCCCCGGCAGACCAGCAGCAGGGCTACAGAGAACTGGACGAGCAACTGCGCGCCTGGCTGTGCCAGGCCACCGGGTACGCGGGCATCAGCCTGCAGCCCAACGCGGGCAGCCAGGGCGAATATGCGGGCCTGCTCGCCATCAAGGGCTACCACGAGTCGCGTGGCGAGGGCCACCGCAACATCTGCCTCATCCCCAGCAGCGCCCACGGCACCAACCCCGCCAGCGCGCAGATGGTAGGTATGCAGGTGGTGGTGACGGCCTGCGACGCCAACGGCAACGTGGACATGGCCGACCTGAAGGCCAAGTGCGAACAGCACAGCGCCAACCTGGCCTGCATCATGATCACCTACCCCAGCACGCACGGCGTGTTTGAGACCAGCGTGAAGGAACTGTGCGCCCTGGTGCACAGCCACGGCGGCCGCGTGTACGTGGACGGAGCCAACATGAACGCCCTGGTGGGTGTGGCCGCCCCCGGCGAGTTTGGCGGCGACGTGAGCCACCTGAACCTGCACAAGACCTTCTGCATCCCCCACGGCGGTGGCGGCCCCGGCGTGGGCCCCGTGTGCGTGGTGGCGGACCTGGTGCCCTTCCTGCCCGGCCTGCCCGGTCAAGGCGACCAGCCGCAAGCCCTCGCCGCAGGCAAAGTAGGCCCCGTCAGCGCCGCACCCCTGGGCAACGCCGCCGTGCTGCCCATCAGCTGGATGTACATCCGCATGATGGGTGCCGACGGCTTGAAGGCCGCGACCGAAACCGCCATCCTCAGCGCCAACTACATCAGCGCCCGCCTCAAGGACCACTACCCTACGCTGTACGCGTCGGCCAACGGCCATGTAGCGCACGAGTGCATCCTGGACCTGCGCGGCCTGAAGGACACCAGCGGCGTAATGGCCGAAGACGTGGCCAAGCGCCTCATCGACTACGGCTTCCACGCCCCCACGCTGAGCTTCCCCGTTCCCAACACGCTGATGGTGGAGCCCACCGAGAGCGAAACCCTGTCCGAGCTGGACCGCTTCATCGATGCAATGATCGCCATCCGCGAAGAGATCCGCCAGATCGAAGCAGGCACGCTGCCGCAAGACAACAACCCGCTGAAGAACGCCCCTCACACCGCAGAGAGTCTGCTGAGCGGCGACTGGACCCGCCCCTACACCCGCGAAGCCGCAGCCTACCCTGTGGCCGCGTTGCGCCAAACCAAATACTGGTCGCCCGTGGGCCGCGTGGACAACGTGTGGGGCGATCGCAACCTGAGCTGCAGCTGCATCCCGGTGAGCGACTACGCCTGACCCCGCAGCAAAGGCCACGGCGGCACGGTCAGCCGCCACAGCCCTTGCTCTTGCAAGCCCTGGAGCCCTCTCGCCCAGGGCTTTTTTCGTTGGGGACCCTTACAGACACGAGCAGGAACACGCATAAGATCGCGGGCTGTGTTGAGATTCACCCTTCTAGGAGCCTCCTTTGCGAAACCTCTTGTGCCTTCTGCTCGCCACCGCCGTGATGGCCCCCGCCGCCATGGCTCAAACCTCCAAACCCGTCACCACAGCCAGTGGTCTGGTCTATGAATCGCTCAAAGACGGCACGGGCGAATCGCCCAAGGCCACCGACACTGTCAAGGTCCACTACAAGGGCACGTTCCTGGACGGCAAAGAGTTCGACAGCTCCTACAAGCGCGGCGAGCCCACCTCGTTCCCGCTCAATGGCGTGATCCCTTGCTGGACCGAAGGTGTTCAGCGCATGAAGCCCGGCGGTAAGGCCAAGCTGACCTGCCCGCCCTCCATCGCTTACGGCTCCCGTGGCGCCGGTGGCGTGATTCCGCCCAATGCCACGCTGAATTTCGAGATCGAACTCATCTCCGTCGGCCGCTGACACCATGCCTCTTAAGGTCGGTGACCTCGCACGGCGCACCGGCCTCACGGTACGCACACTGCACCACTATGACGAGATCGGGCTGCTCACGCCCTCTGGCCGTTCTGACGCGGGGTATCGCCTATACAGCCAAGCCGATGTGCAACGGCTGCATGGCATCCAGACCATGCGCCAGATGGGCCTGGCGCTCAGCGACATTGCCGAACTGCTCGCGGGCGAAGGGGTGGCCCCCCAACGCATCATTAGCCAGCAAATCCGCGCGCTGGACCAGCAGATCGCCCAGGCCACCGAACTGCGTGGACGGCTGACCATGCTGCGCGACGGCCTCATGGCGGGCGCAGAGCCCGACATGAGCAACTGGCTGGAAACGCTCGCGCTCATGACCACCTATGGCAAGTATTTCAGCACCCCAGAACTCAAACAGATCTTCACCAACTGGAGCCTGATCGAGGCCGACTGGATCGTTGTCAAAGACCTGGTGCGCAGCGCCATGGAGCGCCAGCTGCCGCCCGACACGCCTGAGGTACAGGCGCTGGCCTACCGCTGGATGGCCCTGATGCTGCACTGGATGGGGGGTGATCTTGACCTGCTGGACCGCTGGGGCCACATGTTCCGCTCCGAACCCAGCACCCAGGGGCGCAACCATGCACCGCCCGGCGACATGATCGAGTACATCGAAACGGCCATCAAATTGCGCCTGGCATTGCTCGAAAAGTACCTGACCCGCAACGACCTGCGCAAGCTGGGTCATGTGCCGCATACCAACTGGGCTGCACTGGAGCAGGACGTTCAAGCGCTCCTTGCCCGTGCACTGCCGCCCCACCACCCCGAGGCCGCGACTGCAGCCATGCGCTGGGACGCAATGTTTGACACACTGACCAGCAACAGCCCCGAACTGCGCCAGAAGCTGCTCACTGCTTCGGACAACGAGCCTCTGCTGCAGGCAGGCTCACCCTTGAGCGCACCCGTGCGTGGCTTTTTGCGCGCCGCACTGGCGTACGCGGCGCCAAAGGCAGACGCAGACGCATCGGCAGCACCCAGTGCACTCTTGGAAAAATTTGCATCACAGAAATGCAGATAGCACTTGACCCTCACGCAACGTGAGGCTCCAAAGTCGGTCCCCATGAATGGATCGACACATGACTATTGACACTGCATCCCCGCGCAAACCGCTTAACCAAGGCAACGCCCTCACCGAAAACCCACGCGCGGCGCTGTTCAAAGACCACAACTTCCGCTGGATGACGGGCGGCTCTCTGCTGTCCATGCTGGGCGACCAGTTCACACTGATCGCGCTGCCCTGGTTGGTACTTCAAATGACAGGCGACACGCTGGTGCTGGGCACAGTTCTGGCCCTCATCAGCGTGCCGCGCGCGCTGTTCATATTGATCGGTGGTGCGCTGGTAGACCGACACTCCCCCAAGCAGGTGTTGATGATCACCAAGTACATCAACCTGCTGCTGCTGGCCGTGCTGGCGGGGCTGGTGTTTGCAGGCACGCTGTCGCTGTGGATGGTGTACGTGCTGTCCCTGGGCATTGGCCTGGCCACGGCCTTCAGCATTCCCGCGGCCACCGCCATGATGCCCCACGTGGTGGCACGCTCGCAATTGCAGGCCGCTAACGGCATCAGCTTGGGGCTGCGGCAACTGACCATGTTCCTAGGGCCCCTGCTGGCGGGGCTGCTGATTGCACTGTTTGGTGCGGGCAACGCAGCCCAAGAAGCCGTAGACGCACCGGCCCACGCCAATGCCACCGGCATCGGCATTGCATTCGCGCTCGACGCCCTGAGCTTTGCGGTGTCGGCCTGGACGCTGTCCAAGGTGCAGACCCACGCTGGCAACTCGGCCCCAGCAGCCGCGCCCCAGGCGGTGTTGACATCGGTGGCACAGGGGCTGATTCACTTCTGGCGCGATGGCGAACTGCGCACCTGCTTTCTCTACTGGAGTGCGATTGCTCTGTTCATCATGGGCCCCATCCACATCGCCATCCCGGTGCTGGCCAGCAGCAGCCCGCAACTGGGTGCTGCGGCCTTCGGCACCATCGTGGGCGCCCATGGCGCGGGCACGCTGCTCGGTATGGTGGTGTCGGGCATGGTTCCCCGGCTGCGCTTTGGAAGCCTGGGCATGACCATCCTCGCGTTCGACGCCATCATCGGTGTGCTGTTCATGCCCATGGGGCTGATCACCGCCGTGTGGCAAGGTGCTGCGCTGATGGCGGTAATTGGCTTGCTGGGCGGTTTCATGCAGGTGAGCGTGTTCACCTGGATCCAGCAGCGTGTGCCACCTGCCCTGCTAGGCCGGGCGATGAGCCTGTTCATGTTTATCTTCATGGGCCTGGCGCCCATCTCTGCGGCGGTGACGGGCTGGGTGATGAAAAGCATAACGCTGCCTCAACTGTTTGCGGCCAGTGGTGGCACGCTGGTGGTGCTCACCGCACTGGCGTCGGTGCTGACGCCCATGCGCCGCGTAACAGATGCTGCCCCGGCCGCGCGCTGATGCTGTACACGTAAAAAAGGGCCGGGCGACAGCCCGGCCCTTCGAGACCTGGAGACGAGCGGATCAGACCTCAGTCACGAACTGCTCACGCGGGCGGCGCACCTTCTTCAGGTTCACCAGCCAGTCGCCTTCGTCGGCGCGGTAACCCAGGGGCACAATCGCCACGCTGCGCAGGCCACGAGCGCGCAGATCCAGGATCTCGTCCAGCGCCTTGGGGTCAAATCCTTCCATGGGGGTGGAATCCACCTCTTCGAACGCCGCCGCGATCAGAGCTGCGCTCATGCCGATGTATGCCTGGCGTGCTGCATGCTGAAAGTTCACCTCTGCGTCACGCTGAGGGTAGCTATTGAGCAACATCTGGCGGTAGTTTTCCCAGCCTTCGTTCTTGAAGCCGCGCTGTTCATTGGTCAGGTCAAACATCATGTTGATGCGCTCGGCCGTGTAGTTGTCCCAGGCGGCAAACACCAGCAGGTGTGATCCGTCGGTGATCTGGGCCTGGTTCCAGGCGATGGGCTGGATGCGGGCACGTACGGCGGGATCGGTCACCACAATGATCTCAAAGGGCTGCAAGCCGCTGGAGGTCGGCGCAAGGCGCGCAGCTTCAAGAATGCGCTCTACCTTTTCCTGAGGAACCGCCTTGGCAGGGTTCATCTTCTTGGCGGCGTAGCGCCACTGCAGTTTGTTCAGCAGGGGTTGGGCGGCAGTGGTGTCAACGAGGTTCATGGCAAGGATTCCTGAAATCTGCAAGAGGGTTGGCTGAAAAAGTGCTGATGCTTCAACTGTAAAGACTCGGCTTTCTGGGAGTAAGCACCGCTGCGGAAAAGGATTGTTCGCAATCGGTAAACAATCTCTCCAAAAAACAACCGTTCTCCAGCCCACTCCCAGAGTCCGTCGCCTGCGGGCGTACACTCGCGGCCATGCGTTCTGGCCCACAGCATGGCGCGGCGTGTGCCCGCCCCTCCCGTC
>NZ_QAIH01000083.1:13345-31121 GCF_003060895.1 Acidovorax sp. HMWF029 | reverse complement strand
GGGCGAGGTCGGTGGGTTTCATTCTTCGATCTTGGCGAATTCAACAATCTTCTTGTACTTGGCCACTTCGGTGGCCAGGAACTGGTCGATGTTCACGGTGGGGGCGGCCACGGTGGAGCCACTGGCTTCCATCTTTTTCTTGAACTCGGGCGACTGCAGGCTGTCGGCCAGCGCCTTCTTGAGCTTGTCGAACACAGGCTTGGGCAGGTTGGCGGGTGCCATCAGTGCAAACCATGTGCCGATGTCCACGTTCTTGTACTGGGGCGTTTCGGCCAGCGCGGGGATGTCGGGGGTCACGGCCGAGCGTTTGGCCTCGGTGGTGCCCAGGGCAATCACTTTGCCGCTCTTGATGTGCGGCAGGCCGCTGGAGAGCACGAAAACGCCGTACTCCAGGTTGTTGCCCAACAGGTCGTTGGTGAGCGGTGCCACGCCCCGGTAGGGGATGTGGGTCATGAACAGCTTGCCCTGCTCCTTGACCATCTCGCCCGCCAAGTGCAGCGAGGTGCCCACGCCCGAGCTGCCGTAGCTGAACTTGCCGGGGTTCTTCGATACCTTCTGCGTGAACTCGGCCAGGTTCTTAACGCCCGTGCCGGTGGACGCCACCAGCACCAGGGGCTGTGAGGCAATCAGGCCGATGGCGGTGAAGTCCTTGATGTCGTACTTGACCTTCTTGGTCACCAGCTTGTTGATGGCGATCTCGTTGCTGGCGCCCACCAGCAATGTGTAGCCGTCGGGTGCGCTGCTGGCAACCTTCTGCGCCCCAATGGCACCGCCCGCGCCGCCCACGTTCTCGATCACCACCGGCACGCCCAGCTTGTTACCCAGCTCGGTGGCCACCGTCCGGGCGGTCAGGTCGGTGCTGCCGCCGGGTGGGTAGCCCACGACGATGGTGATGGGCTTGCTGGGGTAGGCGTCCTGCGCCAGCGCAGGGGCTGCGCCGAGCAGGGCCAGGCCGCACAGGAGCGCCACGCGGCGCAGGGGAAGTGTGGGTTGCATGGGGTGTCCTCGTCGTGGATCGGGGGTTGTGGCCCGATTGTGCGAAGCCCCTGGCGCTGGCTTGGTGCCGAAATGGCACCATTTTGTGCCAATGTGGTTCGGCGCCTTGATGAAAACCCTGTGCTCCGCTCGGAGGACCCACCCAGGTTCAGCGCTGCGCCAGCGCCTTCCACATCGCCTCGGCCAGCGGGCCCAGGCGGCGTTTGGGGCGGTACAGGCGCACATCAAACCGCACCTCCATGCGCGCATCCCCTGCCAAGGCCATCCGCTGGGCCTGGCAGTCGGCGTGCACCATGGACCAAGGCAGCCAGGCCACGCCCAGGCCCTTTTGCACATATTCATAGTGCGCGTCGGCCGAGTCGCATTCCACCACCCGCTGCAGCCGGGGCGCGTGCGGGTTCTGGGCCAGGTGGTCCTCTACCAGGCGCCCCAGCGCCAACTGCGGGGCGTAGGCCAGGTAGGGCACGCGCGTGGCGTCGGGCCCGAAGCGGTGCAGCGCCTGCCCCTGCGCGGTGGCACGCGACACGGGAACGAGCCGGTCTGAGGCCACTGTCACATGCGTGAACTGGCGCGCGTCCAGGCGCACGGCCAGCGTGGGGTGGTGATAGACGAGGGAAAAATCGGCCTCGCTGCGCTCCAGCATGGCCACGGTGTCGGCCAGCGCCCGCGTACGGACGCACAGCTCGCCGCCCTGCAGGATGGGCTGCATGCGCACCAGCCAGTCGGCCACCACGGTGCGCGCCAGCGTGCGGCCTGTGGCCAGGGTCACGGTGCGGGCTTGGCGCCCCGCCAGACTTTGCAGCTCCTCGTGCGACTGCGTGAGGTTGCGCACCATCTGCCCGGCGGTGTCCAGAAAACTCTGCCCCGCAGGCGTGAGGGTGACAGGCCCCCCGCCCCGCTCCACCAGCGGCGTGCCCGCCCAGGCCTCCAGCGCGCGGATTCGGCGGCCAAATGCGGGGTGGGTCACATGCCGCAGCTCAGCGGCGCGGGTGAAGCTGCGCTCCTGCGCCAGCACGATGAAGTCCTCCAGCCACTTGAGCTGCATGGGAGTGCGGTGGTGGCTGAGGGGGCTGGGAGGTCGCTGTGGCGCGTGGGGCTCTAGCGGCTGCGCGAGGCTTCGAGCACCGCGCGGGTGTGCTGGGCCGCCGTGCGCGCTGCGGCCGCAAAATCCGCGCCCTGGGAGGCGTACAACACGGCGCGCGAGGAGTTCACGATGATGGGTCCGTCGTTGCGCAGCCCGGCACGCACGGTGGCGGCTGCGTCGCCGCCCTGGGCGCCCACGCCGGGGATCAGCAGGGGCAGCGTGGGGGCGATGGCGCGCACGCGTTCGATCTCCTGCGGGTAGGTCGCGCCCACCACCAAGCCCAGCTGGCCGTTCTTGTTCCAGGGGCCCTGCGCCAGGCGAGCCACATGTTCGTACATCAGCGGCTGGCCTTCGATGCTGGCCAGGCGCTGGTTCTGCAGGTCGTCCCCGCCCGGGTTGGAGGTGCGGCACAGCAGGAAGGCGCCCTTGCCGTGGTAGGCCAGGTAGGGCTCGATCGAATCAAAGCCCATGAAGGGAGACAGCGTGACAGCGTCGGCGCCATAGCGCTCAAAGGCCTCTTTGGCGTATTGCTCGGCGGTAGAGCCGATGTCGCCGCGCTTGGCATCCAGGATCACCGGCACCTTCGGCGCGTTGGCACGCATGTGCTGCATCAGGCGCTCCAGCTGGTCTTCGGCGCTGTGGGCGGCAAAGTAGGCGATCTGGGGCTTGAAGGCGCAGACCAGGTCGGCCGTGGCGTCCACGATGGCGGCGCAAAAGTCGTAGATCTTGCGCGGGTCGCCCTGGATCCCTGCAGGGAAGCGGGTGGGCTCGGGGTCCAGGCCCACGCACAGCAGGGAGTTGTTCTCGGCCGTGGCGCCGCGCAGCATATCGATGAAGTTCATGGGGCGTGATTTTAGTGGGCGCCCCCATCGCATCCCTTGCCGGTCCATCTGGCGGGCTGTGGCTCGTCGTGACAGTGAAAGAGTCAATGATCCTGCGGGCATGAAAAAA
The DNA here is from genome assembly GCF_003060895.1 of Acidovorax sp. HMWF029. Taxonomy (GTDB): domain Bacteria; phylum Pseudomonadota; class Gammaproteobacteria; order Burkholderiales; family Burkholderiaceae_C; genus Acidovorax. Next base: position 28,090 of record NZ_QAIH01000083.1, on the reverse strand, counting down.
GGCCGTCAAAACGGCCTCTTTCTCTTGTCTTTGCAGGCGGGGCCTGCGGGTGCGGCAAGCCGCTCAGCGTGGCACAGCCAGCAGGCGCTGCACGTCGCGGTCGTTGGGCAGTGCGTAGTCGTGGCCACGCACGATGCGGCTGTCTTCGGTGCGCACCAACTTCAGGCTCACGTAGGTGTAGTTGGCAGCGGCCGAGTAGGTACCCACGAGCACCATGGAGGCGTTGTGGTTGCGGGCGATATCCTTGATCTCACGCGACAGCAACAGCTCACCTTGGCCTTCGCGCACGAACACGTCGCCGCGCAGCTTGATTTCCTTCACATTGAAACCGCCAGCTGCCATGCTGGTGGCGTATTGCTCGGACAGCGTGCGGCCCAGGGGCGCAGCGCGGCTCAGGTCGTTGACGTTGACCACGGTGGCCACGAGCACGGGGCCTGCGCCCAGGGCGTTCATGTCAAAGCCAGTGGTCAGCTTGGTCACGGCGTCGCGGCTAGTCTGGATGAACTGGCTGCTGGCGGCTTCCTGGTAGGTGGGCTCGGCGCGTGTGGGCACGGCGTTGTTGGCACAACCGGCCAGAACCGCGCCGGCCAGCACCGTCAGAAGAAGTGCGGGGGTTTTCATTGCGAGACAACCTTCATGTTGACGTTCTTGTACGAGGGGCGCGTGAACAGCGGGGTGTCAGCGTTTTCCAGGTAGTACACGTCGGTCTTGCGGGCCAGATACTGGCCACCGCGCGTGACGGTAGTGGTCAGGATCAGCTCGGTGTTGGTAGGGCCGCCCGAGTTGATGCTGTTGGCATAGTCGGCAGCAATCGTCAGGCCCAGGGCTGCGGCCATCTGGGCATCAATGTGCTGGTGGCGCAGGCCGTGTGCTGCAAACAGGCCCGCAGCCAACATGGTGAATTGGCCAGGAATGAAATGGGGACGGTCGCTGTTGTGGCGCACGACCTGGATTCCGTAGGAGATGTCCAGCGTCTGGCCGGGGCTTTGCTGCACCACGGCGCCGTTCTGGACCAGCTTGGTGATCAGGAACTCTCGGAACGCGGTTTCAAACTGCGTGGCATTGGCTGGCAGCGACACATGCATCGGTGTGCCTGGTGCAACACCGGCCTTGTCCAGGGTACCCAGCGTCTGGCCGACCACATCGCGCGACACCAAGTCCCAGTGGCCTGCAGAGCGGACCTTGGGTTGCGAGGTGTATTCGAAATTTTCCGCAACGGGAATAGGCGCTCTCTGTGCGCACCCAACCAAAGTTGCTACAGCGCCAGCCAGAACGGCCAAGCTGATGGCCTTTGAAAACGACATGATTCCCTCCTACGGACTAAATTTGCGAGGATCTGGACAGATACAGCCCGCACGATTGAAAAATAATTCTGGGCGGGTTCCTCAACAAAAACAAGAAAAAATTACGCTAACTGCGCTCCGCCGTACACAGTTCGTTGTTTTTGGTCACAGTTGTGTGTCGCTGCAAGGCACGCTGGGCCAAATAGCCCAGTCTGCCTTGCATTTGCTTACACAGAAGCGGCTGCGCGCTGCTCCAGGATGTCGAAAGCAGGCAGTTTTTTGCCTTCCAGCACCTCCAGGAAGGCGCCGCCGCCAGTCGAGATGTAACCCACCTGTTTCTCGATGCCGTACTTGGCGATGGCGGCCAGTGTGTCGCCCCCCCCCGCAATGCTGAACGCGGGCGACTCGGCAATTGCTGCGGCAAGGGTGCGGGTGCCGTTTTCGAACGCGGCAAACTCGAACACGCCCACGGGGCCGTTCCAGACGATGGTGCCTGCAGACTTGAGCTGGGCAGCCAGGCGCGCGGCGGTGTCGGGGCCGATGTCCAGGATCAGGTCGTCGGGTGCCACGTCGGTGGCGGCTTTCACGGTGGCGGGTGCATCTGCGGAAAAGGCCTTGGCCACCACCACGTCGGTGGGGATCGGCACCTCGGCGCCACGCGCCTTCATGGCCGCCATCACGGACTTGGCAGCGTCCAGCAGGTCAGGTTCGGCCAGGCTCTTGCCGATGGGCAGGCCCGCGGCCAGCATGAAGGTGTTGGCAATGCCGCCGCCAACGATGAGCTGGTCCACCTTGTCGGCCAGGCTTTGCAGGATGGTGAGTTTGGTGGACACCTTGGAGCCCGCCACGATGGCTGCCAGCGGGCGCTGGGGCTGGGCCAGGGCCTTGGTCAGGGCGTCAATTTCGGCCGACAGCAGCGGGCCCGCGCAGGCGACGGGGGCGAACTGGGCGATGCCATAGGTTGTGCCTTCGGCGCGGTGGGCGGTGCCAAACGCATCGTTCACGAAGATGTCGCACAGCGCGGCCAGCTTGCGGGCCAGTTCTTCCTTGTTTTTCTTTTCGCCCACGTTCAGGCGACAGTTCTCCAGCAGCACAACCTGGCCGGGCGCCACCGTGACGCCGTCCACCCAGTTCGCCACCAGTGGTACATCGCGGCCCAGCAGCTCAGACAGGCGCTTGGCTACGGGGGCCAGCGAGTCCTCGGGCTTGAATTCACCTTCGGTCGGGCGGCCCAGGTGGCTGGTCACCATCACGGCGGCACCGGCATCCAGCGCCATGCGGATGCAGGGGATCGAGGCGCGAATGCGGGTGTCTTCGGTGATGTGGCCCGCGTCGTCCTGCGGGACGTTCATGTCCGCGCGAATGAAGACGCGCTGGTTGCGGGCCTTGCCCTGGGCGCACAGATCGGAAAAGCGAAGGATGTTCATGGGAGAGGGTGGTGTGAATCGGTCTTGTCGTCCGCCATTTTAGTGAGCGAGGTCGGGGCGGCTCCCAGGCACTTGCCAGTGCACCCGTGGAACTGGCTTTGCCAGGCCACCGGGTGCGCCCCCCTCCGGGGGAAGGCGCCAAGGGCGCCTCAGGGGGGCTTCCTCACCTACCAGCCCCAGCCTATGTGCAGTGGCAGGTATACCGCCATGCCCACCACGATCGTGCCCAGGATGCCCCGGCGCCAGAAGTAGTAGGCGCTGGCGCACACCACGGCGGGCAGGCGGGCATCCATGAAGGTGTTGATGAGTTCACCCTGGGTCATGAGGATCTCGGGCGCTATCACCGCCGTGAGGGCGGCCAGGGGGGCGTACTTGAGCCCGCGCTTGAGCCAGCCGGGCAGCGGCAGCTCGCGATCAGGGATCATGAAGAAGGAGCGCGACACCACGGTGATGACCGCCAGGCCCACGATGGCTACGAAAGGCTCTACCCAGGACCAGCTCATTGGAGAACCTCCGTGCTGCACTCTGAGGTGCGCGTTTGCGTGGGGCGGCCCGGCGCTGCGCTCATGGATGGCGCTCCTCGCGCAGGGGGACCACGTCGCCCGCTTCTACATGCTCAAGTTCTCCGGGCGGCATGACGCTGTCGGCGGGTACCAGCAGCAGCTCGGGCTTGTGGCGGCGGCGGTCCACCGCCTCCATCAGCAGCCCGGCGGCCACGGCGGCGGCCAGTGCCACCAGGATGTTGAGCTTGAGCGGCAGTGCAAAGGCGGCAATCGCGGCCGTGGCGGCAACGCCCGTGGCCAGCCAGGTGGCCCGGTCAAACAGCAGCGACAGCAGCACGCCCAGCAGCGCCAGCACCCCGGCAAACCCCAGCCCCCAGGACAGCGGCACGGCATTGGCCAGCAGGATGCCCGCAATGGACGGCACCTGCCAGGCCAGCCAGTTGGTGCTGGCGGCGCCCCAGAAGTAGGGCACCTGCTCGGGCGCGGGGCGCGGCTCGGGGAAGCGCTTCATGAAGGCCACATAGATCACGTCGCCGCTGAAGTACCCGAGCGCCAGGCGCTGGCGCAGCGGCAGGTGGGCGAAGTAGCTGCGCCACATGCTGCTGAAGATCACAAAACGCAGATTCACGCAGGCTGCGGTGAGCCACACCACCCACAAGGGCGCACCCACCGACAGCAGGGGGATGACCGCCAACTGCGCACTGCCCGCATAGACCAGCAGCGACATGAACACCGCCATGCCCACCGGCATCCCGCTCTTGACCATGGCCACTCCTGTGACCAGACCCCAGGCGGCAATGCCCAGTGACGTGCCCGCCATGTCGGTGACCGCTAGCCGGAACGACGGGTGGCGCACGGTGCTGCGCAGGGGCGTGAGCACGCTCATGCGGTGGAAGTGCCCAGCACCATGCCGGGCTGCAGGTCGAACCCGCGCAGGAAATCGGCCGCAGGCAGCCGTTTGCCCCCCGCGCGCTGCAACGTTGTCAGGCGCAGGGCTGTGCCTGCACCACATGCCACCAGAACGCCGGTGTCGTCTATAGAAAGAATAAGGCCTTTGCGCGCGCCTGTATTGACTTTTGTGCTATCAATAACATAGCTCCAGATCTTGATGATTTCGCCGCTGGACTCGGTGCTGGCGCCCGGAAACGGGTCGAAAGCGCGGATACGCTGGCCGATCACCGTGGCGGGTTGGGACCAGTCGATGCTGCTTTCGGTCTTCTCGATCTTGTGGGCGTAGGTGATGCCTTCGGCGGGCTGGGGCACAGGCTGCAGACCGCCGCAGGCCGCCAGCTCGAGCGCCTCCACAATCATGCGGCCACCCAGGTGGGCCAGCCGGTCGTGCAGCGTTGCCGTGGTGTCGTTGGCGGTGATGGCCAGTCGCTCGGCGAGCAGCATGTCACCCGTGTCCAGCCCCGCGTCCATCTGCATGATGGTGACGCCGGTGTCGGCGTCGCCCGCCTCGATGGCGCGGTGGATGGGGGCGGCGCCGCGCCAGCGTGGCAGCAGGCTGGCGTGGATGTTCAGGCAGCCCAGGCGCGGCATATCCAGGGTCCACTGCGGCAGGATCAACCCGTAGGCGGCCACGACCATCACATCGGCCTGGGCGGCCAGCAACGCATCGCGTGCGGCGGCCGCGTCTTCGGGGTATTTGCCGTCAAGTCGCAGGCTGCGCGGTTGCGCCACGGGGATCCCGTGGTCCAGCGCACACTGCTTGACAGGCGAGGCCTGCAGCTTCATGCCCCGGCCCGCAGGGCGGTCAGGCTGGGTAAGCACCAGAGGGACGGTGAACCCTGCCGCCAGCAGTCGCTCCAGCGCCACGCGGGCAAATTCGGGGGTACCGGCAAAAATGACTCTCATGGATGGCTGCATGCGGGTGTCTGGGGAGCGTTCAATGGTGCAACCGCTCAGTCGCGCGCATTGTCGAAATTGGGGAGTTCGTCGGTGAACAGCACCTGCCGCACCACGCCTTGGCGGTCCAGGTGCACATGGGCCAGGCGCAGGTCGGAGTTATGGCGGAAGCGGTAGGTCCAGATGTCGCCATCAAACCGCGCCACGCGCTCCACCCGCAAAGGGGCGCCAAAGGTGCGCTGAACGTCGGCGGAGGTCCAGGTGCCCAGCGGTAGGTTCTCGAAACGAGTCTGGGTCAGCACCTGTTCGTTGCGCAGCAGCCGGCCGCTGGCGTCGAAATCGAGGGCGTAGGCCGCAAAGCCTGCAGGCAGTTCGGAATACAGCAGCCGCTCGCCGGGAGGCAGCGCGAAGGTCGCGCTGGGCGGCCCCAGGCGGGCCAGCACATCAGCACGCAGTGCGCCGGGCCGCTCACGGGCAGGCAGCGCGCAACCGGCAAGGTGCATGAGCAGCGCCGCAAACGCTACCCGCGCCAGCACTCCGCCACCCCGCAAGGCGCAGAGCGCTGATGGCCTCACTCGCGCGCCTCCCGTTGCTGCTTGATCATCTTGGTCTTGATGCGGTTGCGCTTGAGGGGCGAGAGGTATTCCACGAACACCTTGCCCATCAGGTGATCCATCTCATGCTGGATGCAGACCGCCAGCAGGCCGTCCGCCTCAATGACCCGGGACACGCCCTGGGCGTCGAGCGCCTGCACATGCACGGCGTCAAAACGTTCCACGCCGTCGTAGATGCCGGGGACGGACAGGCAGCCTTCGTCGTTTACATGCTTTTCTGCACTGGTCCAGACGAGTTCGGGGTTGATCAGCACCAAGGGCTGGTCGCGTTCTTCGGACACATCGATCACCACCAGCCGTTCGTGCACATCCACCTGGGTGGCGGCCAGGCCTATACCGTGGGCGTCGTACATGGTGGCCAGCATGTCGGCCACCAGCGCACGGATGCGGTCGTCCACCACCGCTATGGGGCGTGCGACCTTGTGGAGCCGGGGGTCCGGGTAACAGAGAATGGGAAGGATTGCCATGGCTGCAGGTAGGAGATGTCGCTATTTTCGCCACTTTTACAGTCTGCTGCAGCGTTGCTGGCCAATAATCGTTGCCGAATCAAGGGCTTGAGCAGAGAATCTAAGAAGGTTTGTAACGTAGTTACCCGGGTGCTCGCATGCTGCAGGCACCGGGTTGCCAGTGAGGGGGCGTTTCACAATGCATGAGAAAAGGAACAACATGACGGCATTCACCAGCGTGCGGCGGACCGCCCTGGGCGCGCTCACCATCATCGCTGGCGCCCTGCTGGTCATGCCGGCTCAGGCGCAGAACTACCCGATCTCCAGCGGCCAGCGCGCCACCGCACAACAGGTGTCCGAGCGGGGTGTGCCTCTCGAAGAGCTGGCACCCAATGCGCCCGACAGCTATACCGTCAAGCGCGGGGACACGCTCTGGGGCATCTCGGGCATGTACCTCAAGCGCCCCTGGCGCTGGCCCGAGCTGTGGGGCATGAACCTCAAGGCCATTCCCAACCCGCACCTGATCTTCCCGGGCCAGACCCTGTATCTGGAAAAAGACGGTGGTTATGCCCGACTGCGCACCAGCCGCCCTGGCGCAGCGGGCGAGCCCGAAACCGTGCGTGTGTCGCCACGCACGCGCAGCGACAGCCTGGTGGATTCCGCACTCCCCACCCTCAAGCCGCACCTGATCGAGCCCTTCCTGGTCGAGCCGCTGGTGGTGGATGAACAGACGCTGCTGCGCGCCCCGCGCGTGATCGCCACGACCGACGAGCGCGTGCTCATGGGGTCGGGTGACCGCGTCTATGTGCGTGGAGATGCCGCCTCGCCCATGCTGGCTGAAGCTGGTGAACCGCGCTACTACCGCGTCTTCCGCAATGCGGTGGCCCTCAAGGACCCGATGACGGGTGCAGTGTTGGGCTACGAGGCGCAGTACGTGGGCAAGGCTGAACTGGTGCGTGGCGAATCCTTCGAGGAAACCCCCAATGGCAAAGGCGGTTACAACGCCGAGTACGTGCCCGCCACGGTAGACCTGTCGGCCACCAAGGAGGAAGTCCAGGCGGGTGACCGCCTGCTGCCCGCACCCGCGCGCGCTTTCATGAGCTACACGCCGCGGGCGCCCGAAGTTGAGGTGGACGCCCGTGTGGTGTCCATCTACGGCAGCTCTGCCGTGGCCTATGCCGCGCAAAACCAGGTGGTGGCCATCAACATGGGCTCTGAAGACGGCGTGGAGCCTGGCCATGTGCTCAGCCTGATGACCAAGGGCGACCGCATCAAGGACACCACCGACAAGGCCAAGCCCATGGTCAAGCTGCCCAGCGAAATCAATGGCACGGCCATGGTGTTCCGCACCTTCGAGCGCGTGTCTTATGCGCTGCTCCTTGAAATCCGCAACGGCGTGCGCGTAGGCGATCGCCTCGTCAACCCCAAGTAAGTCGCGCGCCTTCGCGCCGATGGGAGCTGCTGGTCTTGGTAAGAGGCGGCGGCTCCAGACTGTGCGTGGAGTGGCTTGAAACCCATGGACCATGAAGAGCTGGGGGCTTGGCTGCGTTTGACGCTGTCCCCTGGCGTGGGCAACGGCGCCGCGCGGCGGCTGCTATCCCGCTTTGGGCTCCCACAAGCGATTTTCCGGCAACCCGAGGCTGTGCTCCAGCAATGTGTGACCAGCGCCCAGGCGCGGGCTTTGTGTGTGGTTCCCGCCGCCTGGCAGGCCTTGTGGGACACCACCACACAATGGCTGTCTGGAGCGGAGCCGGAGGGCCCGGCACGTGCCATCGTTACCTTGGGTGATGCTCGTTACCCGCAGTCCTTGCTGGACACGGAAGATCCTCCGCTGCTGCTGTACCTCACCGGCCCAATGCAGCTGCTCGCGCACCAGCCTTTTCCCCGTGACTGTTGCTTGGCGGTGGTGGGCAGCCGCAACCCTACCGCCCAGGGTGCCGAGAACGCCCGCTTGTTCTCGCAGGCGCTGCACGGTGCCGGGTTGACCATCGTCTCGGGGCTGGCCCTGGGCGTAGATGCTGCGGCACATGAAGGTGCTCTGGATGCGTCTGTGGCGGGCGCTTCGGTGGCCGCCACCATTGCCGTGGTCGGCACCGGCCTGGACCGGGTATACCCCCGCAAGAACCTGGATCTGGCACGCCGCATCGCAGACCGGGGGCTGCTGGTCAGCGAGTATCCGTTGGGAACGCCGCCGCTGGCGGCCAATTTCCCCAAACGCAACCGCATCATCTCGGGCCTGTCCCAGGGCACATTGGTCGTCGAGGCTGCCTTGGCCTCGGGTTCCCTGATCACGGCCCGGATGGCGGTCGAGCAGGGGCGGGAAGTTTTTGCGATCCCTGGGTCCATTCATGCGCCTCAATCCCGGGGCTGCCACGCACTGATCCGACAGGGTGCCAAACTGGTCGAGTCGGCGCAGGACGTTCTCGAGGAACTGCGGTTCCCGGCCACCACGGTACCGGGTTTGCCGCAAGAGCCCGTCGAAGTGGGAGCTATGGCAGTCGAGCATGCAGAAGATGCGTCAGAAGATAACCCCGTGCTCGCAGCACTGGGGTTTGACCCCCTGGGCCTCGACGCCCTGGTGGCACGCACCGGCATGGATACGGCTTCATTGCAAGTGATGCTGCTGGAGTTGGAGCTGGATGGCCGTGTAGCGCGCCTGCCCGGGGGGCTCTTCCAGCGCCTGGGGCGAGGCTAGAGCTGAGATCCGCGAGGCAGGTGCGGGCATCGCCCTAAGTTTCATGGCTTCGGTGGCAGGGCCACCCTGGACCATGAAAATCATTTCATCCTAAGTGGCCACCCGGCTGCACAGAGGGCTGTCAGTCCAGCAAACGTTCGGGGTTGGCATCCAGCTTGGCAAGGGCGTCGCGGGTGGCACGCAGAGTCAGACCCTCTTCGTCCTGGGCGACGAGCAGGCCGGCCTGCAGGTAAGCGGCCAGACGGCGCAATTGGATCAGGTAGCTGCTGCCATCGACCGCAGCGAACAAGTGCAACTGTTTGCGCTGGCTCTGCCAGGCGTATTGCACCTGGGCCGACGCCCCGTTGTGGTCCAGCGTGTACCAGGTGCCAGGCTGCAGCTCCTGCGCCCACACCACCATGGCATCGTCCACTGGCGCGCCGTTGTCGGCCACTACATGAATGGACGATGCATCAATGCCCAGCATCATCTCTATGTTGTCGGCATTGAGTGGCATGTCACCCAACGCTGCGTCGCTCATGAAGTCCTCAAGGTTGGCCAGGCGTTTGGCCATGGCCTCGATGTGCGCCTGCGGGATCGAGGCTGTTTTGGACAGGAATGCATCTGCCAGTGTGTCGGTCAAGGTCTTGACCTGCGCGTCCTGCTCGGGGCCGGTGACACCGAGCAGCGTGAGGCCTTGGCGCAGGCGCTGCAGCAGGCCCGGCAGGTTCTGAATGACTTGGGCACGGTCACTGCGGTTGGGTTTGGCGCTGGCGGCCCAGACCAGGTCGGCAGCGGTGCGTTTGAACGCCACGGTGTCGGCGTGTTGCGGGCCATCGCGCACGGCCGACAGGGCTAGCACCTCGGCCCAGGTCTTGAACAGGAACTCCCGGATCTCGTCTCGTACTGGCATGTCGCGCAGCATGGTGCGCAGTTCGATCGTGTATTGGATCGCCAGGGTTTCACGCTGCTCCACCTGCTGGGCGACGCTGACCAGGCGGGACGTGGCCTGCTTTTCGGTGAGGAACTTGGAAAGGAATTTTTCGAACTCGTCGTGCACGAGCTGGAACACCCGACGGCCAGTTTCAGGGTACTGTTCGATCACCTGCACCACGCGGCGGATTTCGACCTCCAGGGCGCTGCCGTTGATGCTCGTTGAGTCAAAGCCGAGCACACAGGCGCCCATGCGGTCGATCAGCTTTCGGGCGGGATGGTCGAGGTTGCTGAAGAACTCGGGTTCGGCGAGAGCCACGCGCAGAACGGGCACCTGCAGACGCGCAAACCACACGCGTACCGCCGGTGGAATGCGGTCTTCGGCGAGGATACTTTGGAACATCAGCGCCACCACCTCGATGATGGCCTTTTCGCCGGTGGTGGCGGCCTTCTTCTTGAGCTCCGTGGACCGCTCCCGCACTGTACCTGCCAGCTGTACTACAGCGGCCGGGCTGTAGTCCTCCATCAGCGTGGCGACACTGCTGTAGTAGGTATCGGCATGCACGCGGTGGGCTGTGAGTGCATGGGCCAGTGCCGCCGAAGCGGGCGGTGCATTGACCATGTCAAACCCTGTGGCGGGCTGTGTGAGCAAGCGGCGCAGCTGGCCCATAACCCCCTGCGCACGCTGGCGGGCGCGTGCCAGCGGGGTCATGCCTGTGGCAAAACCGGTGTGCATGCCGTGTCGGGGGTAGCCGGGTGGCAACAGGGGCTGGCGCGGCATCTGCGTCGGGAAAGACTGCTTGCCACGCGCTGCTGCCATCGCCTCGCGAGTCTGCGCCAGGGCCTGCGAGGCAAGGCCGCCGGAGCCGGAGTCGCCACCGCCGCTGCCCGTCACGGTCCCGCCGCTGGTGCGCCGTACACGGGACTTCAGGTCTGCCTGCGGGGTGATTCCCTGCTCCACATAGAACACATTGACAGCTTGGTAATGCTTCTGGAGCAGGTTGGCCAAGTCGCGCTGCAATGGGTCCACCACGGTTTGCAGGTCGGTGCGGGACAGGCCGGACTCTACCCACTGCTCGACCATCAGCAGGCACACGGCGTCGGGCCGAAGAATGTCGTTGCTGTAGAGTTCCTGGCCCTCCAGGGACTGGGTGCGCTGGCGCAGGGTGTCAAACTGGGGGCCGACCTGCTCGGTAATTGTCAGGGCCATGCGTGAGGCCAGGATCTTGTTTTCCACCACGTCGTCGCTGAGCAACTCGAACTGGTTGCTAGCGGCGCTGCCGGTGAGATGCCCTCCGGTGCTGCTGATGTGGGAGGCCAGGGCTTCCTGCCATGCCTTGGCGGTGCGCTGGATCCAGGTGGCATGCAGTTGCTGGTACTGGAGCCATGCGTCCCGGTGCGACTGCATTTCGCGTGCCGTGCCCGTCTGGCTCATCAAGTTGGCCAGAAACTCCTGGATGGTCTTGCCCAGTCCTGGGAGTCCGGAGCACAGGCCCTCTACGAACTTCTGGCGCGCCTGTCGGGCCAGGCGACGCTGTGGAACGGAAGAAGGCGTGGGCTGCATGGGCAGATATTAGCGGGTCAAACGGTCGCTCCGGCATGGGGATCGTTGGGGTCCCCCTCCTTTTTGGCAGGCTTGACAAGATCCTCACGCTTGACCCCAAGCCACATGGCGATGGCTGCCGCCACAAACACAGAGGAATAGATACCAAACAGAATCCCGATGGTCAGTGCCATGGCAAAGTAATGCAGGCTGGGGCCACCAAAGAAGAGCATCGCCAACACCATCGCTTCGGTGGAGGCGTGGGTGATGATCGTGCGACTCATTGTGCTGGTGATGGCGTGGTCGATCACCTCGTGGGTGGTCATCTTGCGGTATTTACGGAAGGCCTCGCGGATCCGGTCGAAGATCACCACTGACTCGTTGACCGAGTAGCCCAGCACGGCCAGCACGCCCGCCAGCACCGCCAGCGAGAACTCCCACTGGAAGAATGCGAAGAAGCCCAGGATGATCACCACGTCGTGCAGGTTGGCAATGATGGCCGCAACGCCAAACTTCCACTCGAAGCGGAACGCCAGGTAGATCACGATGCCTACGACCACCATGGCCAGCGCCATCAGCCCGCCATGTACGAGTTCCTCGCCCACCTGCGGGCCCACGAACTCCGTGCGGCGCAGCGTGACCTCGGGGTCGGCAGCCTTGAGGGCGCTCAGAACCTGCTCGCTTTGCTGCGCGGAGGTGACGCCCTTTTGCACGGGCAGCCGGATCATCACGTCGCGGGCGGTGCCGAAGTTCTGCACCTGCACTTCGGGGTAGCCCAGGGCTGAGACGGTCTCACGGACTTTGGCCAGTTCGGCGGGCTGGCTGTAGGCCACTTCCATGACCGTGCCGCCCGTGAACTCCACCGACAGGTGCAGTCCGCGCGTGATCAGGAAGAACACGGCGAGCGCGAAGGTGATGAAGGAGATCGCGTTGAAGATCAACGCGTGCTTCATGAAGGGGATGTCTTTTCGGATGCGGAAAAATTCCATGATTTTTATCCTTATGCTGGAATTTTCAGAGGAAGCTCATATGCGCGCAGCGCATGTGATTCTGGAACTAAGAATTCCATGGTCTTCCTCCTTTAGTTCGTCTTTGCCACAGCGCTGTCGGGTTCAGGCTTCCACACCTGGCCGATCGATACGCTCTTGAGCTTCTTCTGGCGGCCGTACCACAGGTTCACCAGGCCGCGCGAGAAGAACACGGCCGAGAACATGCTGGTCAGGATGCCAATGCAGTGCACCACGGCAAAGCCGCGCACCGGACCGGAGCCGAAAGCCAGCAATGCCAAGCCCGCGATCAGCGTGGTCACGTTCGAGTCCAGGATGGTGGCCCAGGCGCGTTCATAACCCGCGTGGATGGCGGCTTGTGGCGAGACCCCGTCGCGCAGCTCCTCGCGGATGCGTTCATTGATCAGCACGTTCGAGTCAATGGCCACACCGATCGCAAGTGCCATGGCGGCAATGCCTGGCAGCGTGAGCGTGGCCTGAAGCATGGACAAAATGGCCATCAGCAACAGCACATTGACAGCCAGCGCCACGGTGGAAAACACGCCGAACAGCGTGTAGTAGATGCACATGAACACGGCAATCGCCACCATGCCCCAGACCACGCTGTTAATCCCGCGCTCGATGTTGTCGGCGCCCAGGCTTGGGCCGATGGTGTATTCCTCGATGATCTCCATGGGGGCGGCCAGCGAACCTGCGCGCAGCAGCAGGGCAGTGTCATTGGCCTCGGCTGTGGTCATGCGGCCAGAGATCTGCACGCGGCCGCCGCCGATTTCGGAGCGGATCACGGGGGCTGTGACCACTTCGCCCTTGCCCTTTTCGAACAGCACGATGGCCATGCGCTTGCCGATGTTCTCGCGCGTGATGTCCTTGAAGATGCGCGAACCCTTGGCATCCAGCGTCAGGTTCACGGTGGGTTCCTGCGTCTGGCCGTCAAAGCCGGGCTGGGCATCGGTCAGGTTCTCGCCGGTAAGGATCACCTGCTTCTTGACGATAACGGGCTGGCCGTTGCGCTCCAGGTAGCGTTCGGAGCCAAACGGCACCGGGCCTCGGCCGGTCTCGGCAGCGCGGGCTTCGGTGCCTTCGTCCACCAGGCGCACCTCCAGTGTGGCAGTGCGACCCAGAATGTCTTTGGCCTTGGCGGTGTCCTGCACGCCAGGCAACTGCACCACGATGCGGTCCAGGCCCTGCTGCTGGATCACCGGTTCAGCCACGCCGAGTTCGTTGATCCGGTTGTGCAGCGTCACCATGTTCTGCTTGAGTGCCTGCTCCTGCACCTTGCGCGTGGCTTCGGGTTTGACGGCAACGCGCAGCTTGAATTCGGTGCCCTCAGGGGTGCTGGCCACCTGCAGGTCGGGGAACTGGTCCGCGATCAGGTTGCGGGCTGCCGTGAGCGTGGCCTCGTCGCGCACCTTGATTTCAATGTTTTGCCCTTCGCGGCTGATGCCGCCGTGGCGGATGCTCTTGTCGCGCAGCGCAGTGCGGATGTCACCGGCATACGACTCGGCCTTCTTGGTCAGCGCGGCCTGCATGTCCACCTGCAGCATGAAGTGCACACCGCCACGCAAGTCCAGGCCCAGGTACATGGGGTTGGCGTGCAGGGCCTTGAGCCACAGGGGCGAGCGCGATACCAGGTTCAGCGCCACGATGTACGAGGCATCGTTGGCGTCGGGCACCAGCGCCTTCTGGATGGCGTCCTTGGCCTTGAGCTGGGTGTCGGGCGTGTCGAAGCGCGCACGCACCGAATTGCCTTCCAGCGCTACGAAATCGGGCGTGACGCCAGCGGCTTTCAGGGCCTCTTCCACCCGCTGCTGCACGGCGGTGTCCACCTTGACGGTGGCCTTGGCCGACGACACCTGCACGGCAGGGGCTTCGCCAAAGAAATTGGGCAGGGTGTACAAGGCCCCCACCAGCAGCACGATCACCAGGATCGCGTACTTCCAGACCGGATAACGGTTCATGTTTACGCCTTTTCCACGCCCTGCCAGCGAATGCTGTGCAAGGGCCGCCCCGCTGCGCTGGCCCCGTTACCCGGTCTGCACGCAGCGCGAGCGACGGGTGGTGTGCAGCGCCCGCAGGGGCTGTTCATTGATTACTTGACGGAGCCTTTGGGCAGGACCTGCACCACGGCACTGCGCTGGATCTGCACTTCCACGTTGCTGGCGATCTCAATGTGCAGGAAACCTTCGGACAGGCGTGTCACCTTGCCCAGAATGCCCCCGGCGGTGGCCACTTCATCGCCCTTGGCGATGGCGTCGATCATGGCGCGGTGTTCCTTCTGGCGCTTCATCTGGGGGCGGATCATGACGAAGTACAGCACCACAAACATGAGCACCAGAGGCAGCATGCCCGTGAGCGTGGACATCATGTCACCGCCACCAGCGGCTGCGGCAGGTGCGGTTTGGGCAAAAGCGGAAGAAATAAACACGGACTGGACTCCACAACGGATGGTCAAAATACACAAAAACCG
>NZ_QAIH01000083.1:0-13312 GCF_003060895.1 Acidovorax sp. HMWF029 | reverse complement strand
GGCGGAACAGGACATTGTATGCGGCGCCCTGCCCGCGCCCCAAGGGGTAAGACCCAGGCCTGCGGCGGGTGTTTGTACAGGCACACAGGTGTCGCAGGCAGAGAGTCAAAAAACCATCAAAAATCGGCCTTCCCGCCTATCCAGTGGACTTGGCGTGCTATCTTTTTGATAGTGAAAAAGCCCGCAAAATGCGGGCTTCTCCAACAAGGTGTTGCTGGTTTGCAGAACTTCAAGCCGCCTGGCGCTGGCCGGGCGCCGCCTTGCCGTTGCGCCACTGGGCCATCAGACCGTCCCACTTGGGGCGGGCGGCGGCCAGGTGGCGCTCCTTTACATGGCCATAGCCACGGATCTCTTCGGGGATGCGGGCGATCTCCACTGCCAGCGCCAGGTTGTCGGCATTCAGGCGGGCCAGAAGTTCGTCGATAGAGGCGCGGTATTCCACGATGAGCGCGCGCTCCATGCGGCGCTCCTCGGTCTTGCCGAAGATGTCCAGCGCCGTGCCGCGCAGGCCTTTCATCTTGGCAAGCAGGCCGAAGGCGCTGCGCATCCAGGGGCCGAACGGCTGCTTGACGAGTTCGCCCTTGTCGTTCTTCTTGGCCGTCATCGGTGGCGCGAGGTGGTGCACCAGCTTGTAGTCGCCTTCGAACATGTTTGCGATCTTGTCCGTGAAGGCCTTGTCGGTGTGCAGGCGCGCCACTTCGTACTCGTCCTTGTAGGCCATGAGCTTGAACAGGTAGCGGGCCACGGCCTCGGACAACTTCGTGCTGGTGCCCAGCTTGGCTTCTGCCGCCTTCACCTTCTCGACAAAGGCTTGGTACTCAGCGGCATAGGCGGCGTTCTGGTATCCGGTCAGGAACTCCACGCGCTTGGCGACCATTTCGGTCAGCGAGGGCTTCTTCACAAACTGGATCACCTGCGCGGCCTGGAACAGTGCCTGCACCGACGCCAGATCATGCGCGCAGCGGCGGCCCCATTCGAACGCGGCCTTGTTGTTGTCCACCTGCACGCCGTTGAGTTCCATGGCGCGCATCAGCGACGCCAGCGTGAGCGGCACGCGGCCCTTTTGCCACGCGTAGCCCAGCATCAGCGGGTTGGTGTAGATGCTGTCGCCCAGCAGCTGCGTGGCCACTTGCTCGGCGTCAAAGCTGCCCACACCGCCCGCGCCCACGGCGGCGGCAATCGCGCTGTCGCAATTGGCGCCGGGGAACTGCCAGTCCGGGTTGGTCACAAACGCCGCCGTGGGCGTGCTGTGGGTGTTCAGCGCCACAAAGGTGCGGCCCGGCTGCATCACCGTCAGCGTGTACTTGTGGGCCGCCACGATGGAGTCGCAGCCAATCACCAGGTCGGCCTTGGCGGTATCGACCTTGGTGGTGTAGATGGCCTCGGGCCGGTTGGCGATCTGGATGTGGCTCCAGGTGGCGCCGCCCTTCTGGGCCAGACCGCCTGCGTCCTGCGTGATCACGCCCTTGCCATCCAGGTGCGCCGCCATGCCCAGCAGCGAGCCGATGGTGATCACGCCCGTGCCGCCCACGCCGCCGACAACGATGCCCCAGGCCGCTTCGGCCACTGGCAGCACGGGTTCAGGGATGGAGGGCAGAGCAGACAGATCGCCCTTCTTTTCCTTCTTGGGCTTCTTGAGCTTGCCGCCCTCCACCGTGACGAAGCTCGGGCAGAAGCCATTCACGCAGGAGTAGTCCTTGTTGCAGGTGCTCTGGTTGATGCGGCGCTTGCGGCCGAATTCCGTCTCCACCGGCTCCACGGAGAGGCAGTTGGACTTGGTCGAGCAGTCGCCGCAGCCCTCGCACACCAGCTCGTTGATGACCACGGTCTTGTCGGGCGTGGCCAGGGTGCCGCGCTTGCGGCGGCGGCGCTTTTCCGTCGCGCAGGTCTGGTCGTAGATGATGACCGTGCAACCTTTGATCTCGCGGAACTGGCGCTGCAGCGTGTCGAGCTCGTCGCGGTGGTGCACCGTCACGCCCTCGGCCAGCGGCACACCGTCGTACTTCTGGGGCTCGTCGGTCACGATGATGAGCTTGACCACACCTTCGGACTTGAGGCTGTTCATGATCTGCAGCACCGAGTGGCCCTCGGGCCGCTCGCCCACGGTCTGGCCACCGGTCATGGCCACGGCGTCGTTGTAGAGCACCTTGTAGGTGATGCTGGTGCCCGCTGCAATGCTCTGGCGGATGGCCAGCAGCCCGCTGTGGAAGTACGTGCCGTCGCCCAGGTTGGCAAACACATGCTGGTCGGTCGTGAACGGCGCCTGCCCCACCCAGGTCACGCCCTCGCCGCCCATCTGCGTGAAGGTGGATGTCTTGCGGTCTGGCATCCAGTTGGCCATGTAGTGGCAGCCGATGCCAGCCACAGCGCGCGAGCCCTCGGGCACGCGGGTGCTGGTGTTGTGTGGGCAGCCGCTGCAGAACCACGGGGCGCGCTCGCCGGTGTCCACCTTCAGCTCGGCCATGCCGCGCTCGCTGGCCTCGATGACGGTGATGCGTGCATCCATGCGGGCGATGATGTCGCCAGGCACGCCCAGCTTTTTAAGGCGCTTGGCAATCGCCTTGGCGATGATGGCGGGCGTGAGGTCGGCCTTGGCGCGCAGCAGCCAGTTCTGGCTGGGGTTGGGCATGGACCATTCGCCGCCCGTGGCATCGCCCTCGGGCTCGTCGAACTTGCCCAGCACGTTGGGCCGCACATCGGCGCGCCAGTTGTACAGCTCCTCTTTCAGCTGGTACTCGATGACCTGGCGCTTTTCTTCCACCACCAGGATCTCTTGCAGGCCCTGCGCAAAGTCGCGGGTGATGGTGGCTTCGAGCGGCCACACCACGTTGACCTTGTGCACGCGGATGCCCAGCTGGCGGCAGGTGTCATCGTCCAGGCCCAGGTCCACCAGCGCCTGGCGGGTGTCGTTGTAGGCCTTGCCGCTGGCAATGATGCCGAAGCGGTCGTTCTTGCCTTCGATGACGTTGTAGTTGAGCTTGTTGGCGCGGATGTACGCCAGGGCCGCGTACCACTTGTAGTCCATGAGGCGCGCTTCCTGCTCCAGCGGCGCATCGGGCCAACGGATGTGCAGGCCGCCCGGGGGCATCACGAAGTCCTCGGGCATCACGATCTTCACGCGGTCCGGGTCGATGTTGATGCTGCTCGAAGACTCCACCACCTCCTGGATGGTCTTCATGCCCGACCACACGCCCGAAAAGCGGCTCATGGCAAAGGCGTGCAGGCCCATGTCCAGAATCTCCTGCACGCTGCTGGGGAAGAACACCGGCGTACCGCAGGCCTTGAAGATGTGGTCGCTCTGGTGCGCGGCCGTGCTGCTCTTGCTGATGTGGTCGTCGCCCGCGATGGCGATCACGCCGCCGTGTTTGGCCGTCCCCGCCATGTTGGCGTGCTTGAACACGTCCGAGCAGCGGTCCACGCCCGGGCCCTTGCCGTACCAGATGCCGAAGACGCCGTCGAACTTCTTGCTTTGCGGGTACAGATCGAGCTGCTGCGTGCCCCACACGGCGGTGGCGCCCAGCTCTTCGTTCACACCGGGCTGAAAGACGATGTTGTTGGCCGCCAGGTGCTTCTTGGCCGCCCACAGCGCCTGGTCATAGGTGCCTAGCGGGGAGCCCCGGTAGCCGCTGATGAAGCCCGCCGTGTTCAGGCCCGCCACGGCATCGCGCTGGCGCTGCAGCATGGGAAGGCGGACGAGGGCTTGCACCCCGCTCATGAAGGCCCGGCCGTGGTCCAGGGAATACTTGTCGTCGAGCGTGACGGTTTCCAGCGCCTTGCGGACGGATTCGGGGAGGGGGGCATTCATGGGCAAATTCCTGTGGGGATGGCGCGCAGCCACCGCCTTGTGGGCAGCGGTCGTCGCATATTCAATGGTTTGCAGAGCAGTTTATGCACTCTGTCGGGATATGTCCTTTCGTTTTCATGCTAGGTTTACCCTTGTTTCTGAAAGAATCTTTCTTAAAATCGGCATTCAATGGATAATTTAGATAAATTTGACATCGCCATCCTGGGTGAGCTTCAGGCTGACGCCCGCCTGACGAACGCCGAGCTGGCCCAGCGCGTGGGCCTGTCGGCCGCGCCCTGCTGGCGGCGCGTACGGGCGCTGGAGGAGCAGGGCTTTATCAAGGGCTACCGCGCCGAGATCGACCGGCACAGGATTGGCCTGGGCGTGCTGGCCTTTGTGCGGCTCGATGCCGACCGCAGCACCGGCAACCTCACGCGCAAGATGGAAGAGGCCATCCGCCAGATCCCCGAGGTCGTGTCCTGCCACTACATCAGCGGCACCGGCACCTTCGAGCTGCAGGTGGTGGCGCGCGACCTGGACAGCTTTTCGCAGTTTGCGCGCGATGTGCTGCTGAACCTGCCCAATGTGAAAGACATGCACACCAGCTTTTCGCTGGGCGAGGTCAAGGCCAGCGGAGCGCTGCCGCTCACGCATCTTGCGCGGGTCAAAGGATGATTGCTAGTAATCAATTGCTATTAAAATAATAGCTATAAAGGCTTGATGGAAGCGCGGAGAGGTCTGTTTTTGCCTCAAATCCGGGCGGCACAAGCCTCGGCTCCTGGGGCGAGGGGCACGTTGCAAGGTAACAAGGCGTTAGGGCGTGGCTCCTGCGCAGGGCGTGCGGTATAAGCATTCGGAACCACAGCGGGGCTGCCAAGCTGCCGCGCGCACCCTCTCCGTCACCCGCCTGCAAGGCCTTGCACCTCGTGTCTCTGACCGGGGTGTCGGTTTGCTAGGAGCCTGTCGGACTTGGAGCGTCGAAAGCGAAAATTGGCCCCAGCGAGGACAGTTTTTGCCGGATTTGCAGCCCCATAGCCTGGCTATGGGGCAAAAAGACGGTGTTCTCGAAGAGCGGCGAAGCCAAAAATGGACCGCTGCGGTCAATTTGCAGCCGACGATTTCCAAGTCCGACAGGCTCCTGGGCGGCGGCGCGAGCGGTTGCCGGTGGGTCTACCAATACGACGGCTCCTTTCGTGCACAGCCCCAGGGCCTGCCGACCGGAGCCCAAAAAAGAGGGTGAGGGCGGCATGATCATCTGGGGCATTTTTTGGGGCGCTGTGCTGGGGTCGTGGTTCGGCGGCTACGGCGACTTCGGGCCGTTTGTCGGCGGCATCCTGGGTTTTTTTGCCGGGCTGTCGCTGCGCTGGGCGTTCCGCTCAGCCATCCGCGCCGAGCTTCAGGCGCATGCTGCGAAGGCCGCCGCCAAACCTGCTCCGGCGACCCCGGTGGCGCGCGTTGCCGAAGACCGGGTACCGGCAGCATCGCCCGTGGCGCAGGGGCCTGCGCCACATGCGTCCCCGCCACCGCCCGCAGCCAGCGACAACCCCCGGGACGCGGACGACGCGTTCTGGACTGGCGAACTCACGCCCCAAGGCCTGCCGCGTATCCCAGCGTTGGCTCCGGCCTCGGCCCCGGTGGCCGCCCGCACGGACGCGCCTGCCGCGCCCTCTGAGCCCCGCAAGACAGCCCAGCCTGCGCAGCCCAACGCCGTCGAGCTGGCCGTGCTCGCGGCAAAGAACTGGCTTTTGGGCGGCAACACCATCGTGCGGGTAGGTCTGGTGATCCTGTTCATCGGCCTGTCCTTCCTTGCGCGCTACGCGGCATCGGCCGGGCTGTTGCCGGTCGAGTTCCGCCTGGCCGCCGTAGCAGCGGTGGGCATCGCGCTGTTGGTCGTGGGTTTCCGCAAGCGTGCTGACAAGCCCGGCTTTGCGCTGGCCCTGCAAGGCGGCGGCGTGGCGGTGATGTACCTCACCGTGTTTGCGGCCTTCCGGCTCTATGGGCTGTTGCCGCCGCTCTGGGCCTTCGGGCTGATGATCGCGGTCTGCGCGGCAAGCTGTGCGCTGGCGCTGCTGCAGGATTCGCGCGCGCTGGCGGTGGCGGCGTTCGCCGGGGGCTTTGCGGCACCCATCCTGCTGTCCACCGGCCAGGGCAGCCACGTGGGCCTGTTCAGCTACTACACGCTGCTCAACCTGGCCATTCTCTTCATCGCCCACAAGCGCTCCTGGCGCGTGCTGAACGCGGTGGGTTTTGTCGCCACCTTTGGCGTGGCTACGGCCTGGGGGGCGCTCAAATATGTACCCGATCACTACGCCAGCACGCAGCCCTTCCTCGCGGGCTTTGTGCTGATCTACCTGTTCACCGCCATTCTGTATGCGCGCAACACGCCGACGAAGTTGGGCAAGACGGTGGACAGCATGCTGGTCTTCGGCACGCCGCTGGTGGGTTTTGGCCTGCAGGCCGGGCTGGTGCAGCCGTTTGAGCTGGGTGCGGCCTTTTCGGCGCTGGCCTTTGCGGCGGTCTACCTGCTGACGGCGACCGTGCTGGTGCGCCGCGCGCAAGCCAGCTGGCGCCTGCTCACCGAATGTTTCATCGCCATCGGCGTGGGTTTTGCCACGCTGGCCGTGCCGCTGGCGCTGGATGCGCAGTGGACTTCGGCGGTCTGGGCGCTCGAAGGCGCGGGCGCCTTCTGGGTCGGCATGCGCCAGGCGCGCTGGATGCCACGCGCCTTTGGCCTGGTGCTGCAGGGCGTGGCCATGCTGGTTTTCATGTCCGGTGTGGACGGTGGCGGCCTGCAGGTCTCGTCACTGCCGCTGGCCAACCCGGCCTTCATTGGCGCCCTGCTGATTGCGCTGCCCGCGCTGCTGCTGGCCTGGTGGCTGCGCCAGCCGCTGCCACACAGCGGTTCGGCCTGGGCCCAGGGCTATGCCAGGGTGGAGGTGCTGCTGCCCAACCCGGCCTACCTCTACGGCTTTGTCTTCTGGTGTTTGGCTTGGTGG
Source organism: Acidovorax sp. HMWF029 (assembly GCF_003060895.1). Taxonomy (GTDB): domain Bacteria; phylum Pseudomonadota; class Gammaproteobacteria; order Burkholderiales; family Burkholderiaceae_C; genus Acidovorax. The sequence goes on along the minus strand of NZ_QAIH01000083.1, from coordinate 6,532 downwards.
CTGGAGATCACGCGGCGCGTGCCCGGCCTGGAGCAGGGCCAGTGGCCCGTGCCGGTGTTCTCGGGCCGCGTTGCCGAACTGCTGGGCATGCTGGCCGTGGTGCTGAGCGCCGCGCTGTCGATGTTGCTGGGCCTGCGCACGCGCTGGGCCGTGGCCACCTGGCCCGCGCGCGCCACCATCGGCGTGCTGGCGCTGGGGTGGGTGGCGCAGGTGGTGGATGGCCACCGCGTGTTGACTACGCCCGCCTGGGCCGTGTGGCCCATCGTGCTGGCGCTGCATGGGTGGATGCTGTGGCAGACCGATCGCTTGCAGGCGGTGGGCACTGAAGGCAAGTCCGCCCAAAGCGCGTCGCGCTTCGGCTGGTTCCACGCCGCCACGGCCTGGCTGGTGACCTTGCTGCTGGCCGACTGCCTCTGGTCCGGCATCGGCAAGGCCGAGCTGTGGCGCACCTCGTGGGCCGGTGTGGTCCTGCTGGTCAGCGCGATTGCGGTGCTGATGCTGCTCGCGCTCTGGGCGGGCCGTGGCAACCAGCCTGCGGCACGCGCGGCGCTGCCCTGGCCGCTGAACCCCCATGCCGAGGCTTACTACTGGCTGGCGGCCCTGCCCCTTGCGGTGCTGGTATTCGGGGGCGCGCTGCTGGCCGCCGTGCATTCGTCCGGCCACACCGCGCCGCTGCCTTACATCCCACTGCTCAACCCCACCGACCTCACGCTTGCGCTCGCGCTGGGCGGCCTGGTGTTTTGGCGGCGCGTGCTGCTCGCAGCGCTGCCGCCCCCGGCCCGCTCGGGCGGGGTCACCGGGCGCCATGCGCTGGTGGCCTTGGCGCTGCTCGCGTTCATCGTGATCAACACCGTGTGGCTGCGCGTGGCCCACCACTTCTTTGGCGTGCGCTGGGACGCCTCGGCGCTGTTTGGCAGCTTTGTGGTGCAGACCGGCTACGCCATCCTGTGGACGCTGCTGGCGCTGAGCCTGATGGTGCTGGCACACCGCCGCGCGCAGCGGCCGCTGTGGCTGGTGGGCGCGGGCCTGCTGGGCGTGGTGGTGGTCAAGCTGCTGGTGATCGATCTGTCCAACGCGGGTGGCGCCGAACGCATCATTGCCTTCATCGCCGTGGGTGTGCTCATGCTGGTGGTGGGCTACTTCGCACCTCTACCTCCGAAGTCCCAACCCAAGGCGGCTGCCCCTGCGGAGCCTGCCGCGCCACCGCGGGCGCCATCGCAACCAGAAGCACTGCCATGAAAAAGCCTGTCGCCCCGAATCTGCCCCTGGTGCTGGCCGCTGCCGCCCTGTCCCTGTGCGCCGGTGTGGCCCAGGCTGCGGCGGATGCCAACAGCCCTGCGGCCTACGCCATCCGCATTCCCGTGGCGCTCGCGGCTGATGCGCCGCTGCAGCGCGTGATGCTGCCCGCCGAGGTGCTGGTGCGCCTGCAAAGCCCGGGCTATGCCGATGTGCGCCTCTTCAACGGCGCGGGCCTGCCCGTTCCCATGGCACTGGCCGGTGTGGCCGCGGCCAGCGCGCCCGAGGAATCGGTGACCCTGCCCGCGTATCCCATCCTGGGTGCTGCCAGCGCGGGGGCGGCAGGGCTGGAAGGCCTGTCGCTGCGCATCGAGGAGCGCCAGGGCCAGCGCTTGGTGCAGATTGATACGGCCGGCACAGCAGGTCCTGCAGCCACGCAAACCGTGCGGGGCACGCTGCTCGACGCGCGCAATGTGCAGCTGCCCGTGGCCCGCATGGCCCTGGACGTGGACCTGCCAGCGGGCCAACCCGTGACGTTCCAGGTGCACGCCAGTAAAGACCTGAAGCAATGGCAGCCGTTGGCCGAGACCGTGCTCTACCGCGCCGACGCCGCAGCGGCGCCTACTGCACCGGGCCGCCTGGGCAACGAGCAGATCGACCTGCAGCGCGCCGACCTGAAGGGCCACTACCTGCGCGTGACCTGGGGCGACGCTGCAGTCACCCTGCGTGGCGCCATGCTGGCTACCTCGTCCAAAACGGGCCTGCGCGAGCGCGTCAGCGCCAGCATGGCAGTGCCGCCACTGGGCAACAACCCGCGTGAGCTGGTGTTCGCGCTGCCGTTTGCCACGCCGGTTGCCGCGCTCGCCATCACCCCGCCCGGCAGCAATGTGCTGGTCCCTGTGCGCGTGCTGGGCCGCAACCACCGCGAGCAGCCCTGGTCGCCGCTGGCGAGCGCGGTGGTCTACAAGATGACCATGGGAGGCAAGGAGCAGGCCAGCGGCCCCGTCGAGCTGGGCGGCGTCTCGGTGCGCGAGATCAAGATCGAAGCCGACCCCAAGACCCCCGGTTTTGCTGCCGCGCCCGCTTTGGCGCTGCAGTTCGAGCCTGCGCAGCTGGTGTTCCTGGCCAGCGGGCAAGGGCCCTTCACGCTGGCGGCGGGGCTGTCCGGCGCCAGCGCGGCGGCAAGTGCCTTCCTGCCCCTGGCCAGCCTGGTGCCGGGCTACCAGCCCGCTCTGGAGAACCAGCTGCCCGTGGCGCTGGCCGATGTAGCCCGGGCCGACATCACCGGCGGCAAGCCCGCAGACGGCGCGCTGGTGCCCGCTGCGGCGGCCAGCGGCGGCATCTCCACGCGCAGCGCCGTGTTGTGGGGCGTGCTGCTGGCGGGCGTGGCGGCACTCGGACTCATGGCCTGGCTGTTGCTGCGGCAAAACAAACAAGCGGGTCACCATGCCCCGGCTGCGCCGACCGATGCGGCGTGACGAGACCTGAAAAGGCGCGATGTTTGGCGCAGGCCCGCAGTGGGCTATTTGGCGCTGAGCCACCACGGCCACGCCAACCGCCGCACAATGCGCAGACATGCCGCCATTGCCGTCCCACGAAAGCACGCGCAGCGTTGCGCCCCCGCCCTCCCCTGATGCGCCGGACCTGAGCCCGGGCGCCCCGCCGCAAAGCGACGCGGCTGCAGATCGTGCCGCGCGTGCGGCGCTGGCGCGTGGCACCGAAGAGTCCGTCGCCGCCCAATTGGGGGACAGCGCGGCGCTGAACCAGGCTGCGTCGCTCTCACCGTTTGCGCCCTTGTCGGTGCCCGTGTTCCGCATGCTCTGGCTCACCTGGGTGGCGGCCAACACCTGCATGTGGATGAACGACGTGGCGGCCGCCTGGCTCATGACCACGCTCACCACCTCGCCCGTGCTGGTGGCGCTGGTGCAGACCGCTTCCACCCTGCCCGTGTTCCTGCTGGGCCTGCCCAGCGGCGCGCTGGCCGACATCCTGGACCGGCGGCGTTACTTCATCGCCACGCAGTTCTGGGTGGCGGCCGTGGCGCTGGTGTTGTGTGTGGCCATCCTGGCCGGAGGCATGACGGCGCCGCTGCTGCTGGCGCTCACCTTTGCCAACGGCATTGGCCTGGCCATGCGCTGGCCGGTGTTTGCGGCCATCGTGCCCGAGCTGGTCAGCCGCCCGCAACTGCCCGCCGCGCTGGCCCTGAACGGCGTGGCCATGAACGCCTCGCGCATCATCGGCCCGCTGCTGGCGGGCGCCATCATCGCCAGCGCGGGCAGCGCCTGGGTGTTTGTGCTCAACGCGGTGCTTTCCATCATCTCTGGCTTCACCATCATGCGCTGGAAGCGGGTGCACACGCCCAGCCCGCTGGGCCGCGAAAAGCTGACCAGTGCCATGCGCGTAGGCCTGCAGTTTGTGCGCCAGTCGCCGCGCATGCGGGCAGTGTTGTGGCGTATTTCCATCTTCTTTTTGCACGCCACGGCGTTGCTGGCCTTGCTGCCGCTGCTGGCCAAGGGGCTGCAAGGCGGCGGCGCGGGCACCTTCACGCTGCTGCTGGCCAGCATGGGCGCGGGCGCCATCACGGCGGCCATGTTCTTGCCGCGCCTGCGCCAGGCCATGGCGCGCGATGTGCTGGTGATACGCGGCACGGCGCTGCAGGCCGCCGCCACGGGCGTGATGGCCGTGGCGCCCAATGTGTACGTGGCCGTGCCCGCGATGTTTGTGGCTGGCATGGCGTGGATCACCACGGCCAACTCGCTGTCGGTGTCTGCCCAGCTCGCGCTGCCCAACTGGGTGCGCGCGCGCGGCATGTCCATCTACCAGATGTCCATCATGGGCGCCACCGCGCTGGGCGCCGCCGTGTGGGGCCAGGTGGCCACGCTCACCGACGTGCATGTGAGCCTGGGCATTGCCGCCGCCACCGGCGTGGTGGCCATGCTGCTGGTGCAGCGCCTGGTGGCCGACCGCAGCATGGAAGAAGACCTGAGCCCTTCGCGCGCCTTCAAGGCGCCCGTGGCCGACACGCCGCCCGGATCGGGGCACCTGGTGGTCACCATCGAATACTTCATCGACCCGGCCCGCGCTGCCGAATTTCGCGCCGTGATGCAGGAAAGCCGCCGCAGCCGCCTGCGCCAGGGCGCCCTGGGCTGGCAGCTGCTGCACGACATCAGCCAGCCTGCGCGCTATGTGGAGCGCATCGAGGACGAGTCTTGGACGGAGCACCTGCGCCGCTTTGACCGCGTGACCGCCTCGGACGTGGCGCTGCGCGACCGCAAGCTGGCCTTCCATGTTGGCGATGCGCCGCCGAGGGTGACGCGGTGGTCGGTGGAGTAGTGGGTTTTTGTTTCTGCGTTTTTTGATGCGTTTGTAGCCGCTGGCGCCCGCAAAATAGGTGCTGGATGCAATCAAATTGGAAGTGTTTTGGCCTTCGCTATTCCGCTCTTCTGGTTCAACCCGCCAGACCCGTGTGACTCGATTGAAAATCACGCTCCATGACTCACATCTTTCAGGTGCTCTACCAAGTGCATCCGCTGCTCCCCCTCGTTTATCTGGCTGTTCTGGGGAACGGACTTCTTGGCCCTGCCATTTATTGCGCCGTGCGCGGTATCCCGTACGACATCACACAGATATGGTCGCTGGCCAAGCGCGGTCAGACGGGGGCGAGATATGTCGTCACTTCATGGGCCGCATTTGCCGTCTTGACGGTTTTGGTTCTCACTTTTGGTGCGGTGAGGTGAATCTATGAAATGCCTCGCACGCTCCCACCTGCTGCTTTCTCTCTTCCTGCTTGCAACTGGTGCCCATGCCGCCGACCCCGCCCTGCTCGGCTGCTGGCGTGCCACCAAGATCGTGCTGCACACGCCGGATGGCGAGAAGGCCGAGGACAGCTCGGGCCGCTGCACGCTGCAGTTCAGGGACGACCAGTTCGACTCCGTCTGTAAGACCACCAGCGGCGTGTCCACCACCACCTACCGATACCAGGTCGTGCGGCCCCAGGTGTATGCGGCCACCATGGCCAGCAGCAGCTTTCGCACAGAGATGGTGGGCTCGACGCGTGAATATGAATACCGCATCGACGGCGACCGGCTGCGCACCATGACCGTCCCCCCTCCCATGGCGTTTGCGGCGGCTGCTGCAGCCCCCCGCGTGGAGACCGAGGCGGCCCGGGTGGCCTGCCCGTAAGAAGGTGATTTGCTCTTGTTTTGATAGCTTTTTGCGCATGATGGACGCGCGCAGAGCAGCATTTTGAACCCTATTTCGGCCACAGAGCCCACAGGCGCAGGTTCTGCTTGAGGCGCCCGGCAATGTCGCCCGCCTCAGGGCCCCAGCCGGTGAAGTAGTCGGCGCGGACCGCGCCCAGGATGGCGCTGCCCGTGTCCTGCGCCAGCACCATGCGGCTGAGTTGCACCTGCGGGCCGCTGGAGGCCAGCCACACCGGCGTGCCATAGGGAATGCTCTGGCGGTCCACCGCGATGGAGCGGCCAGGGGTGAGCGGCACCCCCTGCGCACCTTTGGGGCCAAAGCTGGCGTCCATGCCCACCAGGGGTTCTTCCTTGAAGAACACGTAGCGCGGGTTGGTCCACATCAGCTCGTTGGTGCGCTGGGGGTTGGCTGCCAGCCAGGCGCGGATGCCGGGCCAGGTGGCGTCGCGGGTGTAGCCCTGGTCGAGCAGCCAGCGGCCAATGCTCTGGTAGGGCTGGTCGTTGGTGCCTGCATAGGCCACCCGCACGGTGGTGGTGCTGCCGTCTGCCTCGGTGATGCGCAGCCGGCCCGAGCCCTGGATGTGCAGCACCATGGATTCGACCGGGTCGCGCAGCCAGGCGATGGCGCGGCCTGCGAGCGCGGCCTGGGCTTCGGGCAGGGTCTCGATCTGCTGGCGTGTGTACCAGGGCTTGCGCGCGCCAAAACCGGCGGGCAGGCGGTAGACGGGCACGGTGAAGCCGTTGCCGGGCTGGCGCGCGGCGTCCATCATCGGTTCGTAGTAGGCGGTGAGCAGGCCTTCGGCATTGCCGTCGGTGGCCTCGACGCGGTAGGGCTGCAGGCGGGCCACCAGCCACGCGCGCTGCTCGTCGGCGGTGGCAATGCTCAGTTGGCGCACGTCACCGCACAGCGCGGTGAAGGGGGGAGCGGGCCGCTCGCAGCTTTTGATCCAGGCGTTCCAGGCCTCGTGCAAGGCGTCTTCGCCAAAGCCCGGCAGCTCGGCCCAGCGCACCGGGATCCAGCGGCTTTTGGGCTGTGCCAGCGGCGGTGGCAGCGGGCCGGTGTCGCCCGGCAGCACCACGGTGCTGGGTGGCGG
>NZ_QAIH01000007.1 GCF_003060895.1 Acidovorax sp. HMWF029 | reverse complement strand
AGGGGAGGAGAGGGGTTTGTCGGTCATGGCGCAGGCCGTTGGGTAAAGCCCCCGAGACTGCCCGCGCCGCATGACGGCGGTGTGAAGCGCGCCGGGGCGGTGTCGCCTCGGCTCAATTCACGGTAAAAATAGGCTCTGCCGCCTATTTAGTAAGCGTTATATGCTATTATTTTTATAGTGTTTTGAACACTTCGCGCGCAGCGGCCACGGTGGCGGCAATGTCGTCGGCCGTGTGGGCGGCGCTTACAAATCCTGCTTCATACAGTGCGGGGGCAATGTAGACGCCCCGGTCCAGCAGGCCGTGAAAGAGCTGGTTGAAGCGTGCACTGTCGGTCTTGAGTACCTGGGCGTAGTTCTGGGGCAGCTCGGGCATCAGGAAGAAGCCGAACATGCCGCCTTCGCAGTCGGTGCTGAAAGGCACGCCTTCAGCAGCTGCTGCTGCGGCCAGGCCATCGACCAGCGAACGGGTGCGGGCCGAGAGTGCATCGAAGAAGTCGGGCTTCTTGATCTCGCGCAGCGTGGCCAGCCCACAGGCGGTGGCCACCGGGTTGCCCGACAACGTGCCGGCCTGGTAGACCCCGCCCAGGGGCGCCAGGTGTTCCATGATGGCGCGTGGCCCACCAAAGGCGGCCAGAGGCATGCCCCCCCCAATCACCTTGCCCAGCACGGTGAGGTCGGGCTTGAAGCCCGGGATGCTTTTGGCGTACACACTTTGGGCGCTGCCCAGCGCCACGCGAAAGCCGGTCATCACTTCGTCGAGCACCAGCAACGCGCCGTACTCGGTGCACAGCTCGCGGCAGCGCTTCATGAAGGGTACGCTGGCGCGCACAAAGTTCATGTTGCCCGCGATGGGCTCGATCATCACGCAGGCCAGTTCCTTGCCGTGCAAGGCAAAGGCTTCTTCAAGCTGGGCGACGTTGTTGTATTCGAGCACGATGGTGTGCTGCACCACTTCGGGCGGCACGCCCGCGCTGGTGGCATTGCCAAACGTGGCCAGGCCCGAGCCCGCCTTGACCAGCAGCGAATCGGCATGGCCGTGGTAGCAGCCCTCGAACTTGATGAACTTGCTGCGGCCGGTGGCACCGCGTGCAAGGCGAATGGCGCTCATGCCCGCTTCGGTGCCCGAGCTGACGAGGCGGATCATCTCCATCGATGGCACCAGGCTCAAGATTTCTTCGGCAAGCTCCACTTCGCGCTCGGTGGGGGCGCCGAAGCTGAAGCCTTCGAGCGCTGCGCTCTGCACGGCTTCGAGCACAGCAGGGTGACCGTGGCCGAGGATCATCGGGCCCCAGGAGCCGATGTAGTCGATGAAGCGCTGGTCGTTGGCATCCCAGAAATAGGCGCCTTGGGCCCGCTTGACGAAGCGAGGCGTGCCGCCTACGGCCTTGAAGGCCCGCACGGGCGAGTTCACGCCGCCGGGGATCAGCGCCTTGGCGCGTTCGAACAGGGGGATGTTGAGGTCAGTGTTTGGTGTCATGGGGGGGCATCACAAAGCCTTCGAGGGCTTGTGCTTCGTCGATCGGGGTCTCTTCATCTTCGTCCGCGCCGGGCTCGTCGTCTTCAGGCTGGGCCCAGAACATGCGGTCGGGCACGATGTGGCCCATGCCGGGGCGAAAGCCGGCGTCCAGGCAACGGTCCAGGTAGCTCAGTGCTTCGCTGGTGGCTTCGCCCAGATCGTTGCCTGCAGCTACCAGGGCAGTGAGCGCAGCCGAGAGCGTGTCGCCTGCGCCTGCGAAAGTGGCATCAAACAGCTCGAACTTGCCGCTGCCCAGCACGGTCTGGGGAGAAGCCAGCACGTTCTCGACAAACTGCTCGGGCAGAGGGATGCCTGTGACCAGGGTATAGGGCACGCCCATCTCGGACGCGGCGCGGGCGATGTCGCGGGCGGTGGGGTTGCGCTCGCCGTTCCAGTCCGGCAGCAGCCAGCGCCACAGGGTGCTGTGGTTTCCAACCAACACTGAGGTCTGCGGCAACAACAATTCGCGGAAGGCGTCCAGGTACTCGTCGATCAGCTCATCACGCCACCAGGAAAGGTTGGGCATGTACGCTATCACCGGGACTTCGTCATAGTCTGTGGTTATTTCGGCGATGGTGCTGATGTTCTCTGGGCTGCCCACGAAGCCCACCTTGATGGCCTGAACCGGCAGGTCCTCCAGTACGGCCCGGGCTTGTTCGGCCACGGCCTCGTCGTCAAAGCCGAAGTGGTCAAAAATCTCTGCTGTGTCGCGGGCGTAGGCACCTGTGACCACGGCAATCGGGTGCCCGCCGACGGATGCAATCGTGGTGATATCTGCGGTAAGGCCACCTGCTCCGCTGGGGTCGCTGGCATTGAAGACAAGCACACATGCAGGGCTTGCTTCCTCCGCGCCGTCATCTTCGATCTCTGTGATTTCTGAGGGGGGAGGAGACGCTTTGATGGTCATGGACCAGATCCTGCTTGAGGGGTGGCACCGAAGCCGCAGCCCATGGAGATGACTAGATACAATCGTTGCATTCTATGTGAAGGCCCTTTAAGCTGTGACCGACTCTAAAACTTGGATGTGTTTGATTTGCGGCTGGATTTATGACGAGGCAGAGGGATCCCCTGAGCACGGCATTGCACCCAGCACGCCCTGGGATCAGGTCCCGATGAATTGGACCTGCCCCGAATGTGGCGCCCGCAAGGAAGATTTCGAGATGGTTCAGATCTGAGACGTTCCAGCACCACTTGCTGCAGCGTTGTTTGTTTTCTCCATCGGGAGCAGTGACAATTGACTACAACAGGCGCATCTTTCAAAGTGCTCGTGGTGGATGACAGCAATACCATCCGTCGAAGCGCCGAGATTTTTCTGAAGCAAGGAGGGCATGAAGTCTTGTTGGCTGACGACGGCTTTGATGCTTTGGCCAAGGTCAACGATTACCAGCCTCAGCTGATTTTCTGCGACATCCTCATGCCCAAGCTCGACGGGTACCAGACCTGCGCCATTATCAAGCGCAATGCCCGTTTTGCAGATACTCCTGTGGTAATGCTGTCCTCCAAGGACGGCGTGTTCGACAAAGCGCGTGGGCGCATGGTCGGCTGCCAAGAATATCTCACCAAGCCATTTACCAAAGACCAGCTGTTGCAAGCCGTTCAACAGTTTGGCAATTCCCAACAAGGAGCCATGTAATGCCCATTCAGAAAGTATTGGTCGTCGACGACTCGAAGACCGAGTTGATGTTTTTGACGGACCTGCTTCAGAAAAAAGGCATGCAAGTCCGTACTGCAGAAAATGCCGACGAAGCATTCCGCCGTCTTGCCGAAGAAAAGCCTGACCTGATTTTGATGGATGTGGTCATGCCTGGCCAGAATGGTTTTCAGCTCACGCGCGCCATTACCCGCGACCCGCTGTATGCCGATGTGCCGATCATTATGTGCACTAGCAAGAATCAGGAAACCGATCGTGTTTGGGGCATGCGTCAGGGCGCGCGCGGCTACATCACCAAGCCGGTGGACCCCGCCGAATTGCAGGCCAAAATCGACGCTCTGAACTGAGGCTGCGGCGCGCTCATGGCCAACCGCGAAGCCCTGCGAGAGCTGCAGACCCGACTTGCCAGCCGCCTGCAGGCTGCAAGAACCGAAGGGACCTCTGTGTCATCCTGGCTGGCTGTCGAGTCCGCCGGGAGTTTCTACTTGTTGCCCCTGGGGCAGTCCGGGGAGATTTTCCCCTGGGCCTCCGTCCAGGCTGTGCCCTACACCCAAAGCTGGTTTCTGGGCGTTGCCAACCTGCGTGGCGGTCTGGTGGGTGTCGTGGACCTGGCGGGCCTGCTGGGGTCGGCAGCTCCCCGCACCGAGCAGGCCCTGGCCGAGTCCAGCCTGCTGGCCTTCAATGCCGCGCTGGATGTCAACGCGGCCTTGCTGGTGGACCGCTTGGCGGGTCTTCGTGGAACCGACGCCTTTGTGTCGTCCGAGCCGCCGGCTGAAGATGCGCCTAGCTTCTTTGGCACCACCTATATCGATTCCAGCGGCTCACGCTGGCAGGAGCTGAACCTCCAGATCCTGTCCCAACATCCCGCATTCCTGAGCATCAGTGCTTGAGTTTTTCTGTAAGGCTGCACCATGTCCGTCGTCAATCAATTTGGAAAACTGTTCAATCGGAAACCCGCTACGCCGGACGCAGGCCCGGCCACCGGCACGGCTGACGATGGGCAGGATGTCCTGGCCACGGGCGCCTTGGATGGCGCACAGTTGCGTGACTCTTATCAGGCGGAGGCCATGAACAGTGTTCAGGGCGATCCCGATGGTTACCCTTCCGAGTTGGCTACAACGGAAACTGATGAGGAGTTGATCTCCCTTCCGTTGCTGGGGCGGTCCACGGCTGCGGGCCACCAACGCCGTCTGCTGGCCCTGCTGCTGGTAGGCGTGCTGGTGCTGGGGGCAATTGCATTCTGGGTGCTGCAGCAGGCTGATCGGTCTGCGCAACAGCTGGCAGCTACCGGCCAATCGCTGATGCAGTCACAGCGTCTGGCCAAGTCGGTGTCGCAGGCATTGGTGGGGAGCCCTCAGGCCTTTCCGGACGTGGTGGAGAGCTCGGGCGTGCTGGCGCGCAACGTGCGCGCCCTCAATGCGGGTGACAGCGAACTGGGTGTTCAATCGCTTGGCGAGCCGTTCAAGCCTGATCTGGATGCCGTCAATCCCTTGATGGAGCGCGCCGAGCGCAACGCCAGTGTGGTGATGGGCCAGCAAAAGATTCTGACCCAGGTGGGTGACGCTCTGCGCACCATCAACCGTCAGTCTTCTGACCTGCTGGAAATCGCTGAAACCGTGTCCTCGCTGAAGCTCCAGCAGAATGCCCCTGCCGCTGAAATTTCAGCCGCTGGCCAGTTGGTGATGTTGACGCAGCGTATCGGCAAGTCGGCCAACGAATTCCAGACCATGGAAGGCGTGAGTCCCGAGGCTGTGTTCCTGTTGGGCAAGGACTTGAATTCGTTCAAGGAAATTGCGCAAGGCCTGCTGGACGGTAGCCCAGAGCTGCGTCTGGCCGCTACCAAAGATGCTCAGACCCGTGAACAACTCGAAGCGTTGGTCAAGCTCTACGAACAGACCCGTACCCAGGCCAGCGCCATTCTGGGCAACCTGCAGGGTCTGGTGTCGGCCCGTGAAGCGCAGTCCGCCATCATTGCCGACAGTGAACCACTGCGCCGCCAACTGGAAGGCCTGCAGACCAAGTTGTCTGCCCAAACCGGTCTGGGGGCGGGGCAGTTTGCCGCACTGGCTCTGGCGGGTTTGTTCGTGCTGCTGTGCGGTATCGGTATTTCGCGCGTTCAGCTGCTTGATAGCCGTGGACGCCAAGCGGCTGCAGAAACGCAGCAGAAAGACGCCAAACGCCAGGAGCAGGAAGCCAAACGCGTCAACGACGCCAACCAGGCAGCCATTTTGCGTTTGATGAACGAGTTGCAGTCGGTCGCTGAAGGTGATTTGACGCAAGAAGCCACGGTGACCGAAGACATTACGGGTGCCATTGCTGACTCGGTGAACTACACGGTGGAAGAACTGCGTCAGTTGGTGGGTAGCGTGCAGAACACGGCTACCCGTGTGGCACAGACGACCGCGCAGGTAGATAACACCTCCACCGAACTGCTGGCCGCATCGACCGAGCAGCTACGTGAAATTCGCGAAACTGGCCGATCTGTTCTGGACATGGCGACCCGAATCAACGAGGTGTCTACCCAGGCCCAAGAGTCCGCCACGGTGGCCCGCCAGTCGCTGCAAGCTGCCGACTCGGGTCTGCAGGCGGTGCAAAACGCCATCGGCGGTATGAACTCCATCCGCGACCAGATTCAGGACACCTCCAAGCGGATCAAGCGCCTTGGCGAATCGTCGCAGGAGATTGGTGAAATCACCGAGCTGATTTCAGACATTACCGAGCAGACGAACGTACTGGCTCTGAATGCCGCCATCCAGGCGGCGTCCGCTGGTGAAGCCGGTCGCGGTTTCTCGGTGGTGGCGGAAGAAGTGCAGCGTCTTGCTGAGCGTTCTGCAGATGCTACGCGCCAGATCTCGGCGCTGGTGAAGGCCATTCAGACAGACACTCAGGATGCTGTGGCCGCTATGGAACGTTCCACGCAGGGTGTGGTGGAGGGGGCTCGCCTCTCCGACTCCGCCGGTACCGCACTGACTGAAATCGACCGCGTGTCTCGCCGTCTTGCTGAGCTGATTGAGCAGATTTCGTCCTCCACCTCGCGTGAAGCCGTTCTGGCCAACGAAGTGGCCGACAACATTCAACACATTTTTGCGGTGACGGAACAAACGGGTGAAGGTACTCGCACCACAGCGCAGCAGGTGCGGGAGTTGTCACACATGGCCGAAGAACTGCGCCAATCGGTGGCACGTTTCAAGATCGCCTGACAGCAGTAGTCATCAACCAGCTGGCTCATTGCAGCCGGGGACAAATCCATGTCATCTATTGATGTCAACAATGCACCGGCCGCAGAAGGGACCCAGGGAGATCAGGACCTGGGTCCTTTGGCTTGGGTGCTTGACGAACTGCGTAAGTCACTTGACGGTGCGGTCAAGGCCATGCGCCGCTTTGTGCGCGATGCTGAGGTCGCGCGTGAATCCGATCTGGCGGCGCTGGATGCGGGTGCTCTGCGCATTGCGCGCCAGCAACTGCACCAAGCCTGTGGCGCACTGGAGATGGTGGGCATGGGGCCGCCAGCCCTGGTGCTGCGCTCCATGGAGTCGGCCGTCCAGAGGTTTGTCCAACGGCCTGAAACCTGCAGCGACGATGCTGCGGCTGTGATTGAGCGCGCAAGCTTTGCGCTGATTGAATACCTGGAGACCGTGCTGGCGGGCAAGTCGGTTTCTCCCGTGGCCCTGTTCCCTCAATACCGTGATGCTCAGGCCTTGGCGGGAGCGGATCGTGTCCACCCTGCAGACCTTTGGCCTGTGGAGCGTCGTTTCCGTGAGCCCGAAGGGACGGTAACACTTCCGCCATTGCCCTATGGCCCCGAGGCGCGGGCGCGGCTGGATGCGGCCGTGCTGCGTATTGTCAAATCTGGTGATCTCAGGGCTGCGCTGAACCTGCGTGACACCTGTCTCGGCTTAGTGGCGGCCCAGACAGACCGTCAGGCGCGTGCATTCTGGAAGATCTGCGCTGGCTTCTTCGAGGCGTTTGGTTCCGGTCTGCTGGCGCCCGACGTGTATGTCAAGCGTGTTGCATCCCGAGTGTTGATGCAGTACGCAACCCTTGCCAAGGGGGATCCCGCCATTGCAGACCGCCTGGTTCAGGACTTACTCTTTTTCTGTTCTCAGGCCAGAGCTTCCGAGCTTCCACCCGAGGCAGTGCCTTCTCTGCGCGCTGTGCGCCAGGCGTTCTCTTTGGACCGTTTCAAGCCCGTTGACTACGAAACCGCTCGTTTCGGGCGTTTTGATCCGGCAGTGCTGGCGCAGGCGCGCAAGCGCATTGCGTCGGCCACCGAAACTTGGTCAGCGCTGGCTGGTGGTGATCGCAACAAACTCAAACCGGCCACCGACCAGTTCAGTCTGGTATGCGACTCGCTGAGAAAGCTGCACCCCGGTAGCGAAAACTTGGCTCAGGCGCTGAGCCGGGCGATGGAGTCCACCACCCGTTCAGGTGAACCGCCTTCGGCCGCCTTGGCGATGGAAGTGGCGACCTCGGTGTTGTACCTGCAAGCTGCGTTTGAAGAGCTGGATGCAGCAGACGACCAGATGGAAGTGCGGGCGACACGGCTGGCGGAGCGCCTGGATGCGGTGACTGCCGGGGCTGAACCCGAGCCTTTGGAGCCCTGGATGGAGGAGCTGTACCGTAGGGTCAGTGACAACCAGACCATGGGTAGTGTGGTAGACGAGCTACGCGTGACGTTGGGCGAGGCGGAGAAGGCGCTTGATCAGTTTTTCCGCAACCCCCGGGAGACGGCTGTATTGGCCACAGTGCCCGGGCACTTGGCCCAGATGCGCGGCGTGTTGTCGGTGCTCGGGTTGGACCAGGCTTCGTTGGCTGTGGTGCGTATGCGCGACACGGTGGAGCGTTTGCTCATCAACGAGGTGCCCGAAGAAGGCCGCCAGGTGGTGTTTGAGAAACTCGGCAACAGTCTGGGGGCACTTGGTTTCCTGATCGACATGCTGAGCTACCAGCGCACGATGGCGCGCAAGCTCTTTGTCTATGACGAGGATCTCGGCGAGTTGCGCATCCTCATGGGCAAGACGCGCGCGCGCGCGTCGGATGCCATGGAGGAAGCTCCCGCCAAACTGGAGGAGCGCACCGACACGCTGGTGCCTGACGTGCTGCCGCGTTTCCCCGTGGCAGAGCCTGTCAGTGAACCCACGGACTTTGCACCCATCCTGGATCTGGGTGCCGCGCCAGGCAGTGAACCTGTGGCCCCGGCAGAACCCGAAAGCCTCGCTCCGGACATTTCCTTCGATGTGGCCGCTCCTGCTACACCGGCGTCAGCTGTCACCGCTGCGGAGGCACGAGCCTCCTCGGTCAAGGCAGCCCTGCCCGATGTGGAAGATGAGCTGCTGGAAGTTTTCCTGGAAGAAGCTCGCGAAGTGGTGGTCAACGGATTGGCCGCCATCGACCAGCTTCATGGAGAGCCTGGCAATCTGAGCGAACAGACCACGTTGCGCCGCGCATTCCATACGCTCAAGGGCAGTTCACGCATGGTGGGGCTTAACGACTTCGGCGAGGCCGCCTGGTCGATGGAGCAGATCCTCAATGCTTGGCTGGCTGAGCAAAAGCCCATGCAACCGGGTTTGCTGACGTTGTCCTCGGATGCCTTGCGGGCATTTGGCCGCTGGGCCGACGACATTGCTGCAGGCCGTGAGACTGGCTGGGACCCCGAGTCGTTCCGTAAATCCGCAGATGCAATGCGCCTTGATGGTGCGCTGGTGCCTCTGGTGGTGCCCTTTGAGGGCGGCGAGCCCCTGTTGTCTGTTCCAGAGGCCGAAACCTCCGTGGAGCTGAAGCCAGAGGCGACCAGTTTGCCTGCCGACGCAGTGGTGGCCGATGTCCCTGCGGCCCCTGAGGACGATGTAAGCCTGATGGACTTTCAGGCGACCGAAATTTCGGAGCACATACCCGAACAGTCTGCAGCCGTTGAGGCACCCTTTGCGTTTGAAGCGGCAGCTGCGCCGGGTGTGGCCGAGGTAGCCGAGGACATTGATTTCTCCGTCTTCACCGCAGCCTTGAATGCAGATTCCACACCACCGCCGGTGGTAGATCCGTCGAGTGCCGATTTTGTGCTCGACCTGGAGTTGCCCGATTTGGACCTGTCCGATGTGGACCTGTCCGATGTGGCGCCCGTTGCCCAGCCTGCAGCCATCGCGCCCGCATCTGAGCCGCTCGTGGACACTCCGGTAGAGACAATCGACTTGTCTGACGTTGGAACCGTAGTGATCCCAGACATTGCGGCGACCACTGAAATCGAAGCTGAGTTGCCAGAGGCATCGGATGCCTTGGCGTCACTGGATGTCGAAGCCCTTGAGCGGTTGCTGGAAGCCGAGGCCGCTGCGGCGGCTGCGGAGGCGCCTGTGGTTGGCGAGGCTCTTGAGGCAGTTGCACCTGCCGATATCGATGTGGCCTCTGAAATGGCAGAACTTCAGGATGCCCTGCCGCAAGAGGACAGCACCACGAGCGACGATGCGGTCAAGGTGATTGACACCCTGCGTATCAGCATCCCGCTTTACAACGTCTATTTGAACGAGGCCGACGAATGGTCGCGTCGCCTGGTGACCTGTCTCCAGGAGTGGTCGCTGGAGCTGCACGAGCCCCTGCCCGATGTGGGGGTGGCGCTCGCGCATTCGCTGGCCGGAAGTTCTGCCACGGTCGGTTTCACGGCTTTGTCGGAGTTGGCGCGTGCACTGGAACATGCGATGCAGCATGTGCAGTTGCAATCCGGTGGTACGTTGGAGCAGGCCCAAGCTTTTATGGGCGCAGCCGAAGACATTCGCCGCCTGCTGCATCAATTTGCTGCGGGTTTCCTCAAGGAGCCCAACGAAGAGGTTCTGGACCAGTTGCGCCAGATTCTGGAAGCCGAGGTGGTTGCCACCTTGTCTCCACCCGAAGAGGATGCGGTCGAAGCCTTCCCCACTGAGATGGTAGAGCCTGTGGCCTCTGAGCCCGTACCTGCTCCAGAACCTGTCGATGAACCCGAGGCCTTTGACGAGGCGGCTCTTGAGCCCGCTCCGCTCATCATCCCGCAGGGCCATGTGGCGCCTGCGCTGTCGGTGGTGGCTCACGATCAGGATCAAATGATCGACGATGCGATCGCCCACGCCGTAGCACTGTCTTCGGATGTGGATGACGACATCGATGCGATTGACGTCATTGACCCCGACCTGTTCCCGATCTTCGAGGAAGAGGCGGCAGAGTTGCTGCCCCAGCTGGGGGGCGCTCTACGGCAATGGGCTGCGCGGCCCGATAACCTGGGTGCCCGAAGCGAAGTGCTTCGTGCCTTGCACACGCTCAAGGGCAGCTCGCGACTGGCTGGCGCCATGCGCCTGGGCGAAATGGCCCACCGGTTGGAGTCGGCCATTGAGCAGTTGGATGCCGAGACTGTAACCGCCGACCAGATCGACCCCTTGCAGGGCAGTTTCGACGGCCTGCAAGCGAACTTTGACGCCCTGCGTGCTATTGGCCAGACGCCTGGCGATACGGTGGTCACACTGCCGGTCGAAGCTGCGCATGATCGTTCGGATGCAGCAGAGCTGTCCACGGCGCCTGCCGCTGCTGTGACGGGTGCCGCCGCCGCCGCACCGGTCGCTCCGGCGGTCCGTTTGCCCGGCCCGTCGCAACTGGCGCCATTGCGTGTGGCCGCCAGCCAGTCGGTGCGTGTGCGTGCCCAGTTGCTGGACCGCCTGGTGAATCAGGCGGGCGAGGTGATGATCAGCCGCTCGCGCCTGGATGTGCGCCTGGGTCAGTTCCGCAGCTCGCTCACCGACCTTTCGGGCAACCTGGACAGGCTGCGCCAGCAACTGCGCGACATCGAGTTGCAGGCCGAATCGCAGATGCAGTCTCGCTTGGCCTTGTCCAAGGACTCGGCCGCGGGTTTCGACCCGCTCGAGTTCGACCGCTTCACACGTGTGCAGGAGCTCACCCGCATGATGGCCGAGTCGGTCAACGACGTGGCGACGGTGCAGCGCAATCTGCAGCGTGCCATGGAAGGCGCCGAAGACGATCTGATTGCCCAGGGGCGCCAGGCCCGGGAGCTGCAGCGCGATCTGCTGCGCACCCGCATGGTGGAGTTCGAAGGCATTGCCGAGCGCCTTTACGCCGTGGTGCGTCAGGCCTCCAAGGAAACCGGCAAGCAGATCAAGCTGGACATTACAGGCGGTTCCATCGAAATGGACCGTGGCGTGCTGGACCGCATGACCCCGGCGTTCGAGCACCTGCTGCGCAACTGTGTGGCCCATGGCATCGAAGATCCCGAAGTGCGGGTGGCGGCTGGCAAGCCTGCCTCCGGCACGATCACGGTGGATTTGCACCACGAAGGCAACGACGTGTCGGTGGAGTTCCGCGACGACGGCGCGGGCTTGAACCTGCCGCGAATTCGCGAAAAGGCCCTGTCTCAGGGCATTGTGGAGCCTGGCGTAGAACTCAGCGATGCCGAGGCTTCCAACCTGATCTTCATGCCCGGTTTCTCGACGGCATCCGAAGTGACCGGTCTGGCTGGACGTGGTATCGGTATGGACGTGGTGCGCGCCGAAATCAACGCCTTGGGGGGGCGCATCGAAACCTCGACCCAGGCGGGTAAGGGCGCAGCGTTCCGCATGGTGCTGCCATTGACGACCGCGGTGACGCAGGTGGTGATGCTGCGCACAGGCGACCTGGCGGTGGGCGTGCCTGCCAACGTGGTTGAAATCGTGCGCCGCACTTCTGCAGCCGACCTGGAGGAAGCCTACCGCACCGGCATGTTTGACGACGGCATGGAAAAGGTGCCGTTCTTCTGGTCCGGCGCATTGCTGCAGGCGTCTGCACGCAGCAACGAGCCCGCTGGCAAGACGCGCCCTGTGGTGATCTTCCGCAGCGCGGCGCAGCGTGTGGCCATGCATGTGGACGAAGTGCTGGGCAACCAGGAAGTCGTGGTGAAAAACCTTGGCCCCCAGCTGTCCCGCCTGCCGGGCCTGGCCGGGATGTCGGTTCTGGCCTCGGGTGCTGTGGTGTTGATCTACAACCCGGTGGCGCTGGCCACGGTGTACGGCGACCAGGTGCGTGCTGCCAGCGCGGGCATGGCGTCGGCTCCGCAAGTGGATGGTGGCGCAGGTGGTGGCAAGCAGATGGTCTCGCCCCAGTTGTCGGGCACCAGCCAGGTGCCGCTGGTGCTCGTGGTAGATGATTCAATCACCGTGCGCCGCGTCACGCAGCGCTTGCTGCAGCGCGAAGGTTACCGGGTGGCCCTGGCTGCCGATGGCCTGCAGGCCCTGGAGCGACTGCAGGAGGAACGTCCGACAGTGGTTCTGTCCGACATCGAAATGCCCCGCATGGACGGTTTCGATCTCGCGCGCAACATCCGTGCAGACGGCGCCTTGCGCGACCTTCCGATCATCATGATTACATCGCGTATCGCGGAGAAGCACCGTGAACATGCGATGGAGCTGGGCGTCAACCATTATCTTGGCAAGCCGTATTCGGATGAAGAACTGCTGAGCCTGATCCAGCACTACGCCCGCATCGCGGCAGCTGCCGAAGCCTGAAACACCCTGTTCAGCGCCCACAGCCCCGTTCTTTTAGGCGGGGCTGTGGTTTTTTGAGGGTGTCATGTTCCCGGGGCGGGAGAGGTTATGGCGGGCAGGGGGCTGCGCTCTGGTGCTGACTAGCCATAATCTGCCTTCGACAGAGGCTGGGTGCTGATGGACCCGGCAACTCTGTCGCCCTCTGTCGTCCCTCGCCGGCTGGTGCGGCTGGCGTTTGAGGCCAGGGAGCGGACCTTCGGTCTTCTGCTTCTGGCAGGCGCTCTGCCCACCATCAGGCAGCAGGGAGCGTTTGCGCCGATCTCTCAGCAGGCGCAAGCTATTGGTGAATCACCGGCGCTGCAACGTTGAGCGCAGCAGGCTACCAATCCTCCCACACGGCCCCTGTATCCAAGGGCATTGCGGTCATGAGTGGGTTAGCCCAGGGCTGTTTTGACCACCGCATACCGCTCCAGCGTGCGCTGCCGCGCGGCCTCATGCTCCACCACGGGCATGGGATAGTGGGTGCCCAGCTGCACTCCTGCCTCCTGCAGCTCCAGCGGGCGGGCTAGCCAGGGGGCATGCAGGGCCGTGTTCGGCAGGCGCGACAGCTGTGGCAGGTAGCGCCGGATGAACTTGCCCTCGGGGT
This sequence comes from Acidovorax sp. HMWF029, assembly GCF_003060895.1. Classification (GTDB taxonomy): domain Bacteria; phylum Pseudomonadota; class Gammaproteobacteria; order Burkholderiales; family Burkholderiaceae_C; genus Acidovorax. Next base: position 32,794 of record NZ_QAIH01000007.1, on the reverse strand, counting down.
CGAACTTTTGGCTCTGGCTCACGGGGTTGAAGATGCGGAAGTAGGGCTGCGCATCGCATCCGCTGGAGCTGGCCCACTGCCAGCCGCCATTGTTGGCAGCCAGGTCAAAGTCATTGAGGTGGATGGCAAAGTAGGCCTCGCCTCGGCGCCAGTCGATCCCCAGATCCTTCACTAAGAAACTCGCCACCACCATGCGCAGGCGGTTGTGCATGTAGCCCGTCTGGTTGATTTGCGCCATGGCGGCATCCACCAGCGGGTAGCCGGTGCGGCCCTCGCACCAGGCGGCAAACAGGGCGTCGGCTTCGGGGCCGGTTTCCCACTGGATGGCGTCGTAGGCGGGTTTGAAGCTGTGGCCCACCACATGGGGGTGGTGGTGCAGGATCTGAAAATAAAAGTCGCGCCAGATCAGCTCGCTCAGCCATGTTGCGGCGCCAGGGTTGCCTGCCTGTACCAGCCCGTACGCGGTGCGTGCCAGAACCCGTGGCGAGATGGTGCCAAAGCGCAGGTGCACGCTGAGGTAGCTGGGACCCTTGACGGCAGGGAAATCGCGCGCATGGTCGTAGCGCTCGATGCGGCCCAGAAAGTCATCAAACAGCTGCTGCGCGCCACGGGCGCCGGTGGGCAGCCCGGGGGTTGGCGACGCACTGGCCTCGAACCCCAGCGACGCCAGCGTGGGCATGGGCTGGCAATGCGCCTGGGGGCGGGGCGCCAGGCGGTGCGCGTGGCGCTCCACCGGGTAACTTGTGAGCTGGAAAGCGTCGATTTTTTTGAGCCAGGCGTTCTTGTAGGGCGTGAACACACTGTAGGGGTTGCCGGTCTGTGTCAGCACCTCGCTGCGTTCAAAAATCGTGTGGTCCTTGAAGGTGTGGAACGCCTTGCCCGCAGCAGCCAAGCGGGTGCGCACCAGGCTGTCGCGTGCCAGCGCCCGGGGCTCATCATCGTGGTTCGCAAACACTGCTTGCACGCCCAGGCTGTGCGCCAGGGCCGGGATCGCGTCGCTGGCTACGGCATGCAGCACGATGAGCCCGCCCTGCGGCTGGCCACACAGGGCGCGCAGCGAGACATCCAGTTCTTCCAGCGATGCGAGGATGAATTCCACCCGCCGGTCTCTGCGGGGCAGGCCATCCAGAATCTCGCGGTCCAGCACGAAGACGCAGTGCACCTGCTCGCATTGCGTCAGCGCCCGGTACAGGGCGGCGTGGTCTGCTGTGCGCAAGTCGCGGCGGAACCAGACAAGGCCGCAGGGATAGGAAGACTCGAGAGGCCCGCAAGGCCTGGAAGAAGGCGCCATGTTCACCGTTAAAATTGAGGGATGTCTTTCGATTCTGCGCCCATCAACCTGACGCATCACTTCCTGATTGCGATGCCCGGCCTGGAAGATGAGTCTTTTGCGCGGAGTGTGGTTTACCTGTGCGAGCACAGCGAACGCGGCGCGCTCGGGCTCATCATCAACAAGCCCTCGGACATCACTCTCAAAAGCCTGTTCGACAAAGTCGATTTGTCGCTGCGGCGCGAAGACCTTACCCGGGAGCCTGTTTTCCAGGGCGGCCCCGTGCAGACCGAGCGTGGCTTTGTGCTGCACGAACCCATGCTCATGGACAAGGCCGAGACCGATGAACCGGCTTATGCCTCCACAATGACCATTCCCGGCGGGCTGGAGATGACGACGTCCAAAGACGTGCTCGAGGCGCTGTCTACCGGCGCTGGGCCTCGCCGCGTGCTGGTCACGCTGGGCTATTCGTCCTGGGGAGAGGGGCAACTGGAGACCGAGCTGGCCGAAAACGCATGGCTGACGGTGGCGGCCGATCTGTCGGTGATTTTCGACACCCCAGTGCCCGAACGTTATGACCGGGCCCTGTCGCTGCTGGGCCTGAAGGCCTGGATGCTGTCGCCCGAGGCGGGGCACGCATGACCGGCATGTCCGCTCAGTCTCCCCAGCCGCCAGCCGTTCCTGCGCATTTCCAGACTTTTCTTGCTTTTGACTTTGGTCAGAAGCGCACAGGCGTGGCTTCGGGCAACCGCATGCTGCGCAGTGCCACGCCCCAGCGCACCATCCAGGCCGAAGGCGACGCCCGTTTTGCCCAGGTGGCCGAGCGCATCAAGGAATGGCAGCCCGACGCGCTGGTGATCGGCGTGCCTTACCACCCTGATGGCGCGAGCCACGAGAACACCGCACGCGCTCTCAAGTTCGGCCGCCAGCTGCGCGGGCGTTTTGGCTTGCAGGTGTTCGAGGTGGACGAGCGCTACAGCACCACCGAAGCCATCGCGGGTGGTGCCAAGGATGCGGACGCAGCGTCCGCCTGCATCATCCTGGAACAGTTTTTGAGGAATCTCCCATGAGCCATCCATCCCCTGCAGCCACTGGCAGCCTGGTGCTTGACGCCGAAGCGCTGTACCGCGAACTGCTGCGCGGCGTGCGCAGCATGCTCACCCCCACCACGCGCCTGGCGGGCATTGCCTCGGGCGGTGCCTGGCTGGCCGAGCGCCTGCAAAAAGACCTGGGCCTGGAAGGCCCGGCTGGCGTGCTCTCGTCGGTGATGCACCGCGATGATTTCGCCCAGCGCGGCCTGTCGGCCAGCGCGCAGACCTCGCTGCCGTTCGATGTGAACGGTGCCGACGTGCTGGTGCTCGACGACGTGCTCTACACCGGCCGCACCATCCGTGCCGTGCTCAACGAGTTGTTCGACTACGGCCGCCCCGCCAGCGTGCGCCTGGCCGTGCTGGTAGACCGGGGCGGGCGCGAGCTGCCCGTGCAGGCCGACTTTGCCGCCGCCCGCGTGGCCTTGCCTGCCGCCCAGTCGCTGGCCCTGGCGCGTGACGACAGCGGTATCTTCCAATTCCAAGTCAAAGAGGCCTGACCGTGCTGCACAAGCGCAATCCCCAACTCAACGGCAACGGCGAACTCATCCACCTGCTGTCCATCGAGGGCCTGCCGCGCGACATCGTCACGCACATCCTCGACACGGCCGCCAACTTCGTGAGCGTGAACGACCGCGAAGTGAAGAAGGTGCCCCTCTTGCGTGGCAAGAGCGTGTTCAACCTGTTCTTCGAGAACAGCACGCGCACCCGCACCACCTTCGAGATCGCGGCCAAGCGCTTGTCGGCCGACGTGCTCAACCTCGACATCGCGCGCAGCTCGGCCAGCAAGGGCGAGTCGCTGCTGGACACCATCGCCAACCTCTCGGCCATGGCGGCCGACCTGTTCGTGGTGCGGCACAGCGAATCGGGTGCGCCCTACCTGATTGCGCAGCATGTGGCGCCCCATGTGCACGTGATCAACGCAGGCGACGGCCGCCATGCCCACCCCACGCAGGGGCTGCTGGACATGTACACCATCCGCCACTACAAAAAGGATTTCAGCAACCTCACGGTGGCCATCGTGGGTGACGTGCTGCACTCGCGCGTCGCGCGTTCCGACATCCATGGCCTCACCACCCTGGGCTGCGCCGAAGTGCGCGTGGTGGGCCCGCGCACGCTGGTGCCGTCGGACATGGCTCAGATGGGCGTGCGCGTGTGCCACACGCTTGAGGAAGGCATCAAGGACGCCGACGTGGTCATCATGCTGCGCCTGCAGAACGAGCGCATGAGCGGCGCGCTGCTGCCGTCCAGCCAGGAGTATTTCAAGAGCTTCGGCCTCACCCAGGAAAAGCTGCAACTGGCCAAGCCCGATGCCATCGTGATGCACCCCGGCCCTATCAACCGGGGCGTGGAGATCGACTCCGCCGTGGTCGATGGCAAACAAAGCGTGATCCTGCCGCAGGTGACTTTCGGTATTGCCGTGCGCATGGCCGTGATGTCCATCGTTGCTGGTAACGAGGCATGATGCTTGGAATGAATGCTCCTGTTTTCATAGCTGCTAGCGCATGCCAGATGCGCGGAGGCAGCCAATTTGGCTTGAAATCATGAAGATACTGATCCAGAACGGCCGCTTGATCGACCCCGCCTCGGGCCTCGACCAGACCTGTGACATTGCAATTGCCGCAGGCCGCATCGTGGGCGTGAACCGCGTGCCGCCCGACTTCGCGCCCAAGCGCGTGGTGGACGCCTCCGGCTGCATCGTGTTGCCCGGCCTGGTGGACCTGGCCGCGCGCCTGCGCGAGCCCGGCCACGAGCACGAAGGCATGCTCGAGTCCGAGATGGCCGCCGCGGTGGCCGGGGGCGTGACCAGCCTGGTCTGCCCGCCCGACACCGACCCCGTGCTCGACGAGCCGGGCCTGGTCGAGATGCTCAAGTTCCGCGCCGAGAAGCTGCACCAGTCGCGCCTGTTCCCGCTGGGCGCACTCACCCGCAACCTGGCGGGCGAGGTGCTGACCGAGATGGCCGAGCTGACCGAATCTGGCTGCGTGGGCTTTGGCCAGGCCGAGGTGCCGTTGGCCAGCACCCAGGTGCTGCAGCGCGCGCTGCAGTACGCCGCCACCTTCGGCTACACCGTGTGGCTGCGCCCGCAAGAGATGCACCTGGGCAAGGGCGTGGCCGCCAGCGGCCCGCTGGCCACGCGCCTGGGCCTGTCGGGCGTGCCCGTGGCGGCCGAGACCATCGCGCTGCACACCATCTTCGAACTGCTCAAGACCACCGGCGCCCGCGTGCACCTGTGCCGCATCAGCAGCGCTGCGGGTGTGGATCTGATCCGCCGCGCCAAGGCCGAGGGCCTGAAGGTCACGGCCGATGTCAGCATCAACTCGCTGCACCTCACCGACGTGGACATCGGCTTCTTCGACAGCCGCGCCCGCCTGTCGCCCCCGCTGCGCCAGCAGCGCGACCGCGATGCACTGAATGCCGCACTGGCCGATGGCACCATCGACGCCCTGGTGTCTGACCACAACCCGGTCGATGAAGACGCCAAGACCCTGCCGTTTGCCGAGGCCGAGCCCGGCGCCACGGGGCTGGAGCTGCTTTTGTCGCTCGCGCTCAAGTGGTCGCAGGACAGCGGCGTGCCCCTGCAGCGCGCGCTCGCCACCGTCACGTCCGAGCCCGCGCGCGTGCTCGGCAGCGCCCTGGGCACGTTGCAGGCCAGCGTGGGCCAGATCGTGGAGGGCGGCGTGGGTGACCTGTGCATTTTTGACCCGCAGGCCGCATGGACCGTGCAGGACGATGCGCTGCGCAGCCAGGGCAAGCACACCCCCTTCTCGGGCTACGAGCTGCCCGGCCGCGTGCGCATGACGCTTGTCGGTGGCCAGGTCGCGTTTGACCGAGGCTGAGGTGGTGCGACGCTGCGAGGCCCTGCGGTGAAGTCGTTGCGTGCCTGCTGGCGCCTGCTGCGCCTGCTGGGCCACATCGTCAAAGGGCTGGCCATCGTGGCGCTGCGTTTTCCTGCGCTCTCGCCCGATCAGCAACACGCCCGTGTGCAGGCGTGGTCACTGGAGCTGCTGGCCCATGCGGGCATTCGCCTGCGCATCCTGGGCCAGCCGCCCGTCGCCGGGCCGGTGATGCTCGTGGCCAACCACATCTCGTGGCTCGACATCCCCGTGATGCATGCGGCACGCCACTGTCGTTTTGTCTCCAAGTCCGACGTGCAGGGCTGGCCGCTGATCGGCACCCTGGCCACGGCCGCTGGCACGCTCTACATCGAACGCAGTTCGCGCCGCGACGCGCTGCGCATGGTGCGGTCCATGCAGGAGGCGCTGGCGCGCGGTGAGGTGTTGGCCGTGTTCCCCGAAGGCACCACGGGCGACGGCCGCGAGATGCTGCCCTTCCACGCCAACCTGCTGCAGGCCGCCGTGGCCGCGCAGGCGCCGGTGCAGCCCGTGGGCCTGCGCTTTGCCGACCAGGCCACGGGCGCCACCAGCTTTGCGCCCAGCTACATCGGCGACGAAACCCTGGTGGGCTCCATCTGGCGCACGCTGAGCGCCCCGCCCATCGAGGCCGTGGTGCACTATGGCCCGCCGGAGCTGCCCGGTGGCCGCGATCGGCGTGTGTTTACACAGGATCTCCAGCAGGCGGTAGACCGGTTGCGCCGCAGCTGAGGACGGAAAGTCTCCGTCGTCACTGTGAGGGCGGTCCTGGCCTTCATCAGCGCTAGGGCTACCGTAATCCTGGGCTTCAACACGCCGCCACCTGCACCGACCCATGGTTCCAACTGGGGCAAATTTTGGCGGCCGCCACGTTGCATTAGAGTGTGGTCATGCTGTTCATGCTGCGCACCTTCACACAGTCAATGTTGCTGGCGATCGCGCTGGTGCCGTCTCTCTCTTGGGCTTCTAGCCCTCTCCAGATAGCGGCCGATGTTTTTTTTGAACCAGGCTCGTCAGTCCTCCACGGCGAGCAAATAGACCAGCTCGACAGGCTGAAGTGCCGTGTGGGAACGACGCCGATAGATGTGTTGATTGTCGTTGGGCACGCCTCGTCGCGTGAACGCAATGCACAGGCCTTGTCGATGGCAAGGGCGCTCGCTGTGAAGCAATGGTTTGTGGACAACACGCAGTGGGGTGCCACCAGAGTACTCGCCGAGGCCAAAGGCGCACGCCAGCCTATTGCGGACAACAACACAGATGAGGGCAGCGCAAAGAATCGCAGGGCCGAGATGGAAGTGGTTTTTCCGGCGACGCGTGATCACTCTGTCCGGTCTCATTCCAGTCACTGTCGTGACTTGCGGTGGGTGCAGTCTTTTCTCGCGCTGGAAGGCGACTCTGCCATGGTGGTTGCCCGATCTCTCGCACGCACGGGATGGGTGCGCGTGCCCAGCCTGTACCGCATCGCGTTGGAAAGACGGCGGGATGATTTGTTTATACGCTTGCCGCACGCGGGTATAGCAACCACCCGCTTGCAGCGGATCGAGATTGCCCAAATGGCCTTGGCTTTCGGAAAGTTTGACTACTTCAAGAACTGGCTACGCAGCGAGGGGCGTTCCCTGGAAAGCGCTCAACGAGACGCGCTATTGAAAGGAGCGTGCAAGGGAGAGGGCAATGTGCTTGAGCGTGCCGCTGTCATCCGGATGCTGCATGCAGCGGGTGCGGTATCCCGCACGCGAGAGGGCTTGCAATGCGCAGTGATGCACCGTAACGCCCCAGTGGTCGAGGCCTATCTTGCCGGTGGCGCGCAGCGATTCATCGATGCAGACCTGGTCGTCGAAGCTGGTGGTAGCCCAGAGGTCCTGGACCGCCTGCTGGCCTGGGGCGGCAATCTGGCGAGCCGGACTGTGCATGGCACCACGCTGTTCCACACGTCTCGGCTTCGGACTGTGGCTGATGTGCAGCGCCTGCTCGATGGGGGCCTGGATATCAATGCCAAGGGGCGCACCTATCGATCTAACCCGGAAACGACCCCCCTGGAAGAGGCTGTGAGCTACGCCAGTGTGGAAGTCCTTGATTTCATGAAGCAGGCAGGGGCCGATATCAATAGCCTGGGCCCAGCAAATTTGCGGGGTACCCGAATCGCCGCCAACCAGATCTGGATGGTGCGCAACGGGGTGCCGGTCCCGAAAGTAGCCGAGGCAGTGGTGCATGTGGCCCGCCAGGGAGAGGTGGCGCTGCCTGTGCTGGAGGCTATGCACGAACGCGGACTGGACCTTGGTGGGGCCACTGCTTGGGGAGAAAGTGCATTGGGCATTGCAATCTCAATGTATGAGCCCGCCGTGGTGCGTTTCTTGGTGGAGCGGGGTGTGCCCTTGCAGGTTCGCATGAATCGCATGAATCGCGAGGCTCCGGTCCAGCCAGCCCTTGAGGCCGCAGAAAGCCTGTCGGAAGTGGTTCCTCCACCCCCTTGTGCGTCCTATGGTGTATGTCCCACTGCTTTGCCGCACCCGCCCGTTGTAGACCTGGAGCGCCAGCGCAAGAAAAATGAAATTTTGCAGATCCTGAGGACTGGGCGTCCCTGACATGGCGCAAACGGCGGCCTTCCATCTTGTTGGGCCTCTATCGTTCTGGCGCCGGACCTATCCCCGGTTGGATGACGCCGCAGAATTGCCGGGCCCGCCGCTGCAGATCTTTGGGGCAATCCGCCGCTCGGAAACCGTGCATATTCCACGTTTTGGGTAGCGCAAGATTTGTCGGTGCTAGCCAAAGCGGCGTTTGGTCCCGTATCGTCCGCGTCTTTCGGCCTGGCCGTGCATGCAGATGCATTGGCAGGCCCATCCACATTGCCGGGAGGGCACCATGAACCTGATTGAACGCGTCAAAAGCATTCTTCTGCAACCCAAAGAGGCCTGGGCCGCCATCGACGCCGAAAGCACCGATGCAGCTACCCTGTTCACCCGCTACGCGATGGTTCTGGCCGCCATTCCGGCGGTCTGCGGCTTCATCGGCATGTCGCTGATCGGCTTTGGGGGCTTTGGCGTCACCATCCGCGTGCCCTTTGTGTCGGGGCTGGTGAACATGGTGGTGTCGTACGTGCTCAGTCTGGTCGGCATCTTCGTGCTGGGCCTGATCATCGACGCGCTGGCACCCACCTTCGGCGGCCAGAGGAACTCCATCCAGGCGCTGAAGGTAGCGGTGTATGCCAGCACGGCCGCCCTGTTGGGCGGCATCTTCAGCCTGCTGCCCGCGCTGGCCATGCTGGGGCTGCTGGCGGCGCTGTATTCCATCTACCTGCTGTACACCGGCCTGCCGGTGCTCATGCGCAGCGCCCCCGAGAAGTCGGTGGGCTACACCGTGGTGGTCATCGTTGCCGCCATCGTGGTGGGGGTGGTCATCGGTGCCGTCAGCGCGCTGTTCATGCCGCGCAGTGGTGCGCTGTTTGGCGGCGGCGGGGCCCCGGCCATCACCATGACCACGCCCGGTGGCAAGGTGTCCATCGACACCGCAGGCCTGGAGGCCGCAGGCAAGAAGATGGAAGAAGCCGCCCGCAAGATGGAAGAGGCCCAGAAGAGCCAGGACCCCGCCGCCATTGCCGCCGCCACCGGCGACGCTGCCAAGGCTGCAGCAGGCATGCTGGGCGGCGGCCAGGCCATTGCGGCACAGGCCCTCAAGGCCGCCTTGCCCGACAAGCTGGCGGGCCTGCCCCGCACGGGCTTTGACGTGCAGGACGGCGCGGCCCTGGGCCTGCCCACCAGCCAGGCCAGCGCGCAGTATGGCAACGACGACAAGCAACTGCGCCTGGAGATCGTGGACATAGGCGGCCTGGGCCAGATGGCCGCAATGGGCATGGCGCAGGGCGAAAAGGAAGACCCAACCCGCGCCGAGAAGACCTGGCAGGAGGGCGGCCGCACGCTGCACACCCGCTATCAAAAAGACGGCAGCCATGCCGAGTTCAAGACCATCCTGAAGAACGGCCTGGTGGTCAGCATTGAGGGCGACAAGGTCGGTGTGAAGGAGTTGCAGGGCCTGATGTCACAGCTGGACCTGAACGGGCTGGAGAGCCTGCAGCGCAAGGGCAAGTCCTGATCCCACAGAGGAGCTGCAGTTTCGCTCTGGAAGGCCGACGCATGTCGGCCTTTTTCTTTGCCGCCTGCGGTCGGTGGCCGGGGTGGCGGGCGATAGACTGGCTTTGGTCATCCATAGCTCCCTCTCTCCTTTCCCCCGTCTCCTTTCCGATTCCATGCCACCCCTGTCCCTGTACCAACGCGCCCTGGGTGGCCCTGCCTACCAGCGGCTGGCGCCCGCGCTGGCGCGGTTTCATGGCCTCTCGGGCCCGCACCGGCTGGTGGGCCAGGTGCAGGTCGAGGCGCCCGCCACCTGGCTGGGGCGTGGGCTGGCCTGGGCCCTGGGCGCGCCCCAGCGCGCGGTGCAGGGGGCGATCACCTTCGAGCTGCAGGCGCGCCCCGAGGCCGAGGTGTGGACGCGCCGCTTTCCTGCCCAGACCATGCAGTCCACCCTGCGCGAAGCAGCAGGCCGGGTGGTGGAACACCTGGGGGCCGCGCGGCTGAGCTTTGTGTTGCACGAATCCGAGGGGCGGTTGTTGATGCAGTTGCAGCAGCTGCATTTCTGTGGCATTCCGTGCCCCGCGTGGCTGTGCCCGCAGGTGGTGGCCGAAGAAACCGGCGTGGGCGATGCGCTGCACTTTCGCGTGCAGGCCACCGTGCCTGGCGTGGGGCGTGTGGTCAGCTACAGGGGGCACCTGCTGGTGCCGCCGGGTATTGCTGTGGCGGGGGCATCCGCATGATCGTGGTGTTTGACGGGCAGTGCCTGCTTTGCAACGGCTGGGTGCAGTTTCTGCTGCGGCACGACCGCGCTCAGCGCATCCGGTTCGCGTCCATCCAGAGCGTGGTTGGGCAGCAGTTGCTGGCACGGGTGGGGCTCCAGGTCGAGGGGCTGCAGACCCTGCTGGTGGTGGATGGGGAGCGCAGCTGGCAACACACGGCTGCCATCCTGCGCGTGCTGCATGCCCTGGGCTGGCCTTGGCGGCTGGCCTGGGTGGGCTGGCTGGTGCCGGCCCCGCTGCGCGATGTGCTGTACCGCTGGGTGGCGCGCAACCGCTATCGCATCTGGGGCCGTTCTGCCACCTGCATGCTGCCTGCGCCTGAGCATGCGGTGCGGTTTCTGGACCAGGATTCTGGTCCTGAGATGCTTCAAAAATGATAGCTATCAGCGCATGATAGATGCGCGGAGGAGTCGTTTTTTACTTGGATTCTGATGCCAGTTCGCGTGGGAAGGTGACCACATGGTCCACCTGCGCGCGGATGCCGATCCACTCGCCCAGCGCGTGGTCGTGGTGGCTGGGCACATGGGCCAGCAGGGTGTGGCCGCTGGCCAGGCGCAGGGTGTACAAAAACTCCGAACCCCGGAACGATTTGCGCAAGATCTGCGCCTGCACCGGCGCGTGGTCATCGTGCACGATGTCGTCGGCGCGCAGCAGCACATCGCAGGCGCCGCCGGGGTAGCTGCCGGGCAGGGGGCATTCGTCCAGGTCGGTCAGCTCGCCCAAGGGGGTTTGGGCCACCACGTTGTCGCCGCGCTGCTCCAGCGTGGCGGGGGCAAACACGCCGTGGCCGATGAAGTCGGCCACAAACCGCGTGGCGGGGCGGTGGTACAGGGTGTAGGCGTCGTCCCACTGGTGCAGGTGGCCTTCGTGCATCACGCCAATCACATCGCCAATCGCAAAGGCCTCGAACTGGTCGTGCGTCACGAACAAGGCCGTGGCGCCCGCTGCCTTCAAAATGCCGCGCACCTCGTGCGCCAGGCGCTCGCGCAGGTCCACGTCCAGGTTGGAAAAGGGTTCGTCCAGCAGCATGAGCTGCGGGCGCGGGGCCAGCGCCCGCGCCAGGGCCACGCGCTGCTGCTGTCCGCCCGAGAGTTCGTGCGGGTAGCGGTGCTCGCTGCCTTCCAGCCCCACCAGCTGCAGCACCTCGGCCACACGCGCGGCCTGCTCGGCCCGGGGCAGCTGGTGGATGCCAAACGCCACATTGCGCCCCACCGAGAGGTGGGGGAACAGTGCGTAGTCCTGGAACACCATGCCGATGCGCCGCAGCTCGGGCGGCACGCTCAGCTGGGCGCTGCTGACCACGCTTTTTGTGAGGCGGATCTCGCCTCCCGTCACGGGCTCCAGCCCGGCCACGGCGCGCAGCAGGGTGGTTTTGCCGCAGCCCGAGGGGCCGATCAGCACCCCGATGTCACCGGCTTTCAGGCTGAGCGTGACGCCTTGCACGGCGGCCTGTGCGCGGCCTGCGTAGCGCACTTCGAGTTGGGAGACCTCAAGAAACATGCCTGCATTCTAGGTGGGCAGGGGCGAATGCTTAAAATTCGCATTTGCATTCCTGGGTGCTGCGGTGCCCACGCCTTTCGGCAGGTGTGCGCTTTCTTCCTTCTGCCGAGCCCACCGCCTTGCGCCGCACCCTGTCTTCTGTCCTTCGCAGCGTCCCGCTGATCCTGTTTGCAGGCTTTCTGGCCTTGCCGGTGCTGGCGGTGCTGGCGTCGTGGCTGCCGCTGTCGGCCCCCGGGCAGGGCGATGCCCAGGCGGGCGCCATCCTGCGCGAGATGGCAGCCACCGTGCTGCCCGGTTATGTGTGGACCACGCTGTGGCTGAGTGTGCTGGTGGCGCTGGGCGCCGCCGTGGTGGGCACCCTGGCGGCGGCGGCCGTGACGCTGTTTGATTTTCCGGGCCGCCGCACCTTTGAATGGCTGCTGCTGCTGCCGCTGGCCATGCCCGCCTACGTCACCGCCTATGCGTACACCGACTTCCTGCAGTTCAGCGGCCCGCTGCAGGTGGGCCTGCGCAACACCTTCGGCCTGGAAGGCCGCCTGCTGCCCGAGGTGCGCAGCCTGGGCGGCGCGGTGTGGGTGTTCATCTTCTCGCTTTACCCCTATGTGTACCTGCTGGCACGCACGGCCCTGGGCGAGCGCGCCGCGCACCTCATGGAGGCCGCACGCCTGCTGGGCGCACCGCTGTCCCGCCGCATCCGTGCCGTGGCCTTGCCGCTGGCGCGCCCTGCGGTGGCGGCTGGTGTGGCGTTGGTGCTGATGGAAACCCTGGCCGACTTTGGCGTGGCCAGCTACTTTGGTATCCAGACCTTCACCACCGGCATCTACAAGGCCTGGCTGTCCATGGACAACCGCCTGGCCGCCGCGCAGCTGGCCACCATGCTGCTGGTGGTGGTGATGGCGCTGCTGCACCTGGAGCACCGCGCACAAAAGCGCATGCGCTTTGCCACCGGTGGCGGGCGGGCAGGCTCGGCCGAGGCACAGCCACTGGCGTTGCACGGTGCGCGCCGCTGGGCCGCCTGGGCGGTGTGTACGGTGCCCGTGCTCATGGGCTTTGTGGCGCCGGTGCTGTTCATGCTGCGCCCGCTCGCGGCCGACTGGTCGGTGCTGCCATGGGAGCGGTTCATGGAATGGGCCTGGCACAGCGTGCGCCTGGGGGGTATCACCGCCGTACTGGCAGTGGTGATTGCGTTGGCCCTGGCCTTTGCCGTACGCCGCCAGCCCGACGCCATCACGCGCGGCGTGGTGCAACTGGCCAGCGTGGGCTACGCGGTGCCGGGCGCTGTGATCGTGGTGGGCCTGCTGCTGCCCGTGGGTTGGCTGCAGGCGGCGGTGCCCCAGTGGGGCGTGGGTGCGCTGGTCACGGCCACGGCGCTGGGCATTGTGTGGGCCTACCTGGTGCGCTTTTGTGCCGTGGCCCTGCAGTCCATGCAAAGCGGCTATGCGCGCATCCCGCTCAGCCTGGACGACTCTGCCCGCATGCTGGGCGTGGGCAGTGCCGGGCTGCTGGCACGCGTGCACTGGCCGCTGCTCAAGCGCTCTACCGCAGCCGCTGCGCTGCTGGTGTTTGTGGATGTGATGAAGGAGCTGCCCGCCACCATGGTGCTGCGCCCTTTTAACAGCGATACCCTGGCCGTGGTGGCCTACCAGCTGGCGCGCGACGAACGCCTGGGCGAGGCGGCCCTGCCCTCATTGGCCTTGGTGGCAGTGGGCTTGGTGCCGGTGATCTTGCTGAGCCGGACACTGCGCAGCAAGGGGTAGTTTCAATCGGGTTGAGTACTCGAGCCGGCCGGTGGAATTAATGGGGTGGATAGATGGATCCTGTGTACTGACCGCCAGAGGATGGTGTTGGAGGGCGGACGATCAACGTGCGGTAGGACTTGTAGTTGCCGTTCTTCATCTCGTCGCCCACCCAGACGATCCATTCGCTCTCGAGGGTTTTCACGCTCCTGTTGGAGGCTGGGCGACTGACCACCGCAGCGATTTGCAGGCTGAAGAACTGCTCGTCGGTTTCAACCGCCACGCTGTCACGGGTCATTTTCACTGTGCCCGATATAAGTAGCTTCTTCAACGTATGGCTTTGATCAGTGGCGCGGTTATGCAGAGATGATGGAAAAGAGCGCAGGTCCAGGCGCTCCAAAAGGGCTTTGGCTGCGGTGGCGGGCAGGGTGTGCCTTTTCACCAGGAACGACTCGTTGGAAATCAGACGGACAGCATCGCACACTAGGTACTCGGCTCTGATTTCTGCATTCCGCACGGATTCTTCCGGCGAATGGTTTGTCAGTAGATTTGAATACTCCGCACAGTTGCTCGCAGCGGCGCCGTTGTCGAACGTTAGCGGAGTTTTTTTGGTGTACAGCGTAGTCTTGAGGTCTTGCAGTGCCGTTGCCAGTTCGGGGCTGGTGGTGCCAACCTGAGTGAGGGCGCGTTCGCCAGTGCCTTGCGATGCATGTAGCGCACTGCCACTGAATGTCAGTGCAGCGACTGCAGTGAACAGGATTGTTTTGATCACTTTATTTTCTCCAGCAAGGTGGCTTCTTTCTTCCTGCGGGTGGGATACACGTCGCCGAAGTTTCTGAGCAGCTTGGCGGCTTCTTCCCAATCCTGTTTGGTGACAGCAGTCCAGAATTTGGGTGTGGCTGCATCGAGGTTTTTCCCATACTGGAAAGAAACCGATGCAATCACGGTTTGTGCTTCCGCGGGCAGATCCAAAAATTTCTTGTTGCTAGAGGCTGTGTCGTACTTCAGTGTCACCGTCGCCAAGTGCGCAGACTTCACAGCCTTGTCGATGGACTCTGCCTCGGCCGCTGTAATCGTCAAAGGCGTTTTTTCGAGAAGTTTTTTAGCGTCCTCTTTTTTGACTTCGAGATAGGGTTTCAGCTTTTCAATCAAAGCGACGCTTAGCCCCAGTTTTTTAAGATCGTTTTCTGATCGTTGACCCAGATCGAAGCCGGTTGCTATCGTGACGCCACTTTTGCTGACGCCGGATGCTGGGACATAACCCTTGGTGGCTCTGCCGCCTTCCAGGTCGCTCAAAAAGGAGTAGTCAATTGAATCGGGCATTCGGAGTGTTGGGTTTGGGCAATGAATGAAGGTTCTTGAAAGGTGCTGTGCAAGCGGCTAGTTGCGGAGCCAAATAGTGCGATCCAGGCGATACCTGCCGATTTCCCTGGGCATGGGTCTTGGCTTTCGTCGCCATGTTTCCGGCAGATGCTTCTGCGCATTCAGTCCGCTGCTTTCACGGCCCGAAGATTCTTCCTCTTGTGGCGGGGGGCGGCGAGCTGTTTAGTGCCTGAATTTGTCTCGAACTGCAACAAAACTCAAGGGGTAGTTGCGGTGCTGCTGGGGTGCCAATCGACTTGCGGCGTTGCAGTGAAATCGACTTGGGTGAGCGTTGTGCAGCGTTTTTTTTGAGGCACACTTTTTTACGCTTTCGCAACCGTGGCGAATGCTTGCGCTTGCTTGCTTTTTCTACGCGTTTGTCCGCAGCTTCACCCCCAGCCTGCGCCACCCCATCACCACCCCCGTCACGCTCATCACTACCCCGCCCAGGCTCAGCACAATGAGAACGATGTGCCACAGCGGGCGCCGCTCCAGCAGGGGCAGCCAGTCCCAGCTGTGCAGCATGGCAAACAGCCAGCGGCTGGTGCGGCGGTGGCTGTCGGTGCGGCCCAGTACGGCGCCGGTGTGCGGGTCGATGTGCACCCAGGTGGCTTGGGGATCGTCAAACACCACACGCAAGGCGGGCAGGGGTTTCTCGACACCTCCTGTCATGGTGTGGGCGGCCCTGCCCTCATTGGCCTTGGTGGCAGTGGGCTTGGTGCCGGTGATCTTGCTGAGCCGGACACTGCGCAGCAAGGGGTGAGTGGCTGACTCTGCGTTACTGCGTCGGGGAGCTCGCCTGCTCAAGGGCATGGTCCTCAGGCGCAAAAAAAGCTGCCAGGTGGCAGCTTTTTGTAGGTACAGGCGCCAACCTGCCTGCTGCCCAGCGGCGCTTATTCGCTCCAGTCCGAGTGCTTCTCGCACAGTTTGTTGGTTTCCTTGCCTTTGCGGGTTTCCGCAAACTTCACCAGGTTGCCTTTGAAATCATCGGGGGTTTCATTCCACATGCAGGTGCACCAGGCTTGCGCCTTGGTCTGGCCTTTGACGGGGCTGGGCTCGTTGCCGCCTTCGTACAGGCGGTCTGCATAGACCAGGCACTGGGCGTATTGCCTGTCGTCTGCCGGAGGGCGGTTGTAGCCACCCTGGGCGAGGGTGGTACCGGCGGCCAGGGTCAGGAGCAATGCGGCGGTCAAGCTGAAAGTCTTTTTCATGGTGTTTTTCTCGAAAGGGTAAAACATCAGAGCCTGTTTTCAATGTTCAATGCGCGCGGAAATCGAAGACAGGCTCTGAGGCGTGTGGGATGGCCTGGACGTTTTTGCGCGTTTGCACGAAGAACGCGGGGCGCAGTGTAATCATTCGAAACATTTTTGATAAGCGCTGAATGACCATGCGTCAGCGAACAGCGTCGGCTGCACGCGATGGCTTGGCACTTCCGGTGCCGAATGCATGCAGCTTGTGCCCCAGCCGTCTCCATCCGATTACGACCCCGGTCAGGCTCATCACTGCCCCGCCCAGGCTCAGCACAATGAGAACGATGTCCCACAGCGGGCGCCGCTCCAGCAGGGGCAGCCAGTCCCAGCTGTGCAGCATGGCAAACAGCCAGCGGCTGGTGCGGCGGTGGCTGTCGGTGCGGCCCAGCACGGCGCCGGTGTGCGGGTCGATGTGCACCCAGGTGGCTTGGGGGTCGTCAAACACAACGCGCAGCGCGGGCAAAGGCTTCTCGGCGCCGCCGGTCATGGTGTGGGCAGCGCGGTCGTAGTAGTGCAGGTCGTAGGCCGTGAGGGTGTCGATGCGTACCACGGCGTGGGGCAGCAGGTGGGTTGCGGCCTTTGCCACCGCTTCTGGGCCCCAGGTGTGGGGCGCAGCGGTGGTGGCGTCCAGCACCGCAGGGGCGCCCACCGGGCTGTGTGCAAGTACCAGCGTGTGGCCTGCGCTGCGCACCCAGCGCAGTTCGCGGGTGTTGGGGGATCCGGCTGACAGAAGGGCCTGCACCGTGGCGGCCTGCGCAGGAAGCACCAGCGGGCCGCCGTTCATGGCCTGCTGGCGCAGCGGGGCGGCACCACTGTCAAAAATCTTCCACGGGTTCATGGACATGAGACCACTGAAGATCCAGGTGAAGGTGATGAGGGCAAAGACCAGCCCGAACACATGGTGCCAGCGCATCATGAAACCCCGGTACGGCGTGCGCGACCCTGTCTTGTACCGGCCCTTGAAACGCCAGCGCAGCACGCCCACCACGGTGCCCGTCACTGTGAGCACGATGCCCGCGATGGACAGCCAGTTGACGATGTCGGTCCAGTAGTCATTGAAGACATTGCCCCGAAAGGGGTACAGCCAGTGGATCCATGCGCCGACGTAGTTCCAGGCGCGCTCGTGCAGCGGTGCATCGCGCACGACCTCGCCCGTGGTGCCCGACACATAGACCACGGTGCCCGCGCTGTCGCCCAGGTGCAGGCGGTGCAGGGGGCGGTGCACATCGAGCGCGCGCGAGTGGGTAAAGGCGTCTTCGTCGATCGTGCCCTGGTACTCGATGGACGGGTTGGCTTCCTGTGCAAAGGCGCGGGCCGATGCGATGGCGTGCGTGGTGTCCACGCGCTGCAGTCGCTCGCCCGTCGTGGCGTCGATGACAGCGGGGGCTGGCGGTCTGCGGGGCCGTGGTGCGGCGTCTCCGGTCGGTGCTGCGGGTACGACCAGATACACCGGCCGCCCGCCGCTGGCTGCCGCCAGCCGCAGGTCTTGCAGCGGGCCCGCCATGCCTGCGCGTGTCAGGGCTTCGGCGGGCTCGAGCAGAGGCGCCGTGCCCAGTGTGGCGCTGCGCAGTGGCGGCAGATGGGCCAGGCGTTCGGCCTGCGTGAGCTTGGGGTAGCCCACGTACATCATCACCACGCCTGAGACGAACCACATGGCGAAGAAGGCGCATAGCAACACGCCCAGCCAGCGGTGGACGAGGTACAGCCAGCGTTTGGCGTGTTGCATGGCGCGCGGTCTCCAGCCGGTGGTCGATCAGAACGTGGTGTGCAGCGTCACATCCAGCGTGCGCGGTGCCCCCAGGTACACCTGGTCGCGCGTCTCGGCCGAATAGATGCGGTCGGTGGCGTTGCGCACGCGGCCGGTGAGCGCGGTGGTCTTGTTGACCTTCCAGGCCAGGCCCAGGTCCAGCAGCGTGTACGACGGCCAGAACTTGGTATTGGCCGCATTGCCATACACCTTGCCCACATGGCGCACACCCGCGCTGGCGGTGACGGTGGGTGTGATCGCGTACGAGGCCCACAGGTTGGCCACCTGCTGCGGCACCAGTTGCGGCACATTGCCCGCGCGCGAGACGCCGCCCTGCACAAAGTTCTCATACCGTGCGCGGATCAGCGACAGATTTCCCTGCAACTGCCACTGCGGCGTGGGGCGGATGCCTGCCGACAGCTCGATGCCCTTGGACGACTGCTCGCCCACCAGCACCGTGAGGTTGGGGTTGGACGGGTCTTGCGAGGCGATGTTCTTGCGGCGGATTTCAAAGGCTGCCACTGTGGCGCTGCCCTTGCCGTCCCAGAAGTCGAACTTGCTGCCCACCTCGACCTGGCGGCCCGTGGTCAGGTCGCTGTTGTTGCGCACATCGGCGAACGAGGCCGAGGCCAGCGAGCCCGATGGTGGGTCGGCCGCGTTGGAGGCCTGTGCATACAGGTTAGCGCCGGGTGCAATGTCCCACACCACGCCCAGGCGGCCAGTGGTGGGGCTGTAGCTGCGGCTGAAGGTGGCGGGCGCGGTGGCCGTCACGGAGCGGCGATTCACCAGGTCGAGCTCGATGCGCTCGTGCCGCAGTGCGGTGATCAGATTCACGCCAGGCACCACGGCCGTGCGGTTTTCAAGGTACAGCGCAGTGTTGGTGACTTTGTTGTCCTTGTCAGGGCTCCAGATGGGAGAAATGCCGGGGATGCTGAAGAAGTTCTCGGTCGTGAAGTTGTATGGGTTGACCGTGCTCACGGTGACCGAGGGGCCCAGTGGGAAGCGCGTCTGCTTGTTCACGCTCACGTCCAGGCCAAAGGCCCAGTCGCTCTTTCTGCCTGCCAGCTGGCCCTGGTAGGTGCCCTCCAGCCGGTCGCCTAGCAACTGCTGGTCATGGCGCTGCAAAAGGGGCGACGTGCGTGTCACGGTTGTGTTGGCGGCATTGAAGGTGTAAATCTCCACGTTGCGGTAGTCGCGCAGCGCGTCGTACACGTAGAAGGTGTTCTTGAGCTGCAGCGCATCGGACACGCGCCATTGCGACACCGAGCGCAGCCACTGCACGCGGTGCTCGTACATGCCGTCGGCGCTGTTGTAGTTCTTGAACCGTGTGGCCGGGTCGATGGTCAGCGCGCCCACGGCGGGGTTCAGCACCGGCGTGCCCCAGTAGGGGCGGTCTACGTGGTCCTTCTGGTATTCGTAGGCCAGCGTGTGCGTGAAGCCGCCGCCCAGGTCTGACAGTAGGGAGGTCGCCAACTGGGTGGACTGTGTCTTGGTGCCTTCGGTCCAGCTGCCTGCGTTGCGGTGGTTGAGGTCGATGCGTGCGTAGTGCGCAGGGCCTGCAGTACCGTCTGCGCCTGCGATGCGGCGGTTCAGGCCCACGGACACTTCCTTCAGGTCGTAAGAGCCCAGGCGCAGCTGGCCTTCGGCAAAGTCGCTGCGCTCGGCCGTCTTGGTGATGTAGTTGATGGAGCCGCCCACACCGCCCGAGCCGTACAAAAAGCTCGACGCACCGCCGATGGCCTCGACGCGGTCGTAGATCCACGCATCAACAGCGC
The DNA here is from genome assembly GCF_003060895.1 of Acidovorax sp. HMWF029. GTDB lineage: Bacteria > Pseudomonadota > Gammaproteobacteria > Burkholderiales > Burkholderiaceae_C > Acidovorax. Next base: position 13,350 of record NZ_QAIH01000007.1, on the reverse strand, counting down.
GCGTGGCACTTCCGTACTGCGGGTTGATGCCGTTGTAGAGCTGCGCCACCGAGTTGCTGGTGAAGCCCCGGTACTGCGCGGCCATGGAGCCTGGCGCGTTGTGCGCCACCACACCGGGCACGGCGCGCAGGATTTCCTGCGTGTCCTGCGCGCCGCGCGCGTCGATGGTGGCGCGGTCCACCACGGTCACAGAGGCCGGGTTCTCGCGTGCTGTCAGGCCCAGGCGGCTGCCGGTGTCCACGGGGGTGTCGAGGCTGAGCTTGCCGTTGGGGGATGCTGCGGCATCCACCACATCCACGGCCTTGAGCGTGGGGTCTGTGGTGGTCTGAGCGTGGGCTGCCATCGAGGCCAGCGTACAGGTGGCGAGCACGCCCAGGCACAGGGGGGAAAGAGGCAGGCGCGGGAAAGCCGCAGCGCTGCGCGAAGAAGAGGAGATACGGGACATGAAAACGCTCTTGCCTTGAAACGACAGTGCAGTTGCCTTGCGTGCGTCGATACAACACGCAAGGCGGCACTGTCTGGAAACCAACAGGAAACGAAAGCGCAGCACCCGCCCACCAGGTCCGGGCGCTGCGAAGGCTTGGAGCCTGTTCACGATCCCCTGCGAGATCGCAAGCAGACTCTTAGTTCAAGAGCGTGTTGGTGGCCCGCGCGCCGGCAGTGGCGCTGCGGTGGCGGCCGCGATACGTGCCGCCTCGATGGGCTGCAGCGCATGGGCCAGGGGATGGGTGGTGAGTGTGGCAGCCACCGGCGCGGGTGGCGGGGCGCTGGGGGTGGAGCACAAGGGGCAGTCCATGCCCATGGCGCCCATCTCCACCGTGCCGTCGTCGGTCTGCACCAGCAGCTTGATGGTGCCAGCGCCCGAGCAGATCACCTCAAAGGATTGCGGGTGCACCAGCGGCGACGCAATCGCCACCCCCATCGACGCCACGAACCATGCGAGCACCCACAGGCGCAGCGCAGCAAAGGTTCGTTGGGAGGCAATCATGGGGCGCGATGATAGCCGCCCACGGCATCCGCACAGGGGCTGGCCAATCGATTGATTCAAAAATGATAGCGGCTAGCGCTTTGTGGATAGGCGGAAGCGGCCATTTTTACTAAGAATCGTGCGGCGCGGGAGGCTGCAGTTGTACGGGGTCATGCCTGCGTATACGCCGTCTTCACCGTGGTGTAGAACTCCGCCGCATACCGCCCTTGCTCGCGCGGGCCGTAGCTGCTGCTCTTGCGGCCGCCAAATGGCACGTGGTAGTCCACGCCCGCCGTAGGCAGGTTCACCATCACCATGCCCGCTTGCGCGTGGCGCTTGAAGTGGGTGGCGTGCTTGAGGCTGGTGGTGGCGATGCCGCTGGCCAGGCCGAAGGGCGTGTCGTTGGCCAGGGCCAGCGCTTCGTCGTAGTTCTTGGCGCGCAGCACGCTAACCACGGGGCCGAAGATCTCTTCGCGGTTGATGCGCATGCCGGGCGTGGTTTCTGTGAAGAGGGCGGGGCGCAGGTAAAAGCCCGGCGCACCGTCGCCGTTCTTCTCCAGCGCTTCGCCGCCGTAGGCGAGTTTGGCGCCTTCCTGCTGGCCGATGGCGATGTACTCCAGGTCTTGCGCAAGCTGGCGGTCGTCCACCACAGGGCCGATGTCGGTACCCGCCTTGCGGGCGTCATCCACCTTCAGGGTCTTCATCTTCTCGACCATGGCAGCCACGAAGCGGTCGTGTATGCCTTCGGTCACGATCACGCGGCTGCTGGCGGTGCAGCGCTGGCCGGTGGAGAAGAAGCCACTATTGATGGCCGCGCCCACGGCCACGTTCAGGTCTGCGTCGTCCAGCACCACAAACGGGTTCTTGCCGCCCATCTCCAGCTGCACCTTGGCGCCGCGTGGCACGCAGGCGGCCGCCACGCGCTGGCCCGTGCCGACGGAGCCGGTGAAGCTCACGCCTGCAATGCGCTCGTCTTCCAGCAGCACGGCACCCACGTCCGATCCCCGGCCCATCACCAGGTTGAACACACCGGCTGGAAGACCCGCGCGGTGCAGGATGTCGGCCAGCGCCCAGGCGGAGCCGGGCACCACCTCTGCGGGCTTGAAGACCACGGTGTTGCCGTAGGCCAGTGCGGGCGCGATCTTCCAGGCCGGGATGGCGATGGGGAAGTTCCATGGTGTGATGATGCCGATCACGCCCAGCGGCTCACGCGTGATCTCAATGCCCACGCCAGGGCGTACCGAGGGCAGCACCTCGCCGCCAGGGCGCAGCGCTTCGCCTGCAAAGAACTTGAAGATGGCGGCGGCGCGGCCGACTTCGCCAATCGCTTCGGGCAGCGTCTTGCCTTCTTCGCGGGCCAGCAGGTCGCCGAGCTCGGCCTTGCGGGCAATGATTTCGTTGCCCACGGCGTCGAGGATGTCAAAGCGCTGCTGTGGGGTGGACAGGCTCCAGGCCGGGAAGGCTGCATGTGCCGCAGCCACGGCGTCCAGCGCCTGTTCGCGGCTGGCCACGGCGTAGTCGCCGATGACGTCGCGCGTGTCGGAGGGGTTGGTGTTCTGGTAGGTGCGGACGCCGTCGGTCCAGGCGCCGCCAATCAGGTTTGCATGCATGGCTGTAGTGATGTGGTGGTTGTAGAAAGTCGAATCCAAGCCCCCGCGCCGTAGAACATGGGGCAAATACAACCCAACGCCGCAGTTGCTTGGCGTTGGGCGGTGGCTGCACGCCGTGCGGAGACTGGTGTGGGTTTTGTTGTATGTCATCGTACAACATGATGCAAACTTTGGATATTGAGGGTAACTACGCATGGGCCCAGGGCAAGCCTGCGCAGGCTGTGCGGGAGAACGCTTGCTGCGCAGGGGCGTGTGGCCGCCGAGCGGTGCCTGCCGTTAACTGGCCTCTGCCTGTGCACGCCGTCGGCGTTCACGGCTGTTGGCCAGGTGGGTGCGCATGGCGGCGCGGGCAGCATCCGGGTCCTGGCCGACGATGGCGTCGTAGATGCTTTCGTGCTCGCCGTTGACGCGCCGAAGGTATTGCCGTCGCTCTTCGTTGGCTGAATCCATGGCGGCCAGGCGCGCACGCGGGATGATCATGCTGCCCAGCGTGCCCATCAACTCGGCGAAGTGGCTGTTTTGCGTGGCACGGGCAATCTCCAGGTGGAACTGGAAGTCGGATGCCACGGCGTCGCGCCCTGCGTCCACGGCGGCGGCCACCGCGTCCAGCGCCTCGCGCATGGCTTTGAGGTTGGCATCGGTGCGGCGCTGAGCGGCCAGTGCGGCGGCCTCGGTTTCGACGCCGATGCGCAGTTCCAGCACCGCAATCACATCGCGCAGGGTGCTGAACTGGTCGGGCGTGATCTTGAAGCCGGGTGCCTGGCCCAGCCCCAGCACAAAGGTGCCAATGCCGTGCCGCGTTTCCACCAGGCCGGAGGCCTGCAGCTTGGAGATCGCCTCGCGCACCACGGTGCGGCTGACGCTGAACTCGGCCATGATCGCCGCCTCGGTGGGCAGCTTGTCGCCCAGGGCCAGGCGGCCGTCCCGGATGCGGTCTCCGAGGGACTCCACCAGCTCCAGGGCCAGGGTGCGGGGCTTGCGGCGAAGGGCGATGTCTGTGGTCATTTGTTGGTGTTATCCCTATGGGGCGCCGGGGGCAGAAGCAGTACATTGCAGTTCGTTGTACGACAACTGATGACGTTCACCGAATGTGTTGCCACTGTACCAAGAACCTCTGCCTTTGTAACCGCTATGCCTTGCCACCCGACGCCCCTCCGCTTTCAACGCCTGCTGCTGACCGGAGCTGCCGGAGGCCTGGGTCAGGAGCTGCGCACGCGGCTGAAGGCCTACTGCACGACCTTGCGCCTGTCGGACATCGCCAACCTGGGCGATGAGGGCGCAGGAGAGGAATTGCGCCCCGCGCGCCTGGAAGATGCTGGCGCCGTGCTCAGCCTGCTGGAGGGGGTGGATGCCGTGGTGCACCTCGGGGGCGTGTCCACCGAACAGCCCTGGGAGCCGATCCTGCAGGCGAACATCGTCGGCGTCTACAACCTGTACGAAGCGGCGCGCAAGCAGGGCGTCAAGCGGGTGGTGTTTGCCAGCTCCAACCATGTCACGGGTTTTTATCGCCAGGACGAAGTCGTGGGCCTGCGCGACCCGGCGCGCCCCGACGGGCTCTACGGCGTCTCCAAGGCGTTTGGCGAAGACCTCTCGCGTTTTTATTTTGACCGCTATGGCATCGAAACCGTGTGCCTGCGCATTGGCTCATCCTTCCCTGAGCCGCGCAACCGCCGCATGCTGGCCACCTGGATGAGCTACGACGACCTGGAGCGCCTGGTGGTCGCCAGCCTCACCGCCCCCGTGGTAGGCCACAGCATCATTTATGGCATGGGCGACAACACCACCACCTGGTGGGACAACACGCTCGCTCGCCACATCGGCTACCGCCCGCAAGACAGTTCGGAGCCGTTTCGCGCCAAGGTCGAAGCCGCCGATCCAGTGCCTGACATGACCGACCCAGCCGTGATTTACCAGGGTGGGCCGTTTGTGCGCACCGGCCCGTTCGAGTGATGGAGGCACGCATGGATCTGCTGTTGCCCGGCCACCGAGACCAGGTGGGCGAAAGCCCGGTGTGGAGCCCCGCCGAGCAGGCGCTCTACTGGGTGGACATCGAAGGCCGCAAGCTGCACCGCTGGACCTATGCTGACCAGCAGGTGCAAAGCTGGGACACCGAAGAGCGGCCCGCCTGCATCGCGTTGCATGCGACGGGAGGGCTCATCGCGGGCATGGAAACTGGCGTGTTCCACCTGCAGCCACAGCCCGGTGGCCTGCTGTCTGCCACGCTGCTTGCAGGTGTGGATCACCCCCAGCCCGGCATGCGCTTCAACGACGGCCGCTGCGACCGGCAGGGCCGCTTCTGGGCGGGCACCATGGTGCGCGACATGTCGCTGGCACAGGCCGCAGGCCGCCTGCATCGCCTGGATGCAGAGCGCGGCCTGTCGGCGCCGCAGGTGCAGGGCCTGGTCACGCAGAACGGCTTGGGCTTCAGCCCCGACGGCAAGACCATGTACCTGAGCGACAGCCACCCCAGCGTGCAGCAGATCTGGCAGTTGCCGCTGCACGACGATGGGTCCCTGGGCGAACGCGCGCTGTTTGTAGACATGCGCTCGCTGCCCGGCCGGCCCGACGGCGGCGCTGTGGATGCCGACGGTTGCTACTGGATCTGCGGCAACGACGCTGGCGTGGTGCATCGCTTTACCCCCGACGGCCGCCTGGACCGGTCCATCGACGTGCCCACCAGCAAGCCCTCGATGTGCAGCTTCGGCGGCCCGGGGCTGGACGTGCTGTTCGTCACCTCCATCCGTCCTGGTCAGCCCAAGGGCGACGACGTGGCGCTAGGCGGCGCCATTTTTGCCACTCGGCCTGGTGTGGCGGGGCTGCCAGAAACATCCTATCGGAGCGCCTGAGGACCACAGACCTCAGGACTCTGCCCGTTCACAACACATTCAACCCAGGAGACAACCATGAAAATCCCCCATCTTTTTGGCCGCGTTGCATTGGCTGCCAGCGTTCTGCTCGGAAGCTTGGCTGCACAGGCTACGGAGTTCCGCTCGTCGGACATCCACCCTGAGGACTACCCCACTGTGCTGGCCGTGCGCCACATGGGCGAAACGTTGTCCAAGGCCACCGGCGGCAAGCACAGCATCCGGGTCTACGCCAAGGGGTCGCTGGGCATCGAGAAGGACACCATCGAGCAGACCAAGCTGGGGGCAATCGCCATGACGCGCGTGAACGTCGCGCCCATGAACAACATCTGCCCTGCCACCATGGTGCCCACCATGCCCTTCTTGTTCCGCGACAAGGAACACATGCGCAAGGTGCTCGATGGCGCCATTGGCGACGAGATCCTGAAGGACTGCGAATCGCAAGGCTTCGTGGGCCTGGCGTTTTACGACTCTGGCGCGCGTTCGATCTACACCGTCAAGAAGCCCGTCAAGACCCTGGCCGACGTCAAGGGCCTGAAGGTGCGCGTGCAGCAGAGCGACCTGTGGGTGTCCCTGCTCGAAGCCATGGGGGCCAACGCGACCCCCATGCCGTTCGGCGAGGTCTACACCGCGCTCAAGACGGGCCTGGTGGATGCCGCCGAAAACAACTACCCCAGCTACGAAAGCTCGCGCCATTTCGAAGTGGCCAAGTACTTCAACAAGACCGAGCACTCGATGGCGCCCGAGATCCTGCTGTTCAGCAAGCGCGTGTGGGATACGCTGAGTGCAGATGACCAGAAGGCTATCCGTGCGGCAGCCAAGGAGTCTGTGGGCTTCATGCGCAAGATCTGGGACGAACGGGAAGAGAAGTCTCTGGCCACCGTCAAGGCGGGTGGCGCGCAGATCGTGGAGATCGACAAAGTCGCCTTCAAGGCCGCCATGAAGCCTGTGTATGACAAGTTCCTGAAAGATCCCAAGCTGCAGGACATGGTCAAACGCATCGACGCGGTGCAGTAACCAGCCTGGGCTTGCCTGCCGCAGGGCCATGTGCTCTGCGGCAAGTTCATCTTTCTGTTCTTTGAATGTTCTTTATGTATACGCGTCTTTGCGCCTTCATCGCGCGCACCTGTCTTCAGCTGGGCGTGGCGGGGCTGGTGCTTCTGGTCTGTGCCGTCCTGTACCAGGTCGTGGGCCGCTACATCTTCAACGACACGCCCACGTGGGCGGAAAGCGGTGCAGTGCTGCTGGTGCTGTACGTGACCATGCTGGGCATGGCTGTGGGGGTGCGCGATGCAGGCCATATCGGACTGGAGTCCTTCCTTGTGCTGGCGCCTGACTGGCTGCGACACAAGTTGGAAATCGTGATCCACGTGCTGGTGCTGATCTTCGGTGTTGTCATGGCCTGGAACTGCGGCGTGCTGGCCGAGTCCGTGGCGCCCTACAAGATTCCCACGCTCGGTATTTCTGAAGCGTTCAAGTACGTTCCCCCCGCGCTCGCTGGCGTGCTGGTGGCGATGTTCTCGCTGGAGCACATCATCGCCCTGGTCCGCGGCACAGAGGTCGAGCCCGCCTGGCACTGATCCCCTTTTCTCCCTGAGAACCACCTGAGATTCCATCATGGCGTTGACCATTCTGTGCGTGACTTTCACGCTCTTACTTCTGCTGGGCGTGCCCGTCGCCTTTTCGATCGGCCTGTCGTCGCTCGCCACCATCCTGTACGAAGGCCTGCCGCTGGCCGTGGGCTTCCAGCAAATGATTTCGGGCATGAACCCGTTCTCGTTCCTGGCGATTCCGTTCTTTATTTTTGCGGGTGAAATCATGATGTACGGCGGCATTGCCGACCGGATCGTCACTTTCGCCAAAAGCCTGGTGGGGCATGTGCGCGGCGGGCTGGGCATGAGCAACGTGGTGGCTTGCACGCTGTTTGGCGGCGTGTCGGGTTCGCCTGTGGCAGACGTGTCTGCCATGGGGGCCGTACTGATTCCCCAGATGAAGAAAGAGGGCTACCACGCGGACTACGCGGTCAACGTGACGACCCATGCATCGCTGGTGGGTGCGCTCATGCCCACCTCGCACAACCTCATCATCTTTGCGCTCGCTGCCGGCGGCAAGGTGAGCATCGCCGCTCTGATTCTTGCGGGTATCGTGCCAGCCGTTTTGCTCACCATTTGCAACCTGCTCGCAGCCTATCTGGTGGCCGTCAAGCGCGGCTACCCAGCGGGCACGTTCCCTGGCTGGGAGATTGTGTGGATCTCTTTCAGGGCCTCCCTGCCAGGGCTGGCTGTGGTCTTCATCATCATTGCCGGCATCCTCTCGGGTGCTTTCACTGCAACGGAGTCTGCAGCAGTTGCGGTGTTGTGGGCGCTGTTCCTGTCCGCGTTGGTGTACCGCCGTCTGACCAAGGACCAGTTCCTCAAGGCAGCGGCCAAGGCGGTCAAAACTACTGGCACCGTGCTGCTCCTGATCGGTATCTCGTCCATGTTCGGTTACTTGATCGGCTTGTACGGTGTGGCCGAGCTGACTGCAGAGGCGCTGCGCTCCATGAGCACCACCCCGTGGGTCATCTTCCTTTGCGTGAACTTGATTTTGTTCATTCTCGGCACGTTCCTGGACATGGCGGCAACCATCCTGATCTGCACGCCTATCTTTCTCCCGATTTGCCAGCAGTTCGGTATGACCACCGAACAGTTCGGCATCGTCATCCTGATCAACTGCGCACTGGGGCTGAATACGCCGCCGGTGGGGACCACCCAGTTCCTGGGGTGCACGATTGCAGGCATTTCCGTGGGGTCGGTCATGCGCACGATATGGCCGTTTTATGGCGCGCTCATCGCCGCCTTGATGCTGGTGACCTACGTGCCATCGTTCTCGATGTGGCTACCGAACCTGGTGCTCAAGTGAGGTGCGTGCTCATGGCTGCGCTGCGCGCGAAATGACAACGAAGTGAGCGAACCGATGCGAGAACCCCTCACCATCCGCATGCACGCGGATGACAACGTCGCCATCGTGGCCAACGACGGCGGCTTGCCCTCTGGCACTGTGCTGCCCCCGGGTGTGCCCGGCGCAGGTCTGGCCCTGCGCGACAAAGTGCCCCAGGGCCACAAGGTGGCACTGCAGGACATTGCCGAGGGCGATGTGGTGCGCCGCTACAACGTGCCCATCGGCTACGCTTTGAAGCCCATTCCCGCGGGCAGTTGGGTGCATGAGCGCCTGCTGCAGATGCCCTCGGCCCGCGCGCTGGAGGGCCTGCCCATGGCCACGGTGAAGCCGCCCGTGCTGGAGCCCCTCACGGGCTACACCTTTGAGGGCTACCGCAACGCCGATGGCTCGGTGGGCACGCGCAACATTCTGGCCATCACCACCACCGTGCAGTGCGTGGCCGGTGTGGTGGCACAGGCTGTGCGCCGCATCAAGGCCGAGCTGCTGCCCCTGTACCCACGGGTGGACGACGTGATCGGCCTGGAGCACACCTATGGCTGCGGTGTGGCCATTGATGCAGCCGACGCCATCATCCCCATTCGCACCCTGCGCAACATCAGCCTCAATCCCAATTTTGGTGGCGAGGTCATGGTGGTCAGCTTGGGCTGCGAAAAGCTCCAGCCTGATCGCCTGCTGCCTCCGGGCAGCTTCCCCATCACCGACGAGCGCGATGCCGCCCTGGGCCCCGAGACCGTGTGCCTGCAGGCCGACGAGCATGTGGGCTACATGTCCATGCTCGAGCACATCGTGCAAAGCGCGCGCCCGCACCTGGAACGCCTGAACGCCCGCCGCCGGGAGACCATCCCCGCCAGCGAGCTGGTGCTGGGCGTTCAGTGCGGTGGCAGCGATGCTTTCTCGGGCGTCACCGCCAACCCCGCCGTGGGCTTTTGCGCCGACCTGTTGGTGCGCGCGGGCGCCACCGTGATGTTCAGCGAGAACACCGAGGTGCGCGACGCCGTCGAGCAGCTCACCAGCCGCGCGGCCACGCCCGAGGTGGCCGAATCCATCGTGCGCGAGCTGGGCTGGTACGACCGCTACCTGGACCGGGGCCGCGTGGACCGTGCGGCCAACACCACGCCGGGCAACAAGGCGGGGGGCTTGTCCAACATTGCCGAAAAGGCCATGGGTTCCATCATCAAGAGCGGCACCGCACCCATTGCGCATGTGCTGGCGCCTGGCGAAAAGCTGCGGTGCGATCAGCGCGGCCTGGTGTACGCCGCCACGCCTGCCAGCGATTTCATCTGCGGCACGCTGCAGCTGGCCGCTGGCATGAACCTGCACGTCTTCACCACCGGCCGGGGCACGCCTTACGGCCTGGCCGAATGCCCGGTGGTCAAAGTGGCTACGCGCACTGATCTGGCCCGTCGCTGGCACGATTTGATGGACATCAACGCCGGCAAGATCGCCGACGGCCAGGCCACCATCGAAGACCTGGGCTGGGAGATGTTCCACCTGCTGCTCGATGTGGCCAGCGGCCGCAAGAAGACCTGGGCAGAGCAGTGGCAGCTGCACAACGCACTGGTGCTGTTCAACCCCGCACCTGTGACCTGACTCTCGCTGGGCTGCGGCCCTTTGTGTTCTCTCTTCCACAGCCCTTGCCCGCAAGGGCTGTTGTCCTTGAAAGACCGTTTCTCATGGGGCATTCCCGTTTTTCCGACCGCAAGGTCGTGGTGGCGCTGGCGTTGCTGTGCTGCCTTCTGTGGGGCAGTTCGTACCCTGCCATCAAGACCGGCTACGCCTGGTTTGGCATTGCCCGCAATGACATTCCTGCTCAGCTGGTGTTTGCAGGCTGGCGGTTTCTGGGCGCGGGGCTCATCCTGCTCGCCTGGGCTGCGGCCACGCGCAAGGCCATCTGGGGCCTGGGTTTTGGGGCAGGGCGCCAGCTGGTAGGGCTGGGCCTGGCGCAGACTACGCTGCAGTACGTGTTCTTCTACGTAGGGCTGGCGCACACCACCGGGGTCAAGGGCTCGATCATGAATGCCACGGGCACTTTTTTCAGCGTGCTGCTCGCGCACTGGGTCTATCACAACGACCGCCTGAGCCACGCCAAGCTCTGCGGCTGCCTGGTGGGCTTCGCGGGCGTCATGGTGGTGAACCTGGGGCGTGGCACGCTGGACCTGGATTTCACCCTGCTGGGCGAAGGCTTTGTGGTGATCGCGGCCTTTGTGCTGGCTGCGGCCAGCATTTACGGCAAGCAGGTGTCGCAGCGCATGGATTCGGTGGTGATGACAGGATGGCAACTGGGCATTGGCGGCGCGGCGTTGCTGGCGATTGGTTGGGGCCTGGGCGGCTCGCTCAGGGGCTTTACTTGGGGCTCCAGCGTGTTGCTGGTGTACCTGGCGCTGCTGTCGTCGGCCGCGTTTTCGCTGTGGAGCATCCTGCTCAAGCACAACCGGGTAAGCCAGGTCACGGTGTTCAACTTCACCGTGCCGATCTTCGGCGCGGCGCTGTCAGCACTCTTCTTGGGCGAGGCGCTGTGGGAGTGGAAGAACCTGCTGGCCCTGGTGCTGGTGTGTGGCGGCATTTGGCTGGTGACGCGCGACGCAGCCAGCCCCACGAAATAGACTTGGCGCATGGCATACCCACTTTCCCGCGAAGCATTCCAGCGCGACCTGCATGGCCAGCGCACCGATCTTTTCACTTTGCATGGAGCCGGTGGCCTGCAGGTGGCCGTGAGCAACTACGGCGCCCGCCTGGTGCAGGTGGCGGTGCCTGATGGGCAGAGCGGTCTGGTGGATGTGGCTTTGGGCTATGACAGCCTGCAGGGCTACCTAGACGGTCAGCTCTCCATGGGCGCATTGATCGGGCGTTGGGCCGGGCGGCTGCGTGCAGGCACGCTCACCCTGCCCGACGGCTCGCACCTGCAGCTGCCCACCAACAGCGGCCCACACCACCACCACGGTGGGCCGCGCGGCAGCCGCTTTCAGGTGTTTGCTGTGGATGATGTGCAGACAGATGCACTCACACTGAGCCACACCTTTCGCACCGAAGACGACGGCGTACCGGGCGATGTGCATGTGCTGCTGCACCTGCAGGTCACGGCCGACAACGCGCTGCACATGGCCTGGACGGCCCAGGCGCTGCGCGCGCCCACGGTGCTCAACCTCACGGGGCATGCGTTCTTCAACCTGGCAGGCCGGGGCAGCACCCATGGACACAGCCTGCAGGTGCCCGCCAGCCGCTATGTGCCACTGGCCGCCGATGTGTGCCCCACGGGCGCGCTGGCAGCTGTGCCGGGCACGCCGTTCGACTTCCGCCAGGCCCGCCGTGTGGGGGATGCCATCACAACGCCGCATGAGCAAATGGCCTTGGCCGGTGGGCTGGACCACTACCTGGTGCTCGATGAACCGGGCGCTTTCCACGCTGCCCCGGCTGCATCCGCCACCCCACCCGGCCTGCGCCTGGCGGCGCTGCTCAGCGAGCCCGTGAGCGGCCGCGCCCTGGAGGTCTGGAGCACCGCGCCCGGCGTGCAGGTGTATGCAGGCCACGGCCTCAAGGCCGACCCCGCGCGGGACCTGGGGCGTGGGGCTGGGCCGGGCGGCTGGCTCTGGCAGCCGGGTGACGGCATCTGCCTGGAGCCCATGGAGTACCCCGATGCGCCCAACCACCCCGCCTTTCCGGTGCGTTGGCTGGCACCGGGCGAGGCGGTGCAGGGGGCCATCGTGTACCGTTTCTTGAGCCTGTAGCGCAGTGGCTGCAGTGGCTGCAGTGGCTGCAGGGGGGGGCGGTTTGGGGTGTGGCGCGCTACCATGCGCGCTGGCTTTAAAACGAGGTGGCCCATGGACACACGCTACACCCCCAGCACCGGCTGGAAAGAAGTGGTGGCTCCCGACGAAGCGCAGCGCTTTGCCGGGTATGCGCGCCAGTTTGCAGATCTGCAGGCACGCAAGTCGCAAAAGTACGGCAATGGGCGGGGCCTGCACCGCAAGCAGCTCACGGCCGCCCGGGGTCGACTGAAGGTGCTGGGCGATCTGCCCGCGTTTGCGGCCCAGGGGTTGTTTGCGGAGCCCGGGTTGTACGAGGTGCTTGTGCGGCTGAGCAACGGCGGCATGGACACAGCCTCAGACCGCAAGCCGGACATCCGTGGCTTTGCCTTCAGCGTCTTGGGCGTGCGGGGCGATTCTGCTCTGGGCAACGGGCCTGCCAAAAGTCAGGATTTCCTGCTTATCAACCAGGAGAAGTTTGCCTTTCCCCAAAGTGGCGAGTTTGTGGACTTTGTGGTGGCTGCCTCGCATGGCGGTGGTGCGCTGATCAAGTTCCTGGTGCAGCGCCACGGGCTGCTGGGGGCCGCCAGGCAGATCGCAAAGACAGTCAAGACATTTGGGCGTTCCTTCGGCGGCTTCGCGTCGCACCCCCTGCACAGTGCGGCCCCCATCGCCAGCGGGCCCTATGCCGTGCGTGTGCGCCTGGTGCCCCATGCATCCAATGGTGCGCCGGTCACCCAGGTGCAGGACGACTGGAACGCAGAGTTCTCGGGCCGCCTGTGCCAGCAGGACCTGTCGTGGGACCTGCAACTGCAGCCCTTTGTGGACGAGGCCACCACCCCCATTGAGGATGCCAGCGTGGACTGGCCCACGCCCTACACCACCGTGGCCCGGCTGACCTTGCCCCGCCAAGACCCTGCAGCCGACCCCACGCTGGCCGCGCAGGTCGAGGCCGCCGTGTTCGACCCCTGGCAGGCCCTTGCGGCGCACCGCCCGCTTGGAGACGTGATGCGCGCCCGCAAGGTGGTCTACTTCGAGAGCCAGAAAGGGCGCGGGGCGGCGTAGCCTGCGGCCTTCCCCTGGTCTTGCGGGGCGCCCTTGGCGGCGCCTAAGTTTCGTCTAAGCGTGCGTGTCCACACTGCCTTTCATCGCAACTCCGATGGGAAAGGCATACCACCATGAACACGACCACGCTGACCTCTACACCCCGCCGACTCATCCTGGCC
>NZ_QAIH01000082.1 GCF_003060895.1 Acidovorax sp. HMWF029 | reverse complement strand
GCCCCTGCGCAACACCCGCGTTCTTAGCCTCGCCCTCAACCTGCCCGGCCCCGCCGCGCTGATGCGCTGTGCACGCATGGGCGCCGAGTGCACCAAGCTCGAACCGCCACCATCCCCCGGCTACCCCAGCGCCGACCCCATGGGCATCTACAGCCCCGCAGCCTACGCCACGCTGCACGATGGCGTGCGCGTGGTGCACGCCCACCTCAAGACACCCGAGGGACAGGCCGCGCTGCACGACGAGCTGGCACGCACCGATGTGCTCATCACCTCGTTCCGCCCCTCGGCGCTCACCAAGCTGGGCCTGGGCTGGGACGTTTTGCAGGCCAAATACCCCCGCCTGTCGCTGGTGCGCATCGTGGGCGCAGCGGCAGAGCGGGCCGAAGAACCGGGCCATGACCTCACCTATCTGGCCGACGCCGGCCTGGTGACCGGCACCGAGATGCCCCCCACGCTCTATGCCGACATGGGCGGCGCCCTGATGGCCAGCGAAGCCGTGCTGCAAGCCCTGCTGGAGCGCGCCCACACCGGCAGCGGCGTGTGCATCGAAGTGGCCCTGGCCGACGCTGCCGCCTGGCTGGCCCAGCCGCGCGACTGGGGCCTGACCACGCCCGACGGCGACGTGGGCGGCCACCACGCGGGCTACCGCATCTACCCCTGCGCCGACGGCCGCGTGGCCGTGGCGGCGCTGGAACCGCACTTTGCTGCCAGCCTGTGCGCTGCCGCCGGTTTGCCTGCCGTGGGCGACCCGCAGGTGCTGCGTGCCCCGGCCACCCACGCCGCCGTGGCAGCCTTCTTGCGCACGCAAACCCGCGCCCAGCTCGATGCGCTGGCCGTGGTGCAAGACATCCCCCTGCACACCCTGGCCTGAGCCTTTTTGTACCGATGCAGAAACAAGGCACCGTCATCCGCTGGGACGCCACGCGCGCGTTCGGCTTTATCCGCAGCCCCGACACCTCTGCCGACGTTTTCTTTCATGTGCGGGACTACCGGGGCAGCGCAGCGCCCCGCGAGGGGCTGGCCGTGGTCTACGACGAAATCCACGTGGGCGGCAAAGGCCCCCGGGCAATGGCGGTACAGCCTGCGGCCCAGGCCGGGGGCGCAGCCCGACCAGCCACGAGCGCGTCGACAACGGCGCCTCAACGCAAGGCACAGCCTGCGCGTCCCCCTGCCCCGCGACCCGCCCGGCGCCGCGAGCGCCCTGCAAAAGCGCACCTGGGGGCCCATACCCCGGCCATGCCAACTCTGCTCCTGATGCTGGGCTGGGCCGCGCTGCTGGGCTGGGGCGTCTGGGCGGACAAGCTCCCGCTGTGGTCCTTGGGCGCTGCTGCCGCCATCAACGTCCTGACCTTTGTGATCTATGCAATCGACAAGAGCGCCGCACAAAACGGCCAGTGGCGCACCAAGGAAAGCCACCTGCACCTGCTCAGCCTGGCAGGCGGTTGGCCGGGTGCGTGGTGCGCGCAGCAGTGGCTGCGCCACAAGTCGCGCAAACCGGAGTTCCGCGCCGTGTACTGGGTAACGGTGGCGGTTCATTGCGCCGTGCTGGTGGCCTGGCTGGGCGGGTGGCTACGGTAGCGGTCCCTCAAGCGCTTCAAATTTGATAGCTTAAAACGCATGATGGAAGCGCGGAACCAGCCATTTTGATTCATTTTTTTGCACCCGGCGGCCTGCAGAGGCCACCGCGCTGTGGCAGGCCCCAGAGGGGGGGCAGCCTCCGACACCTCGCTCTTGGCTCCTCAGGGGGCGAGGAACAGCCACCGCGCGCGATGTGGGGGCACCATGGGCGAACAGCGCTGGCATGACAGCCCAAGCACCAGGCACCAGTGGCAGCAGACGGCAACAAACATGTCCGTCACATATCCAAACTTTGCATGCGTCTGCCCATTGATCGCTATATAGTGGTTCGCAGGCACTGCACCGCAGTACCGCACACCGATCACGGGCCCCCACCCGTGGCGAAGACGGTTCGCGCAAGGTGCAGGCACCGCAGAGCAACAAGGGCGCCCCGGCCATGGTCAGCGCCCTGCAACGAAGCATGAGGCGGGGGACCAATCCATGGATGTGTTGCAGCAGCCAAAGCAGCCAGTCGAGCGAAAACCGGTGCCGCTGACCTTGCGGGTGACATGGCCGTTCATCATGATGGTGCTGCTGCTGGCCGCCTGTGCCACGGCCAGCCTGCAAGTTCTGTCGGGCGTGCGTGCCTTTGTTGCGGGTGAAAGCCTGTGGACAAAGGGTCAGAAGGACGCCATCTACCACCTCCACCAGTACGCGATCAGCGGCTCGCCCCAGGCGTTCGAAGGGTTTGCGCGCGCCATGGACATCCCTCTTGGTGACCGCGCAGGTCGGCTGGCCCTGCAGCCAGGCCAGGTACAAACCGATGTGGCGCGCGAAGGTTTTCTGCGCGGCGGCAACCACCCTGACGACATCGACAGCCTGATCTGGCTGCTGCGCTACTTCGCCCACCTGGACCTGGTCAAAGAGCCCGTGAGCCACTGGCTCATCGGCGATGAATACATCAACGCGCTGCGCGAGCTATCGCACGAGATCCACCGGCGCAACACCGACGGCACGGCGGACGCCGCCACCCGGCAGCGGTGGCAGGACGCCATCCACGAGATCAACGCCGGCGTCACCCCCGCCGCCCGCGACTTCAGCAAGTCCTTGGGCGAAAGCTCTCGCCAGATCGTGCGCCTGCTGATGTGGAGCAACATGGGCATGGCGGCCGCTCTCATACTGCTGACCCTGTGGCACACACACGGCCTGCTTGTGCAGCGCCGCCGGGCCGAACAGGCCCTGGAGGCCGAACGCGAACAGGCGCGCACCACCCTGGCCGCCATTGGCAACGGCGTGGTGACCACCAACACCCAGGGCCAGGTGGTGTACATGAACGCCGCCGCCGAAGCGCTGCTGGCCCGCCCGGTCGCTCAGGCTGCAGGCCAGCCACTGGCACAGCTGCTGGTGTTTGATGGCGAGGCACCAACGCTGTCTGCCGACACGCTGGTGCAGAACATCCTGCGCAGCGGCAGTGCAGCCCTGGGCCATGTGCACACCACGCTGGTGCGCGCGGACCAGACCATCGTTCCGGTCAAGCTGGTGGGCTCGCCCATCCACCACCGGGGGGTTCTCACCGGGGCCGTGCTGGTGTTGCACGACGTGACGCGTGAACAGCACTACGTGGAGCAGCTGTCATGGCAAGCCAGCCACGATGCGCTGACGGGCCTGGTGAATCGGCGCGAGTTCGAGCGCCGCCTCGAAGCCTTGTTGGCCCAGCCCCGCCCCGTGGGGCGTGAGGGCTCGCTGCTGTACGTGGACATGGACCAGTTCAAACTCATCAACGACACCTGCGGCCACCAGGCAGGCGACGAGATGCTGCGCGAGGTCTGCCGCATGCTGCAAAGCCACCTGCGGGAGGGCGACACTCTGGCGCGGCTGGGCGGCGACGAGTTCGGCATCTTGCTCAAGGACTGCCCGGCCGGGCCCTCGGCCCGCATCGCCGAGCAATTGCGCCGGGCCGGACAGGAGTTGCGGCTCAACTGGGAAGGCCAGCAGCTGCGCACCGGCCTGTCCATCGGCATGGTGCAGCTCATTCCCGCCCTGACCTCCATTCAGGAGGCCATGCGGGTAGCTGACATGGCCTGCTACCGCGCCAAGGAAGGCGGGCGCAACCGCGTTGTCATCTACCAGCCTGAAGACATCGAGATGAGCCGCCGCGAGGGCGAGATGGACTGGGTACGGCGGCTGCGCCTGGCGCTGGAGCACAACCGGTTCCAGCTGCATGCCCAGACGATCGCACCCTTGCAGCCCAGCAGCGAAAATGGCCTGCACATGGAGGTGCTGCTGCGCCTGCGCGAAGACGACGGCCAGCTGATTGCGCCCGGATGTTTCATCCCAGCGGCCGAGCACTACGGCATGATGACCTCTGTCGACCGCTGGGTCATCCGCCACACGCTGGAGACTCTGGCCCGGCACCAGCAGCAGCCGGGCCTGCCGCCTGTGCACACCTGCGCCATCAACCTCTCTGGCACCAGCCTGGGGGATGACAGCCTGCTCAAGCTGATTCGCAGCGCACTGGCCGATTCGGGGGTAGACCCGCACATGCTGTGCTTCGAGATCACGGAAACCAGCGCCATATCGCACCTGCCCAATGCCGTGCGGCTGATGAAAGAGCTACAGCAACTGGGCTGCCGCTTCGCGCTCGATGACTTTGGCGCGGGCATGTCGTCCTTCAACTACCTCAAGCACCTGCCGGTGGACTACCTCAAGATCGACGGCAGCTTTGTGAAGGACATGCTGAACGACCCCGCCAACCGGGCCATGGTGGAGATGATCCACCACATCGGCCATGTCATGGGCAAACGGACGATTGCGGAGTTTGTCGAATCGCAGGCCATCGCAGATGCCCTGCGGGACATCGGCGTGGACTATGCGCAGGGCTATGCGCTGGCGCGGCCGGTGCCGCTCGATGACTATCTCGACCTGCGCAACACCTCCAGGCCAGAGCCTGCGCGGAGTGCCGGTGCAGCGCAGGGGCACGCGCCGCCGCACAGCGGGCCAGCCCTTAGTAGCGCCAGGCCTGAAGTGCCCTGAAGTGCCAGGGCGCGTTCGGAGCGGTCAGCGCGCCTTCTTGAACGGCTTGCCGCTGCCCACGGGCTTGGTTTTGGAGGCAGAACCCGTCACACGCGGCGGCAGCCCGGTGTGCTGGGTCAGCATGCGGCCCGGCTGGGGGGCCGTGCCACGAAAACGCACGTCGCCCTTGGGTTCGTTCAACTCCTGCGGGCGGGGCCGCAGAGCGACGGCCTTGCCATCCTTGTTGATGGTGTAGCCGAGCCCGCCGCCGCCCGTGGACGCAGTGCTGTTCTTGCGCCGGGCGCTCTGGTAGCCGCCATCGGTCAGCGGCTGGAAGGTCGGGATCAGATGCTGCTTGCCGTTGCCGATCAAATCCGCCCGGCCCATGGCCTTGAGCGCCTCGCGCAGCAGCGGCCAGTTGTTCGGGTCGTGGTAGCGCAAGAAGGCCTTGTGCAGGCGGCGGCGCTTTTCGCCGCGCACGATGTCCACGGACTCTTCGGCGGTGTCGCGCATCTGGCGGCGCACGCGGGTGAGCGTGTTGCGGCCCGAGTGGTACATGGCCGTGGCCGTGGCCATGGGGCTGGGGTAGAAGGTTTGCACCTGGTCGGCGCGGAAACCGTTCTTCTTGAGCCAGATGGCGAGGTTCATCATGTCCTCGTCGCTGGTGCCGGGGTGCGCGGCGATGAAGTACGGGATCAGGAACTGTTTCTTGCCCGCCTCTTCGCTGAACTTCTCGAACATCTGCTTGAACTTGTCATAGCTGCCGATGCCCGGCTTCATCATCTTGGTGAGCGGGCCCTGCTCAGTGTGCTCGGGCGCAATCTTGAGATAGCCGCCCACGTGGTGCTGCACCAGCTCCTTGACGTACTCAGGGCTTTTCACGGCCAGGTCGTAGCGCAGGCCCGAGCCGATCAGGATCTTCTTGATTCCCTTCAAGGCGCGGCCACGGCGGTAGATCTTGATGAGTGGGCCGTGGTCGGTGGTGAGGTTCTGGCAGATGCCGGGGTACACGCAACTGGGCTTGCGGCAGGCGGCCTCGATCTCGGGCGAGCGGCAGCCCAGGCGGTACATGTTGGCCGTAGGACCGCCCAGGTCGCTGATGGTGCCGGTGAAGCCTTTGACCTTGTCGCGGATGTCCTCGATCTCCTGGATGATGGAATCCTCGGAGCGGCTCTGGATGATGCGGCCTTCGTGCTCGGTGATAGAGCAGAAGGTGCAGCCGCCAAAGCAGCCGCGCATGATGTTGATCGAAAAACGGATCATCTCCCACGCCGGTATCTTGGTCGCGCCGTCGTGGCTGCCGTTCTCGTCGGCGTAGCTGGGGTGCGGCCCACGGGCGTACGGCAGGTCGAACACATGGTCCATCTCGGCCGTGGTCAGCGGGATGGGGGGCGGGTTGATCCACACATCGCGCGCCGTCACGCCCTCACCGTGCGCCTGCACCAGCGCGCGGGCGTTGCCGGGGTTGGTCTCCAGGTGCAGCACGCGGTTGGCATGGGCATAGAGCACCGGGTCGCTTTTCACCTGCTCGTAGCTGGGCAGGCGGATCACGCTCTTTTCGCGCGGCGGCACCTTGAGCTTGGCCTTGAGCGCAGGGTTGGCGACGAACAGCATGGGCTGTATGGCGGGGTTGGGGTCGGTTTTTTCAGCGCTTTTTTGGCCTTCACCGCGCGTCCCATCTGCCTTTTCAGCTACAGAATCAGTAGCATCATCCTTGCTGCAGGTGCTGCCTTGGGCTGCGGCCTGCTCGCTGGTGGTCATGTAGGGGTTGATGTGCGCTTCCACACGGCCTGGCTCGTCCACCGTGGTGGAGTCGATCTCGAACCAGCCCTTGCCGCTTTCGTCATCGGGACGGCGCACAAAGGCCGTGCCGCGCACGTCGGTGATGTTTTCCACCGGCTCGCGCGCCGCAATACGGTGGGCCACCTCGACCAGGGCGCGCTCGGCATTGCCGTACAGCAGCAGGTCGCACTTGCTATCCACCACGATGGAGCGGCGCACCTTGTCGCTCCAGTAGTCGTAGTGCGCAATGCGGCGCAGACTGCCTTCGATGCCGCCCAGGATGATGGGCACGTCTTTGTACGCCTCGCGGCAGCGCTGGCTGTAGACAATGGCGGCGCGGTCTGGGCGCTTGCCGCCCACATCGCCGGGGGTGTAGGCGTCGTCACTGCGGATCTTGCGGTCGGCGGTGTACCGGTTGATCATCGAATCCATGTTGCCCGCCGTCACGCCCCAAAACAGGTTGGGCTTGCCCAGCACCTTGAAGGGCTCGGCACTTTGCCAGTCGGGCTGGGCAATGATACCCACGCGAAAGCCCTGGGCTTCCAGCGTACGGCCAATCACGGCCATGCCGAAGCTCGGGTGGTCCACGTACGCGTCGCCCGTCACCAGGATGATGTCGCAGCTGTCCCAGCCCAGTTTGTCCATCTCCGCGCGGCTCATCGGCAGGAACGGGGCCGTGCCAAAGCGCTTGGCCCAGTACGGACGGTAGCTGGACAAAGGCTTTGCGGCACGCGCAAAAAAGGAGACGTCAACGGGGGCGTTCATGCAAAGGGGGTCGCGGCCGCCCCCGGTGCGATGGGGGCCTTCGTGGGGCGCGTCTGTGGTGGATAACCCGTAATTTTACGTTGGCAGGCAGTTTTTGTCGCCCTTGCAGCACTTGCCCCTCTCCGTAGCAGGCTTGATCGCCACCAGGCATATACTTGCTTTTGTCAATTAATTGACTGACAAAGTCATTCATGAACAACAGTACACCCACTCCTTCGAGCAGCCCCTCCGTCTCTGCCAGCGCTGTGAAGGCGGTGCGCCACTTCAACCGCTTCTTCACCCGCCGCATCGGCGTGCTGGACCCGTACCTGGGCAGCGACCTGTCTCTGACCGACGTGCGCGTGCTCTATGAACTGGCGCACCGCGAGGCTCCCGTGGCAAGTGAGCTGGCGCGGGAGCTGGGGCTGGATGGCGGCTACATGAGCCGCATCCTGCGCCGGTTCGAGCAGGCGGGTTGGATCCGCCGCACTACCAGCGCGCAGGACGCACGGCAAAGCGTGCTGGCCCTGACGAAGGCCGGGCGCGCAGTGTTCGAGCCGCTGCAGCAGCGCTCGCGCGACGAAGCCAGCGCCCTGCTCGCCCCGCTGCCCCCCGCACGCCAGCAAGAGGTGGTGGACGCCATGGAGCGCATCGAAGCCCTGCTGGACCCGGCATCGGGCGCAGGCGCGCCCCCGCGCATGGCCGTGCTGCGCGACCCGGTGCCCGGCGACATGGGCTGGGTGGTGCAGCAGCATGGCGAGATCTACTGGCGCGAATACGGCTGGGACAGCCGCTTCGAGGCGCTGGTTGCCGATATTGCCGCGCAGTTTCTGCGCAAGTTCGAGCCCGAATGGGAAAAGGCATGGATTGCCGAGCTGGACGGCGAGCGGGTAGGCGCGGTGTTTGTGGTGCGCAAATCCCCCACCACGGCCCAGCTTCGCATGCTGATCCTGACCCCCAAGGCGCGCGGGCTGGGCCTGGGCGCGCGGCTGACCGACGAATGCCTTGCCTTTGCGCGCGCCAAGGGCTACAAGAAGATGGTGCTGTGGACCAACAGCTGCCTGACAGCTGCGCGGGGCATCTATGCCCAGCGCGGCTTCCGCCTGACCAAGTCGGAGCCCTACGATGGCTTTGGCCAGCAGCTGGTAGGAGAGACTTGGGAGTTGAAGCTGTAGCTGTAGCTGTAGCTGCAACAAACACCCGCTGGCAACGCACACCCCACAAGTCCACCACCATGACCCACAGCCCCCGCCCCGCGATCCGCCAGGTCACGCCCGACGACGACCTGGCGCGCCTGACGGCACTCATCCACGCTGCCTACGCACCCCACGCCCGCCTGGGCCTGCGCTACTGGGGCACCCACCAGTCGGTGGAAGACACGGCCAAGCGCTTTGCGTCCGGCACGGGGCTGGTGATGGTGGCGGGAGATGACTACGTGGGCACGGCCACCTTGCGGCCGCCCCAGCCGGAATCCACCGTGCAGCTGTACCAGGACCCCACAGTCTGGTCGCTGTGCCAGTTCTGCATCACCCCCCAGGCCAAGGGCCGGGGCTACGGCACACAGTTGCACGCATACGCAACCGAATTGGCCAGGCAGGCAGGCGCCCAGACCCTGGCGCTGGATACGGCCCAGCCTGCGGCGGCCTTGATTGCGATGTATGAATCCTGGGGCTACCGGGTGGTTGGCGAATGCGACTGGCGGCCACTGACCAACTACACCAGCGTGCTGATGGCGCGCAGCCTGGTGGAAACTCCGGGTGACGACAGCATCGGCAAACCACTGCACAGGCAGTGATCTCAGCGCCCAACTACGCTGGCGGCCTCCATCGTGCCATCGGTTGCTATGCCTGCATCGGATCTGTCTTGCGTCTCTACCACTCGCCCACTTCCCGCACGCGCTGGGCCAGATCGGGCAGATCCTCCTCCTGATGAACAGGGTTGTTCACCACTGTCGCCATCATGGGTGTGCGCGTATCAGCAGTGGCAGACTGGGACATGAACCGATCAAACAC
>NZ_QAIH01000081.1 GCF_003060895.1 Acidovorax sp. HMWF029 | reverse complement strand
CATCATGGGTGTGCGCGTATCAGCAGTGGCAGACTGGGACATGAACCGATCAAACACCTGGCTAGCCAAGCGGGGGGGCATGGGGGCGGAGAACGGGGTGGCAATCATGGCAGTTCCTTTTTTCTGGGGCCTGGTGCTTTCAAAAACGTAGCGCGAGCGTAGGCCACCACAACAGCGGGGCAGTGTAGGAATACATGCCGCTTTGGTGTGTGACAGAACGCACATTCGAGCCTTCCGGGCCGCCCGCATCGCTTAATGAGAGCGCCCTGCGTGAAATTCGTCACACAACACAGGCTCTTACACTCACTGCCCCATGCCCTACACCCTGGCCGCCCCTGCCCACAGCGAACTCATCATCAAGAAAAGCCGCTTCATCGGCTGCGTGCAGCCCATGGCCGACCGCGCCAGCGCCCAGGCGGCCGTGGATGCGCTTTGGAAGCAGCACCCCGGCGCCGCCCACATCTGCTGGGCGCTGCTGGCGGGTGGCCAGTCGGCTGCGGTGGACGACGGCGAACCCGGCGGCACGGCCGGGCGCCCCATGCTCGACGTGCTGCGCCACCAGGACCTGGAAGGCGTGCTGGCCACCGTGGTGCGCTACTTTGGCGGCGTGAAGCTGGGCGCGGGTGGCCTGGTACGCGCCTACACCGACACCATTGCCCAGGCCCTGCTCACCACCCCTAAGGTCACGCTGCAGCGCATGGCCACGCTGCGATGCCAGGTGCCCTATGCGCTGGAGGGCTTTGTGCGGCGCGAGGTGGAATCGGCAGGGGCCGAGCTGGTGGACGTGCAGCATGGCACGCTGGTGCAATTGCTGATCCGCCTGCCCGAGACACAAGCGGTCGTATTCGTACAGCGCATCAACGACGGCGGGCAAGGCCGCGTGGGCTGGGCAGAGCACCGGGGCTGACTCGGCCCCTCCCCCTCGGCAGATGTAACACCCCTCAAGCCCGCCGCCACGATGCCGATAAACCGCCACTACCCCAAGGAATCGCCATGGACGTCGCCCTCGCCAACAGCATTGTCAGCACTGCCACCAACCTGGCCAGCGCCAAAACGTCGGACGCCCTGAACATGGTGGTGCTGAAAAAGGCGCTGGACATGCAGGCCGTATCGGCAGCCACCCTGCTGGACGCCATGCAGCAATCCATGCCACAGCCCGCGCTGGCCACCAGCGGCACGCTGGGCACCAACGTCAATACGTTTGCCTGAAGGACTCGGGGCCGCGCCCCCCTGAAAGTTCAGCGCAAACGCGCAGGCGACAGCCCCTCCACCCCCACGCCCTCGCGCACCAGCTCCTCGGCCAGCGGCTCGCCGCGCAACAACTGCCGCGCCAACAGCGAGGCGCCCGCCGCGCTCTGAATCCCATACCCCCCCTGCCCGGCCATCCAGAAGAAGCCGGGCACATGGTTGTCCCAGCCGATCACCATGTCGCCATCAGACACAAACGAACGCAGGCCCGCCCAGGTGTGTGACGGGCGGCGGATCTGGAACCGGGTCATTTCCTCGATGTGATAGATCCCGGTGGCCACATCCAGCTCCTCGGGCACCACATCGTGCGGGTGCGTGGGGTCAGCATTGGCCGGCGAGCCCAGCAGTTGCCCCGCATCGGGTTTGAAGTAAAAGCTTTCGTCGATGCCGATCACCGCAGGCCAGTGGGTGGCGTCCATGCCCTCGGGTACGGCAAAGGTAAATGCCGTGCGGCGGCGTGGCTCCAGCCCGATGGGTGGCACCCCTGCAAGGCCCGCCACCACATCGGCCCAGGCCCCTGCAGCATTGACGATCGTGGAAGCGGCAAACATCCGCCCGTCGGCCAGCCCCACCTCCCACGCATCTCCAGCGCGGCGTACGGCGGTGACCTCGGCGTGGGTCAGCACCTGGCCGCCGCGCTGGCGCAGGCCACGGAGGTAACCCTGGTGCAGGGCGTTCACGTCGATGTCGGCGGCCTCGGGTTCGCTCATGCCGGCGGCCACGGCCTCGGGCTTCAAGCAGGGCAGCATGGCCAGCAGCTCGGCCTGCTCTACCCACTGCACATTGGGTGACGTGGCATGCGCCTCGTCGTAGGTCTGCTTGAGCAGATCCAGCTGGTCCGGCCCGGCCACATAGACCACGCCACGGGGCGAGAGGATGGGGTCGGCGCCAAACTCGGGCGGCGGCGCATCGTAGAACGCGCGGCTGGCCCGGGTCAGCGCCTGGATGTTGGGCGTGCCATAGGTCGCCATGTAGAGCGCAGCCGAGCGACCGGTGGTGTGGTAGCCGGGCTGCGATTCGCGCTCCAGCAGCAGCACGCTGGCGCCTTGCCCTGCGGCACCCGGCTGCACCAATTGCCAGGCCACAGAGGCCCCGGCAATGCCCGCGCCAATCACGATGGTGTCTACAGCTTGCATGGTCGGAGTCTCCTGTTCAAACCGCCGACACCTGCGCGGCCGATGCAGCACGGTCGTCGCGCGGCAGGCTGCGGGCGTCGCGGGGGTCGGGCGCGCTGGTCACGATGGAGGTCAGCGCGGGTTCGGCATGGGTTTGTATCAGCTTGGCGATGTCGGGCCGGGGCCGGGCCAGCCCTGCAATGCCCTTGAACGCCTGCTCCAGCGCATGCCCCACGCCCAACGTGTGCCGGTCGGCACGGAAGCGCCCCACGATCTGCAGGCCAAACGGCAGGCCCGCGTCGTCCAGCCCGCACGGCAGGCTGAGCGCGGGGTGGGTGGTGAGCGTGGTCACATAGGTCAGTGCCAGCCAGCGGTAGTAGTTGGCCTGCGGCTCGCCGTTGATATGGCTGGCAAACAGCTCGGTCCAGGCGAAGGGCGACACGGGTGTGGTGGGCGCCAGAATCACGTCGTAGTTTTCGTACAGCTTCTGGAACCGCGCCAGGATGCGCGTTTGCTCGGCCTGGGCCCAGGCGCTGTCCAGCAGGTTCATGGCGGCGCCCATTTCGTAGTTGGCGCGGGTGTTGGGGCCCAGGCTGGCGGGGTCGCGCTCGTAGGCCTCGCGCGTGCTGGCCACAAAGGCTTCGGCGCGCAGCACGTCAAAGCAGCGGTGCACGTCGCCCAGGTCGACATCGATGGCATCGCAGCTGGCAAAAAGGTGCTTCATGGCCTGAACCTTGCGGCGGAACACGGCGCGGATGCCGTCATCCACGGCGCAGGCGCCGAAGTCTTCGGTGTACGCCACGCGCAGGCGACTCAGGTCCACCGTTTCGGGCAGAAGGAAACTCATCGGGTCCAGCGGGTAGCTCAGCGGGTCGCCCGCCGACATGCCTGCCGTGGCCGCCAATTGCAGGCAGGCTTCTTCCGCGGTGCGGCCCATGGGGCCGACCACCGAAATCGGCGTCCAGCCCAATAGCTTGCGCGAGCTGGGCACCACGCCGGGCGATGGCCGAAAACCCACCACGCCGCAGATGGATGCCGGAATGCGCAGCGATCCGCCCGTGTCCGACCCCGTGCACACCGGCAGCATGTCGCACGCCAGCGCAGCGGCCGACCCGCCCGACGAGCCCCCCGCATTCAGGTGGGGGTTGAACGGGTTGCCTGTGGCGCCCCACACGGTGTTGCGCGAATTGGCGCCCGCACCCATCTCGGGGATATTGGTCTTGCCAGTGACGATGGCGCCCGCCGCACGCAGGCGCGCCACCAGCACGTTGTCTTCGGCCGGAATGTGTTCGCGGTAGATCTGCGAGCCATAGGTGGTCAGCAGCCCGGCCGTGGCCTCCAGGTCCTTCACACCCAGGGGCAGCCCGTGCAGCAGGCCCAGCGGCTCGCCGCGCAGCACCGCCTGCTCGGCGGCCCGGGCCTCAGTGCGGGCGCGGTCGTAGCAGGTGGCGGTGATGGCGTTCACATGCGGGTTGACGGCCTCGATGCGTTCAATACAGGCATCGAGCAGTTCGACGGGCGAGATTTCGCGCGTGCCGATGCGGTGGCGCAGTTCGTTGGCGGTCAGCTCGACCAATGCGTTGTGGCTTGTCATCTCGCGCTTGTCTCCTTGTTGTTCGGCTCTGGTTCAATCTGCCGTGATGGCAGCGCGCTGCGCCACAGCGCGCATCAACGGCAGTTCCTTGTCGATCAGCTCGCTCACGGCCTTGGCAGAAGCATAGGTGGGCTCAAAGCCCACGGCGATCAGTTTGTCGCGGGTTTCGGGGTCTGCCACCACCTGCGCCAGCGTCAGTTCCAGCCGCGCCTTGACGGCGGGCGGCAAGCCGCGTGGGGCTACCAAGGCCAGCCAGGTGTCCATCTCCACGCCGGGGTAGCCACTTTCGGCCAGCGTGGGCACCTTGGGCAGGAGGGCTGAGCGCTTGCCCGCCGTCACGGCAATGGCCTTGATCTTGCCGTCCTTGAGCTGCGGCAGCGCGGCCGACACGGTATCGACCGTGAACGGAACCTGCCCGCCCATCAGGTCCACCATGGCGGGCGCACTGCCCTTGTAGGGCACATGCTGGATCTTCAGGCCTGCCGCGTGGAAGAACATTTCGCCCGCAAACTGCGACGTGGTGCCCGCACCATACGAGCCGTATGAGTACTTGTCGGGCGCGGCTTTCACCATGGCTACAAACTGCTTCACATCGCTGACAGGCACGTCCTTGTTGGCCAGCAGGATCAGGCTGGTGCGCCCTGCAATGCCAATGGGCTCAAAACTCTTGACCGGGTCGTACGGCAGCTTGGCGCGCACGGCAGGGTTCACGGTGAAGGTGGTGCCCGAACTCATCAGCAGCGTGTAGCCGTCCGGCGCGGCCTTGGCGACATACGTTGCGCCAATCGTGGTGCCCGCGCCTGCGCGGTTGTCGATCACCACGCTCTGGCCCAGCTTGTCACCCAGCTTCTTGCCGATGAGACGGCCCAGCACGTCGGTGGCGCCACCGGGCGGGAACGGAATCACAAGCGTGATGGGTTTGTTGGGGAAAGCAGCTTCTTGCGCTACAGCCGGGCCCCACGCTGCGGCCCCCAGGGCACAGAGGATGGCGGACGACAAAAGCAGTTGCTTGCGGTTCATGGGGTGCTCTCCAAAGGTGGCAAAGGTTGGGGAATAGACGAATCGGGTAGATGACAACCATCAGCCTTGCGCAGCCAGCACGGCCCGCCCGCGCTGCACAAAACCCTGGTACTGCGCATCGGGCACCAGCAGGCCGCCCGTGGTCCACACCAGGTGCGTGGCGTTGTGCAGCACCGCATCCACGCCGGTGCTGCGCAGCCAGGCCTGCCCGGCGGTCGTGCCCGTCAGCATGGCCGGGCCGCTGAAGCCTGCGGCGGCCGAGGGCTCAATGCGTTCGCCCAAGGCGTCCAATACCTGCACCAGCAGGGCAAACAGCGTGTCGTCGGCCACCGTGAACACGCCCGACAGCAAAGGCCTCATCAGCTCGGCCGCCAGCAGCGACGCGCGCGGCACGGCCAGGCCGTCGGCCTCGGTGCGGTTGGTCAGGCCCCAGTCGTACACCGAGGGGTGCTCTCCAGGCCCCGCCAGCATCTGGACCATGAAGCATGGCGACTGCACCGGCTCCACAAAAAAGCAATGCACATGCGGCCCCAGCACCTGCCGCAGGCCAAAGGTGATGCCCGCTGGAGCACCACCCACACCACAGGGCAGGTAGACGATGAGCGGGTGCTCGGCATCTACCGCCACGCCCTGCTCGGCCAACTGGTTCTTCAAATGCAGCGCCGCCGCGCTGTAGCCCAGCAGCAGCGAGAAGGATTGCTCATCGTCCACAAAGTGGCACAGCGGGTTGCTGGTCGCCTCGGCGCGGCCTGCGGCCACGGCGCGTTCGTAGTCGCCCGCATGTTCCACGACCTGTACGCCGCGCTGGCGCAGGCGGTCTTTCTTCCATTCCTTGGCGTCGGCCGACATGTGCACCGTGGCCTGAAAGCCCAGGGCCGAGGCCACCACGCCAATGCTCATGCCCAGGTTGCCGGTGGAACCCACAGCCACCTGGTAGCGGCCCAGCACCTCGCGCGCCGCCGGAGTGGCGAGCGCGCGGTAGTCGCCGCCGGGCTCCACCAACCCATGCTGCAGCGCCAGCCCCTCGGCAAACTCCAGCACCTCGTGCATGCCGCCCCGGGCCTTGATGGAGCCCGCCACGGGCAGGCTGTGGTCGGCCTTGATGAACAGCCTGCCTTGCCCTTCGGCCAAGCCCAGTGCAGGCACCAGCGTCGCAGCAGGCAGCAGGGGCGAGTCCACCACGCCCCCCGTGGTGGCCAGCTCGGGGAACACCTGTGCCAGCAGCCCGGCAAAACGGTCCAGGCGTGCAGCAGCCGCCTTCGTATCATCCAGACTAATACTTCTACCCAGTGCAGGCAGAGCTGCAGCGGGCTGCGCCTGCCGCGCCGGGTTGGTCCACAGGGCGGGCTGGGCGTCGCGCAGGCGGTTGGCCAGCAAAGTATCGACGTCAGGTTGGGGTTCGGCAATCGTCATGGCGCGTTCATCTCGAAAAGGCTTGCCCCCATTCTTCGCTGGCCACGCTCCCGTCACAAACCATTTATATTGAGCGCATCATTAGTATTAATAATGGATATTCGCCTCTCCCCCTCCCTCCTCGCCTGGCTGCGCAGTTTTGATGCAGCCGCGCGCCACGGCAGCTTTACCAAAGCGGCAGCCGAGCTGTGCATCACCCAGGGCGCGGTGAGCCAGCAGGTCAAACAGCTTGAAGACTGGCTGCGCCGTCCGCTGTTTTTGCGCACCCCGCGCGCGCTGGTGCCCACGCCCGAGGGCAAATGGCTGGCCGTGGTGCTGCGCGAAAGCTTCGACGCCATCGAAAGCACCCTGGCCCAGATGCGCCAGCCGCCTGAAACCGCCACCGCCACCTTGAGTTGCTCGCCCTCGTTTGCCATGAGCTGGCTCACGCCCCGGCTGGGCGACTTCTTTCGCCAACACCCCCACACCGGGCTGCGTGTGTTTGGCGAGTTCCACACGCTGGACCGCACCCGCATGGTGCGCGACGGCGTGGAGGCCGCCGTGCGCTTCGACCTGGGCGGCTACCGTGACCTGAACGCCACCGTGTTCCTCGACGAATGGCTCATCCCCGTGGCCAGCCCCGAGTTCCTGGCCCGGCACCCGCCCATCACCACGCCCGAGGATCTGCACGGCGACTGGTTGCTGCACGACGGCAGCGCCTGGGACGGCGCAGACACGTACGAAGAATGGCAACACTGGTTTGCGCAGAGGGGCGCCACGCCACCGCCCTGGGCGGGCGGCCAGCAGTTCAACCTGTCGCAACTGGCCCTGGGCGCCGCACTCACCGGCCAGGGCATCGCCATGGGCCGCGCCGCGCTGGTGCTGCAGGACGTGAAGGCCGGGCGCCTGGTGCCGCTGCTGGGGCGCAGCGTGCCATCACGCGCGGCGTATTCGTTTGTGACCACCACACACCCCAGCCCCACCATGGAGCTGGTGCGGGAATGGCTGGTGGACGAGGCGCAAAAGTTTGGCGAGGAGCGGGCGCAGGTGTTGCCGCCGCTGGCGTAACGCCCAGCTGCATTGCAATCAAGCATGCCACCGCGTCAGCGCAACCAGCACCACCCACTGCAGCAACCCTCCTTCAGCGAGCCGTGTGCTGCTTCCACCGGCCTGCGGCGACTGGTGAAATCTGCAGCCCGCTTTCTCAGCGAATGCAGCCAGAAGCACCGTTGGTCAATGCACGTGTTCCATCTCGCCAAGAATTTGATAAAAAACAGGCCTTTCCGCGCGTCCAGCAAGCACAAGCAGCTATCGTTTTTGACATTCCCGCTGCATTCCCTTCAAAACCGCCGCGCTCGAGCAAGCCGCACGACCCGAACCAACGCCGCACCTACCGCTGCCCCCGCAACCAGTCAATCAAGGCACGCAGCGCCGGGCTGACCTGTTTGCGCCCGGGGTAATACAGCGCAAATCCTGGCTCGGCCGGGCACCAGTCGGCCAGGGCCTGCACCAGGTGGCCCGCGCGCAGGTGGGGCTGGGCCATGGCCTCGTACACATAGGCCCAGCCTGCGCCCCCCAGTGCGGCGCGCAGGGCCAGGCGCTGGTCGTCCACGGTGAGCGGGCCTTCCACGGCCAGGTCAAACGGCTGTGCCCCTTCGCCCGGCGGCACAAACTGCCAGCGGTACAGCGCACCGCTGGGGAAGCGCTGGCGCACGCAAGGGCGCTGCAGCAGGTCGTGTGGGGTCTCGGGCACGCCCAGAGCAGTGGCCAAAGCGGGGGCGGCCACCACGGTAAACCGCTGTGGTGGCCCGATGGGCACGGCCACCATGTCCTGCGGCAGGGCCTCGGGGAAGCGGACGCCCGCATCGAAGCCCTCACGCACGATGTCCACCAGCCCGTCCTGGGTGCACACCTCCAGCGCCACACCAGGGTGGGTCTTCAAAAAGCCGCCCAGCAACGGGCCCAGCAGCAGGTCTGCGGCGCTGCGCGGCACGTTGAGCCGCAGGTGCCCGCGCACCTCCTGGCCCCACTGGGCCGCCTCGGCCAGCGCGCCGTCCAGCCCTTGCATCACCGGCGTGAGCTGGGCCCGCAGCTGGGTGCCCGCCTGGGTCATGGCCACGCTGCGCGTGCTGCGCTGCAGCAGGGGCACGCCCAGCCGCTCTTCCAGGGTGCGAACGGCCTGGCTTACCGACGACGGTGCCAGGTTCAACGCCTGGGCCGCACGCCGAAAGCTGCGCCACTCGGCCACGGCCATGAAGGCACGCAGGTGCTGGAGGTCTGGGGGTGCAGGCATGGGACGGATTGTTCCACACCCACCGGCCAGCAAAGGACGGGATGGCGCGGGCATTGTGCGGCCTGGCCTAACAGCACATTCAAACCTGAGGTGCTAGCGGTCAGACGTTCCGAATAAGAACATCAGCACTGTTGCTCCAAGCAGTCACCACCCACCCAAGGAACCATATGGCAAAACCAAACAATCTCTCCAACAACACGCATCCACTGCCACGCCCGCTGGGGGAGCGCCAGGTCCACCCGCTGGGGCTGGGCTGCATGGGCATGAGCGAGTTCTACGGGCAGACCGACGATGCGCAATCGCTGGCCACGCTGCACATGGCGCATGGCCTGGGCGTGAACCATTTCGACACGGCCGACGCCTATGGGTTTGGCCACAACGAATCCTTGCTCGGCCGTTTTCTGCACGAACTCTCCCCAAGTCAGCGCGCACAGGTCACGGTGGCCACCAAGTTCGGCATCGTGCGCGAGCCAGGCCGCTACGAGCGACGCATCGACAACTCGCCCGCCTACATCCGCCAGGCCTGCGATGCCTCGCTACAGCGCCTGGGCGTCGAGCGCATCGACCTGTATTACTGCCACCGCCGCGACCCGGCCGTGCCGCTCGAAGACCTGATGGGCACGCTGGCAGACCTGGTGCGCTCTGGCAAGATTGCTGCTGTGGGCCTGTCGGAGGTGAGTGCGCAGAGCCTGCGCGCCGCCCATGCGCTGCACCCGGTGGCGGCCGTGCAAAGCGAATATTCGCTGTGGGAGCGCGGCGCCGAGCAGGCCGTGTTGCCCACCGCCCAGGCGCTCGGGATTGCGTTTGTGGCCTACAGCCCGCTTGGGCGCGCCTTCCTGACCAATCAGCCGCCCGTGGTGGATGCGCTGGCCCCCGACGACTTCCGGCGGGTGCTGCCGCGCTTCAATGGCGCCGAGGGCGAGGCCAACCGCAGCCTGCAGCAGGGCCTGGCACAACTGGCGCAATCTACAGGCCTGCCGGTGAGCACACTGGCGCTGGCCTGGATGCTCAACCGCCATCCCCATGTGCTGCCCATCCCTGGCACCCGGCGCAGCCAGCACCTGCAGCAGAACCTGGCAGCAGCCCAGGCCACGCTGCCCGCCGAGGTGATGGACGCGCTGGACGCCCTGTTCGCACCTGGCCAGGTGGCGGGTGCCCGCTACACGGAGACAGGCTGGGTGGGGATAGAGACCTCTGCTACGGTTTGAGGGCCCATTCAGGGTGCGCCTTCGGCAACGGATTGGCGCACCCACCGCTTCTGCGCACAATCCGGTGCCACCACGCCCCTCTGCCCGGCCTGCCGCACCATGAGCCTGTCCACCGTCTTCAAGATCGCCATCGCGCTGCTGATCGCGTTTTTTGCCATCGAAAAGCTGCGGGTGCACCGGGCGGACCAGCGGCTGCGCAGCCCGGTGGACACCGCGCAGCAGCAGCCGTTTGCCGACAACCCTGTGCAGACGGCCACGCGCGATGCGCCGTTTGTGCGGCAGGGTTACCAAATCAAGCCGCTGGCGAACTTTGCCGTGCGGGCGCGGGTGCTGTCGCGCGAGGACTATTCGCTGGGCAGAGAGGCCGATCTGTCTCCCACCGACCTGGCGCTGGGCTGGCAGCGCATGGCTGACCCGGCGGTGTACGGGCCGCTCAACATCTCGCAGGGTGGCCGCTGGTACCGCTATTCCTGGCGCGACCAGCCCCCCATCCCATTGCAAGAGATCATCGAGTCGTCCGCCAACATGCACATGATTGCGGCCGACGCCACGGTGGAGCGCGCCCTGGCCAAGGTCCGCAAGGGGCAGTGGGTACGTATCACCGGCAAGCTGGTGGAGGTGAGCCACGCCAGCGGCTGGCGCTGGACCAGTTCGCTCACCCGCAGTGATTCGGGCGCCAGCGCCTGCGAGCTGGTGTGGGTGGAGTCACTGCAGGTGGAAAACTGACGGGGCCGAAGACAGCGCCGCAGCACTGCAACACGGCAGCACCTGCACACCGCTTCCAATTCAGTAGCTGCCAGCCCGCGACCATAGCGCGCAGGGCAGGTTTTTTGTTCAAAACCCCACCACGCCGTACGGTCAGGCGCCCGCCGCGCGGGCCAAGCCCGGATACTGAGGCGGCAGGGCTTGCCCGACAGGCAGACCACCGGATCCCCCGAACCAATGCAAAGGACGCACATGGCCAAGATCCTGGAAGTGAAGTACGAGCACCTAGCCGACGCCCGCGTGTGCGAGGTGGCCCACAAAAGCCAGGCCGACCTGTGCTGGCACGAGGTTCACTACCCCGCACAGGCCAGCGGCGACGCAATCTGGTTCATGGTGGCCTATGCGAACCAGGCCAGTTTCAAGATTTTGCGCGTCAAGCACGCCAGCCAGGCCGACCTCAAAATCTTCAAGGTGGCGACACCCGAGGAAGCGGGCTGGAACACCAAGGACCACTTGCTGATCGGCAAGCTGGGCAAGTAGGCGCGGCCTGCCAAAAAGCTGTTAGCGCAACGGCTGCCGGTGCTCGTTGCCTGGCAGCAACATCACCATGAGACATGCGCTGGGCCACTGCATAGGCTGGCGAACCCTGCCGTTGTCCCGTGACGGCCCTGCCGGCACTCGAACAGCGAACGCCCTGAATTGATAAATTTGAAAAACACGCGACAGGGCGCCAGTGCCCATCGGGAGCGTGCGGCAAACTCTGGCTGCACCACGATCCAGCCCTAGAGAGCTTCTCACGGCCTGTACAAAGGGGCCGAACTCAAAAAAGAGAAAACCCAGGGAATGATTAAATTTGCATTTTGATCATTTTTATCATATTATTCACCTCGCAGTGGAGACGACCCCTGGATACTCTGTTGCCAATAGTTACGTTGGCGAGTAGCGTACAGGTGGCTTCGTTTCTCAGACCTTCGCGTGCCGCTGGCTTCCGTTCTGGGTATCACCCAGCCCAGCAGGCCCTTCCTATTTGGATGAAAGAGAGGATCCCATGAACCGCTTGAAAGTCTCTACCCGCCTCATTCTGGCGTTTGGATTGCTGACACTGATCGGCATCGTGATCGCCGCAATTGGCGCGCTGAACATGCGCTCCATGGCGAAAGACCTGAAGGAGGTCTCTGAAGACCGCATGGTCAAAGTGGCGCAGTTCTCCGATGTCAACGACAACCTCAACGTCATTGGGCGCCTCGTCCGCAACGTCGTGATCTCAGACGACCCTGCGTTTCGCACCCGAGAGAAGCAAAAAATCGCAGAGCTGCGCAAGGCCAATAGCGACCTGTTGGCGACTCTGGACAAGACAATCACGCTGCCTAGAGCTAAAGAGTTGCTGGAAACAATCCACAAAAACCGTGGCAACTACAACAAGGCCTTGGACCGTGCGATGGAAATCGCAGAACAAGGCGACAAGGCCGCTGCAGGTGCCCTGTTAGCAGGCGACGTCCAAGCACTGCAAGACATCGTTTTCAAAGCAACAGATGACTCGCGCGATTTGCAAAAGGGCATTGCCGGCAAACTGGCGGCTGAGGCTGCAGTATCTGCAGCCAGTTCCACCTTGCTGATGGCGACCCTGGGCGCGGCCATGCTGCTGCTGAGCTTGGTGGTGGGCTGGCTCATTGTGCGTGACCTCTCCAAGGCCCTGGGGGCTGAGCCCGCCGAGCTGGCCGATGCCGCCCAGCGTGTGGCGGCGGGTGACTTGAGCGCACAGCTGCACGCTCGCCGTGGAGACGAAGTCAGCGTGATGGCTGCCATGAGCGCCATGCAACAGGCACTGACAGGTGTCGTGACCACCGTGCGCAGCGGCGCTGACGGGGTGGCCACGGCCAGTTCTGAGATTGCGCAAGGCAATAGCGATCTGTCCAGCCGCACCGAGCAGCAAGCCAGCGCACTGGAAGAAACGGCCGCCTCCATGGAAGAGCTGGCCAGCACCGTCAAGCAAAACGCTGACAGTGCCCGCCAGGCCAATCAGCTGGCAGTAAACGCTTCAACCGTTGCGGTGCAAGGCGGCGAGGTGGTGAGCCAGGTGGTCAACACCATGAAGGTCATCAACGAAAGCTCCAAGAAAATCGCAGACATCATCAGCGTGATTGATGGCATTGCCTTCCAGACCAATATCCTGGCACTGAACGCTGCAGTAGAGGCCGCGCGGGCTGGCGAGCAAGGGCGCGGTTTTGCCGTGGTGGCCAGTGAGGTGCGCAACCTGGCCCAGCGCAGCGCCAGTGCTGCCAAGGACATCAAGGCACTGATTGACAACAGCGTGGCCGAGGTGGAGCGGGGCACGTCTTTGGTGGACCAGGCGGGTTCGACCATGACCGAAGTGGTATCGGCCATTCGCCGCGTCACGGACATCATTGGTGAGGTGAGTGCCGCCAGCAATGAGCAGAGCCAGGGCGTTGCCCAGGTGGGCGAGGCGGTGTCGCAAATGGACCAGGTCACCCAGCAAAATGCGGCGCTGGTCGAGGAGAGCGCGGCGGCTGCGAGCAGCTTGAGCACGCAGGCGCAGCAACTGCTGCAAGCGGTGGCTGTATTCAAGCTCTCTGGCGATGCAGCCCACAGCGCTTCCCGCCCCGCCACATCGTTTTCCGCGCCCGCTTTGCCCGCTGCGCGCCCCGTCGCAGCGCCTGCATCGCGCCCGCTGGCGCCAAAGGCAACGGGTCAGAAGATTGGCATATCCGCCAAAAAACCTGCCGCAGCCCCTGCCCCAGCCGCTGCTGACGGTGGCGAGTGGGAAAACTTCTGATAGCCCACCACACTGGCCGCTTGCATCCACGCCTGAGTCGTTTTTTGCGAGCGCCAAGTTTCTATCAACCTAGTTGGAGAACCCCATGATCAATGCCTCCACCGCCACACCTTCCGCCGTCGCCGCTTCCACTGCCCGCACCGCAGCACTGACCCAGATCCGAGAGTTTCTGGCCTTCAAGATTGCCGACGAGGAGTACGGCGTGGACATCCTGCGCGTGCAGGAAATTCGCTCCTACGAAAAGCCCACCACCATCGCCAATGCTCCCGAGCACCTCAAGGGCGTGGTGAATCTGCGCGGCGTGATAGTCCCCATCATTGACCTGCGCATCAAGCTGGGCGTGACAGAGGTCCAGTACAACCACCTGACCGTGGTGATCGTGCTGAGTATTGGTGAGCATGTGGTCGGGGCCGTGGTGGATAGCGTGTCGGACGTGCTGACACTGGAGCCCTCACAACTGCGCCCTGTGCCTGCGCTCGACTCGAATTTCGACCGCGAGCACATGCTGGCCATCGGCTCGGTGGACGAGCGCATGCTCATCTTGCTGGACATCGAGAAGTTCCTGGCCGATACCGTGTTCGACAACATCGACGTCGACGTCACCAGCACCACCCATTGAAGTCCCAAGAGCCTTGCCAGCGCCCCATAGCGCAAGGCAAGGCAAGGCAAGGCCTGCAG
>NZ_QAIH01000080.1:1882-40882 GCF_003060895.1 Acidovorax sp. HMWF029 | reverse complement strand
GCCTGAATGGGCCAGTGAACGAACCCCGCCGAACCCTCACGGAAAGCCCCCGCCCCATGGACCCCAAACTGCTTGAACTGCTGGTCTGCCCCGTCACCAAAGGCCCCCTGACCTACGACCGCGAGGCGCAGGAACTCGTCTCCCGCAGTGCCCGCCTCGCCTACCCGGTGCGTGACGGCATTCCGGTGCTGCTGGAAAACGAAGCACGCACCCTGACCGACGAGGAACTGGAGCGGTGAGCACCGCCACCGCTGCCCCGGCAACTGCAAGCCCCTTCACGGTGCTGATCCCGGCGCGCATGGCATCGAGCCGCCTGCCGGACAAGCCGCTGGCCGACATCGCCGGGTTGCCCATGGTGGTGCGCGTGGCCCAGCGTGCTGCGCAAAGCGCCGCCACCCGCGTGGTGGTGGCCGCCGACGACGCCCGCATCCTGAAAGCCTGTGAGGCCCAGGGCGTGCAGGCGATCATGACCCGGCCCGACCACACCAGCGGCAGCGACCGACTGGCCGAAGCCTGTGCCCAGTTGGACCTTGAGGGCGACGACGTCGTGGTCAATGTGCAGGGCGACGAACCTCTGATGGACCCGGCCCTCATCAACGCCGTGGCTGGCCTGTTAGCCGCCCGGCCCGAAGCCAGCATGGGCACGGCCGCACACGCCATTGCTTCGCTGGCCGACGTCGCCAACCCCAATGTGGTGAAGGTGGTGCTGGACGCGCGGGGCCTGGCGCATTACTTCAGCCGCGCGCCCATTCCGTTTGCGCGCGACCATGCGGGCACCGCCTGGTGGCTGGGCGCTGCACAGTCTGCGGCCCCAGGTGTCGCAGCGCTGGCAGGTTTTGCGCCGTTGCGACATATCGGCATCTACAGCTACCGCGCCGGTTTCCTGCGGCAGTTTCCACAACTGCCACCCGCACCGACCGAGGTGGTCGAGGCACTGGAACAACTGCGCGCCCTCTGGCACGGCCACCGCATTGCGGTGCACCTGGCAGACAGGGCCCCTGGACCGGGCGTGGACACACCCGAAGATCTCGCACGGGTGCGCGCACTGCTGGGCTGAGGCCCCGGCCCACCCCGCAATGCCTTGCGGTGGCGCGGCCCTGGGGAAACAGTCGCCCATGTAAGTCAGCGCAAGGTGGTCACATGCTATCCTCAACTGTAACGAGAGCACCGCATCCCGGGCGCACAGAACGGCTTCAGGCGCCCTTCAAACGTCCCCGCCAGCGGCGCCAACCGATTTCTAACCTTCGAGGACTTCCATGAGACTGATTCTGTTGGGCGCGCCTGGCGCCGGAAAGGGCACGCAAGCCACGTTCATCTGCCAGAAGTACGGCATCCCGCAAATCTCCACCGGCGACATGCTGCGTGCAGCTGTCAAGGCCGGCACACCGCTGGGCCTGCAGGCCAAGGCCGTGATGGATTCGGGCGCCCTGGTCAGTGATGACATCATCATCGGTCTCGTCAAGGAACGCATCACGCAGCCTGACTGCGCAAAAGGCTTCCTGTTTGACGGGTTCCCCCGCACCATCCCCCAGGCCGACGCGATGAAGGCCGCAGGCGTCAAGCTCGACTACGTGCTCGAAATCGACGTGCCCTTCGATGCCATCATCGAACGCATGAGCGGTCGCCGCTCGCACCCCGCCAGCGGCCGCACTTACCACGTGAAGTTCAACCCCCCCAAAGTGGAAGGCAAGGACGACGTGACGGGCGAGGATCTGATCCAGCGCGAAGACGACAAGGAAGAAACCGTCAAAAAGCGCCTGCAGGTCTACAGCGACCAGACGCGCCCCCTGGTGGACTACTACGGCAACTGGGCCAAGGCAGAATCTGCTGCGGCCCCCAAGTACCGCGCCATCAGCGGCACAGGCAGCGTGGACGAGATCACGGCGCGCGCGCTGCAGGCCCTGGCCAGCTGAGACCAGTAAACAAGGCGGTCGCTGGCGCGGTCTCGGCCATACGGCCACGCTGATCGCTACGAACCGGCGACTCCCTGCACAGGGGCGTCGCCTTTTTTTATGGGGCCACCCTGCCAGTGCGCCAGCGCTGCCCGGCATCGGCTCCACCGCAGCGGCCTATCACCCCGGTGTGGGTACACCCGTCATGCCGGGCTGGACCGCAGCCCGTAGGCCTTGCCATCAACATACAGGTACTCAGCGCGCAGCACCGGGTCGCCCTTCTCCTCGCGCAAGGTGAACCCCACCACCGACACCTGGGCACCCGGCGGAATCTCTTGTACCTGCCACGCCTGCATGCGTGTGAGGGGCGCCAGCTCTACCTCCCAGAGCAGATCCTTGCGTGTGGGCAACACGGCCTTGGCCAGCAGCGCGCGGCCATCCACCGGCGCCGTCTGCGCAGGCACGGGGCGCTGTGCCAGATCAGCGGGCAGCTTCAAGCCAGCGGCAAGCTCCAGCGACAGCTGTGCATGGGGGTTTTGCCAGCGCACCTTGCGCACGGTACCTTCCAGGTAAATCGGGCGATCCGGGTCAAAACTGCTCCAGCCATGGTGCGCCTGAGCCCCCACAGGCCAGGCGGCAGCGGCGACAAGCAGGTGACGTCGTTGCAAACTCATAAAGCCCCCGAAGAAAAGAAGAACTGGACAGCTTTCACAGGTAGGCGATCCAGCGGCCACACACCACCACGGCCAGCCAGACCAGCGTGGAAGCCAGCATCTGTGCGCGGGCCAGGGCGTCGAGCCGCACGAGCGAATCACGCCCATGAAACCATGCGGCATTGCACCCGGCAAGCATTAACAACAGCATCTTCAAGGTGAATGCGCGGTTGCTGAGCAACTCGACGGGCTGGGTCGCAAACATCAGCAGGCCCGAGGCGGCTACCAGCCCAAAACCGCATAGCGCCAGCGACAGGCTCAGACGGGCCAGATCCTTCACCGGCAATGCCGCGCCCCGACCGAACACCCGCAGCTCCAGCAACACCAGGTTACCCAGCAAGAGCGCGATGCCCACGATATGCACCACCTCCAGCGCCGGATAGGCCCAGGCGTGCGTCTTGAGTGCTGCAAGCATGAATAAAGCAGCCAGTCCCGTCAGCGCACCAGCAGCAGGTCGAGCAGCAAGGCCACCCGCGCCTTCACCGGAGACAATCCCTGGGAATCAGGCAACACATCGCCAGGCTTGGGCAGCACCTGCCCTTCGGCGCACCGGGTGGCCCGCACCACCCGCACACCCGCATGCTGTGCCCGCAGCAAGGCAGCCTCCAGCGCATGGTGAATGGTCCCATTGCCGGTGCAGGCCACCACCAGCCCTCGCACCCCTGCGCGCACCAGCGCATCCACGGTCTGGGCCCGTGCGCCTGCGTGGTTCAGCACAACCTCCACCCAGGGCCATTCGGCGGCTTCAATTCCTGTTTTGATAGCAGAAAAGGCACGCCCAACAGGCGGAAGAGGCCAATTTTGCACAAGGCGAACTTGTCCCTCCTCCACCCATCCCAAGGGGCCGGCATCGCCCGAACTGAAGGCATGCACACGGTACGGGTGGACCTTCTGCACGCCACGGGCGGCATGAAGTTCTCCGGCCGCCACAGCCACCACCCCGGTGGCGCCGGGGGCGAGCACCACAGCCACCGCGTCCAGCAGGTTCTGCGGGCCATCGGGTGTCAGCGCCGTCGCAGGGCGCATGGCGCAGGTCAGCACCACAGGCTTCGTGGTGTTCAGCACCTCGTGCAAAAACCAGGCGGTTTCTTCCAGCGTGTCCGTGCCGTGGGTAATGACCAGGCCCCGCACGTCCGGGTCTGCCAGGTGGTGCGCACAGCGCTGGGCCAGCGCTCGCCACACGCCGTCGTCCATGTCCTTGCTGTCCACCTGGGCCACCTGCTCAGCCACCAGCATGCCGCCAGCCAGCGCCAGCAGGCCCGGCACGGCGGCCAGCAATTGCTCCACCCCCACCTGGGCTGCGGTGTAGCCGATGTTGTCCCCCGCCTGTGCCGAGGTGCCCGCGATGGTGCCCCCTGTGCCCAAAACCACAATTTTTTGCCCGCTCACTTGCATACTCCGAAAAACTGATGAAAAATACAGTTACTGGATTAAAAAACAGTTGTTCATCACTGTAACCTCCGCCACCGGAAACCACCATGCTCGACAACCCCAAACTCACCGCCCGCCAGCAGCAGATCCTGGACCTCATCCAGACCGCCATTGCACGCACTGGCGCGCCTCCGACCCGCGCTGAAATCGCGGCAGAGCTTGGATTCAAATCAGCCAACGCCGCCGAAGAACACCTGCAAGCACTGGCCCGCAAAGGGGTGATCGAGCTGGTCAGCGGCACATCGCGGGGCATTCGCCTGCGCGGCGACACGGTGCGCTCCATCAACGCAGCGCGTGGCAGTCAGTTCAGCCTGCCGATTCCGGGCCTGTCGCAGCTGGTGCTGCCCCTGGTAGGGCGCGTGGCAGCGGGGTCGCCCATTCTCGCGCAGGAACATGTGGACCAGACCTACAGCGTGGAAAACAGCCTCTTCCAGCACAAGCCCGACTACCTGCTCAAGGTGCGCGGCATGTCCATGCGCGACGCCGGCATCATGGACGGCGACCTGCTGGCAGTACAGTCCACCCGCGAAGCCCGCAACGGCCAGATCATCGTGGCACGGCTGGGTGACGACGTCACCGTCAAGCGCCTGCGCCGCACCTCCACCGCCATCGAGCTCTTGCCCGAAAACCCCGACTATCCGGTGATCGTGGTCCAGCCCGGCGAGCCCTTCGAAATCGAGGGCTTGGCTGTGGGGCTCATCCGCAACACCATGCTGATGTAGGCAGCTACGTTTAGGTTGCACTGTGGGTGGCGGGCGTTTGGTGGGCTGGGCACAGCACACCAGCCCTGCAGTGCGGACCCCATGCCATGCCACCAGCCCTACCAGCGCGGCGACGTTGTTAGTCTTGTGATGCCAGTCTCTTGCAACGCAAGCGCCAGCACGTCCGCCATGGTTCGGCAAAAAGCATGGCTTGAAATGTCTTTGCAATCCTGCCTGTGTTCGACCCCCGACCTTCGGAGTTTTCACATGGGACTTGCCTTGTTCAACCTTGCCGCCCTTCAAAATCCGCTGCGCGGCCTGAAGCGCCTACTCGCACACCCTGCTCGTTCAAAAGCTGCTGCAGACACAAGTGCTGCAGCACTGGGCCACCAGCGTCCGCCTGTCACGCAAGAGCCACGGCCACTGCGTGGCAACTGGCCTTTTACGGTCAGGCCTCCGCTGCGCCCCGCAGAAACTCCCACCCGCCGTCCAGCACCATCGGGCAGGTCTTTTCTGCCCATGGCCATCCCCACGGGCAGCCACCGCCCAGCATTTTTATCGGCACGGCCCACTGATTCGAGTGCAAGCAGCCTGCGGTCACCCAAGGTCCTGCGGCGGGTGTCCGACCCTGGCACCGGCCGCCTGGTGATTGCAGGCCGCATGGCCGATGTGTGCGCTGAGCTGGACCGCATGGCGGCCTCCGAAGCCATACGTGCCTGAAACCTGTTGGAAGACTTTTTCGAGGTTCGTAATGCAGCCATTACAGCGATGGACGTGCATACCTTGAAGGCGCAGCGCAAGCTTGCGCCCCATCAAACAGCCAGGACGCCAACGCTTCACATCCATCGGTCCGATTTCATGCCACCCGGTCGGGGCAATGCCTTGCCGGGCAGCACCAACACTCCGTCACCAAAAGCCGGAGTTTTTGTTGCACCAAGCGGCCACCTGGTGCCAGGCCGAATCCTCGCCAAGGCACAATATCAGCATGAATATTGTGATTCTCGACGACTACCAGGATGCAGTGCGCAAACTGCATTGCGCCTCCCGGCTCGACGCGTACACCGCCAAGGTTTACACCAACACCGTCAAGGGGCTGGGCCAACTCTCCGTGCGGCTTAAAGATGCTGACATCATCGTACTGGTGCGGGAACGCACCCAGATCACCCGCCAACTCGTCGAGAAGCTGCCGCGCCTCAAGCTCATCGCACAAACGGGCAAGGTTGGCAGCCACGTTGATGTGGCCGCCTGCACCGAGCGCGGCATTGCCGTTGCAGAAGGCGTGGGCTCTCCGGTCGCGCCCGCCGAGTTGACATGGGCGCTGGTCATGGCCTCCATGCGCAGGCTGCCCCAGTACATCTCCAACCTCAAGCATGGCGCTTGGCAACAGTCAGGATTGAAGACCGCGTCCATGCCCGCCAATTTTGGGCTGGGAAACGTGTTGCGCGGCAAAACCCTCGGCATCTGGGGCTATGGACGCATCGGGCAGCTGGTGGCCGGCTATGGCCGGGCGTTTGGAATGAATGTGCGCGTCTGGGGCCGCGAGGGCTCACGTGCGCAGGCATTGACCGATGGCTACCAGGCGGCAACAACGCGCGAGGAGTTCTTCTCCCAATGCGACGTGATCTCGCTGCACCTGCGCCTGAATGATGAAACCCGGGGCATCATTTCCCTCGAAGACCTGTCGTGCATGAAGCCCACCTCTCTGCTGGTCAACACCTCGCGTGCAGAACTCATTGAACCCGACGCGCTGATTGCCGCCCTGAACCGGGGACGCCCTGGCATGGCGGCAGTCGATGTGTTTGAGAGCGAACCCATTCTGCAAGGCCACGCCTTGCTGCGGCTGGAAAACTGCATCTGCACGCCGCACATTGGGTATGTCGAACAGGACAGCTACGAGCTGTACTTTGGCGCAGCCTTTGACAACGTGGTGAACTTCATAAAGGGCACACCGACCAACATCGTGAACCCTGGCTCATTGCAAGTGCGACGGTAGGCCACAGCCTCCCAGCGGCAAGAGGCCCAGACCGAAGGTTGTCTCGCACCCGCACTTCGCAACGAAAAAGGCTTCCCGAGGGAAGCCTTTTTTTTTTTGCAAGGCACCTCAGTGCCTTGCAAATGAAGACTCTCCATTACAGAGGGGTCTTCTTGCCGTCCTTGTAAACGTACAGCGTGATAGCGGGGTTCTTCATTTCACCGTTGGGCTCGAAGGCGATCGTGGAGGTCACACCCTTGAAGTTGGACTTGGCCAACTCAGGCGTGTAGACCTTGGGGTCCACGGAGTTGGCGCGCTTCATGGCGTCCACGATCAGGAAGGTAGCGTCGTAGGTGTAGGGGCTGTAAACTTGGAACTGGTTGGGGTACTTGGCGTCGTACTTGGCTTTCCAGGCCGTGCCACCAGGCATCTTGGCCAGCGAGGAACCACCTTCAGCGCAGATCACGTTGCCCAGGGTCTTGGCACCGGCAGCCAGCTTGGCGATTTCAGAAGTGCAGATGCCGTCACCACCGAAGTACTTGACGTTGCCCATGCCCAGCTGCTCCATCTGACGCAGCATCGGGCCACCTTGGGGGTCCATGCCACCGTAGAAGATCGCGTCGGGGTTCTTAGCCTTGATGGCGGTCAGGATCGCCATGAAGTCGGTGGCTTTGTCGGTCGTGAACTGCTCGTCCACCACTTTCATGCCCTTGGCTGTAGCCGTCTTCTTGAACACGTCTGCCACGCCTTGGCCGTAAGCGGTACGGTCGTCGATGATGGCAACGGTCTTGAGCTTCAGCGTATCAACAGCGTAGAACGCCAAGCCAGCGCCCAAGGCGTTGTCGTTGGCGATGATACGGAAGGTGGTCTTGTAACCGGGCTTGGTCAGGTTGGGGTTGGTTGCAGCGCCGGTGACATGGGGAATGCCGCAGTCGTTGTAGACCTTGGAAGCCGGGATAGTGGTACCGGAGTTGAGGTGGCCAACCACGCCAGCAACCTTCGCATCGCACAGCTTCTGTGCAGCAGCGGTGCCCTGTTTTGGATCAGCAGCGTCGTCTTCCGCGACCAATTCGAACTTGATCTTCTTGCCACCGATAGTGACACCTTGAGCGTTCAGCTCTTCAATGGCCATGCGGGCGCCATTTTCGTTGTCCTTGCCGTAGTGGGCTTGGGCGCCGGAAACCGGAGCCACGTGGCCGATCTTGACCACCTGCTCTTGTGCAGAGGCCACACCAGCTGCAGCTGCGATAGCAGCAACCACGGTCAGTTTCAACTTCAATTGCATATCAATCTCCAGTAAAGATAAACGCTGAGAATGTTCTTGTGTCTCAACGCAGGCGAACATATCGCAATTTACGGGCCAGATCATTAGGGAACACGATTAAATGCGGGGGAAACCACAAGGGAATACCCTGTCATCCCTTGCTGACCGTTGGCGCACCGCTAGCCAACTCCTCGGCCACTGCTTCGTACACCGCATGGCGGACCACGGATTCGATCTCTTCCCGCAGCCTGGGCAACACCGATCTTGTCTGTTCTTGCACCACCGTGGCGATCGCATCGCGCAAACGTTGATCCAGTACAACGTCCACACGCTGCATGACACGGTGCACCATGTACTCCTCCATGCCCTCGGGCAGGGGGGGCGCCAACGCAGGCGACGCTACAAGGGCCGCAGGCGAGGCCCTGGGCATAGTTCCAGTCGCACCTGGGATCAGCT
Organism: Acidovorax sp. HMWF029; assembly: GCF_003060895.1. Classification (GTDB taxonomy): domain Bacteria; phylum Pseudomonadota; class Gammaproteobacteria; order Burkholderiales; family Burkholderiaceae_C; genus Acidovorax. The sequence continues at coordinate 32,453 of NZ_QAIH01000080.1, read as the reverse complement.
GCCGACTCCCGGGTGCTAGAGCCCCACTGGCCTGCGTACGCGCAACGCCCACTGCGCTTGCAGACATCGAAGCAGGGGCACTCGCGGGCCGAGGAGCTGCGGGCAATGGAGCACCATGTGTTTGCCGAGAACTCACAGTTGGCACACCCTGCGGGGGTGGCATGACTGTGGTGCGCGCACGGGGCTCCACCGGAACAGGCGCCTGCGATGTAGCAGGCACCTGCACCACTTCGGTGAGTGTGGGCACAAAACGGGGAGGCACCTTGGGAGGGGTGGCCATCAGCCGCCTTTCAGCACCAGATCATGGCGCGTGATTGCGTAACCCCTGGAGGCATAGTGGCGCCAACGCGCGCGCGCCTCCGCACGATCGGCTTCGTCATGGGCACTTACTACCTCTACCAGCCGGTCAAACCGCCCGAAGCCTTCAGGGACTTCCGTGTTGAGATTCAACAGCACCTCGCGGTGCGCAGACGACCGCGCATCGACCGCCAGCAACACCGGGGACGCCAGCACCAGCTCCTCGTCTGCATCGCTGCGGCAGTGGGCCACAAAGTCCTGGGGCGCCATGGCCCAGAGCATGCGGTCCAGGGTCTCCAGCGACTCGGCCGGCGCCGTAATCACCAGACGCGCCCCACTGCGCTGCACCTTGCGCGCAAAACGGCACGCATAGGCCAGCTTGTCGGGCGCATTGAAGTGGAAGGCAACCTCTGTCATGGCTTGCCCGCTCGATCAGGCTGCCTTGGCCCGGGGGGTGCGCTTGGTCGATGGCTTGGCGGCAGCACGGGGTGCGGGCGCTGCCTTGCCCACCTTGGTGTGGGCCTGGGCCAGCAGATAGTGCACCAACAAACCCACAGGTCGCCCTGTGGAACCTTTGGCCGCACCACCGCGCCAGGCCGTGCCGGCAATGTCCAGGTGTGCCCAGGGCATGTCGCCCACAAACTTCTGCAGGAACTTGGCGGCCGTGATCGAACCGCCCGCCCGCCCGGCAACATTGCCCATGTCGGCAAAGTTGCTCTTGAGGCCCTCGGCATAGTCGTCATCCAGCGGCATGCGCCAGCAGGGGTCTTGCGCGGATTCGCCGGCATCTTGCAGTGCGGTGGCCAATCCATCGTTGTTGGCAAACAGGCCGCTGCGCACGCCACCCAGTGCAATCACGCAGGCGCCGGTCAGGGTGGCAATGTCCACCACGGCAGCAGGCTTGAAGCGCGCCGCATAGGTCAGCGCATCACACAGCACCAGGCGGCCTTCCGCATCAGTGTTCAATATCTCAATGGTCTGGCCGCTCATGCTGGTAACCACATCACCGGGCTTCACGGCACGACCATCCGGCATGTTCTCGCAGGCCGGAATCAGCCCCACCACGTTGATGGCAGGTTGCAGCTCGCCCAGGGCGCGGAACGTGCCCAACACGCTGGCTGCGCCACACATGTCAAACTTCATCTCGTCCATCTCGGGCGCAGGTTTGATCGAAATGCCACCGGTGTCAAAGGTAATGCCCTTGCCCACCAGCACCACAGGTGCCTTGTCCTTGGCGGCGCCGTTGTAGCGCAGTTCAATAAAACGCAGCGGCTCCTCCGAGCCGCGGGCAACGGCCATGAAAGCGCCCATCCCCAGGCGACTGACCTCGGCCGGGCCATGGACCTTGCACTGAATGCGCGGCAGCTTGGCCAGCGTCTTGGCAGCATCGGCCAGAAGGCTGGGCGTTGCATGGTTGGCCGGGCGGTTGCCCCATTCACGCGCAAACTCCACCCCCGCCACCAGCGCCACACCCCGATCAAAACCTTCACGCACCTCGGTGGGGCTGGAGACACCAATCACACAGCGGCCCAGGCTGCGCGCCTCCACCTTGGATTTTGTGGAGGTGTATACATAACTGGCTTCGGCCACTGCCTGCACAGTGGCGCACACAGCGTCCGCAGAGGCGACACCCGCCCAACAAAGCGCCACCCGCTTGGTTTGAGGGGCCTTGATTGCGCCGCTCACTGCCAGCACGGCCTGACGAAGCGCGCGGGCAGAGCCATCGCCCCCACCGACCAGCACCACACGGCGCGCTGCCACGGCGGGCGCCTGGTACAGCTGCAGCTGCTTGCCTGCCTTCAGCGAAAGATCTCCGTTCTTGAGTGCCAGCGCCGCCAGGGCAGAGAGGGCGTCTGCCCCCGGCTTGAAGCCCTCGGGAATCATCACCACCAGCAGGTCGCATTTCTCCGAAGCGGCCGCTGTCAAATCCAGGGTCTTGAGATCAAAGTTCATAATCGGTGTTTTCCTTATGAGCGGGCCATGCGCTTTGATGCGCACGCAAAAATGCATAGCACGCGCTGAGCCAATGTTATTCGATTCATCCATTCGCAAAGAGCTGGCACGCAGCTTCGGCGCGACGCTTGTAGTGCTGGTGACCGTGGTCATGACCATGATGCTCATCCGTACCCTGGGCCAGGCCTCCAAAGGCAGCGTGAGCCCCTCCGATGTGATGCTGGTTATGGGCTTCACCGTATTGGGGCAGTTGCCCATCATCCTGAGCCTGAGCCTGTTCATTGCCGTAGTCGGCACCCTCTCGCGCATGTACCGCGACAGCGAAATGGTGATCTGGTTCGCCAGCGGTCGGGGCCTGCTGAGCCTGGTCAAGCCCTTGCTGCGGTTTGCCTGGCCCGTGATGGTGGTGATCGCCGTGCTGTCGCTGCTGGTCTGGCCCTGGGCAAACTCGCAGATCCAAGAACTTAAGACCCGTTACGAACAACGCAGCGACATCGACCGCATCGCTCCCGGCGAATTCCAGGAGTCATCCAATGGCAGCAGGGTGTTCTTCATCGACAAAGACAGCCCCGACACACAGGCCGCCAATAACGTCTTCATCGCTGCCAACGACGGCACACGCGAGTCCGTCACCTCGGCACGCAGCGCACGGCAGGAGACCAGGGAAGGAGAGCGCATGGTGCTGCTCAGCAACGGCCAGCGACTGGAGACCTCGCGCGACAAGCCCGGCGTCAAAATCAGCGACTTCTCCGAATACGGCACCCGCATCGGCGCCGCCTCGCCGGGCTCCGCCGAAGAGCTTGCCGTGAAGACCCGCACCACCCTCGACCTGCTCATGCAGCCCCTACCCGCCTACCGGGCTGAGCTGGGCTGGCGCCTGGGACTGGCACTGGCCGCTCTCAACTTTGTGCTGCTGGGCCTGGCCGTAGCCAGTGCCAATCCACGCGCCGCACGCAGCACCAGCCTGGTGTTTGCACTCTTCGGGTTCATTGTCTATTACAACCTCATGACCCTGGGCCAAAGCTGGGTGGGTGCCGGTCGGCTGGGCCTGGCAAGCTTCATGGTGCTGCTGCACGGCGGCATGCTGGCCGTATCACTGCTGGTGCTGGCGGTGCGGCACAACCAATGGACCGTGCGCCACTTGCTGCCTCCCCACCCTTCGCGGGCCACCCAGCCGCAGGGAGGGCTGCCCGTATGAAGACCATCCGCCGCCTGATCCACCGCGAGGCCCTGTCTGCCGTCACCTTCGTCACGGTGGGCTTTCTGGCTCTGTTCTTCTTCTTCGACTTGGTGGATGAACTGCGCTGGGTGGGCCGTACAGGGGCCGAGGGCTACCAGCTCTCGCATGCGCTCTTGTTTGTGGTGCTCAGCATTCCCAGCCACCTCTATGAACTGCTGCCCATCACCGTACTCATCGGCACCATTTTTGTGATGGCGCGCCTGGCCCAAAGTTCCGAATTCACCATCATGCGCACCAGCGGCATGGGCCCCTGGCGCGCGCTGCGTACTCTTCTCACTCTGGGCGGAGTGTTTGTGTTGCTGACTTTTACCGTGGGCGACTATCTGGCCCCGCTCACCGACCGTACGGCCCAGCTCATCAAGGTGCGCTACCTTGGCAAACTGACCACCGGTGCCACAGGCGCCTGGCTCAAGGAACGGCAGGACAATCACTCTTTTGCCGTCAACGTGCGCGCCCTCACGCCCAACGGCGGCATGCTGGATGTGCGCATCTTCGAGTTCGATGACAAAGGGCGCCTCGCCTCGCAGACCCGGGCCGCTTCGGGCCAGTTCGGCTCGGACGGCGCCTGGGCGCTCACGAACGTGCAGCGCAGCCGCTTTGAACATCACAGCGCTACCGACAACAAAGGCGAGGCGCGGGTAGAACACCTGGACGCCCCCAGCCTGCAGTGGCCCACACGCATCAGCGCCGACATGGTGTCCGCCTCCTTGCTCAAGCCCGACCGCATGGCCACGCTCGACCTGTTCCAGTTCATCCGACACCTGAACGCCAACGGCCAGTCAGCACAAAAGTACGAGATCGAGTTCTGGCGCAAGGTGTTCTACCCCCTCTCCTGCCTGGTGATGGTGGTGCTGGCCCTGCCCTTTGCCTATCTGCATTTCCGCTCGGGCGGCATTGCAGGCTACGTGTTTGGCGGGGTCATGGCCGGCATCAGCTTCTTCCTTCTGAACAACGTCTTCGGCTACGCAGGCAATCTGCAGAACTGGTCGCCCATGCTCACGGCGGCTGCGCCGGGGCTGATTTATTCCGTGCTATCTCTGGCCGCCTTTGGCTGGCTGGTGCTTCGGCGCTGACCGCAACAGCACACCATCCCACAACCATGCACCACGCCATCGTCCTGTTCTCGCACGGCTCCCGCGACCCGCTGTGGCGCGCCCCCCTCGAGGCCGTGGCCGCGCGCATCGCCGCGCAGCACCCCTCGCGTCCGGTGGCTTGCGCCTACCTGGAGCTGAGCACCCCCAGCCTGTCAGATGCCACCCGGCAGCTCGTCAACCAGGGCGCCACCCACATCTCGATCGTCCCCATGTTCTTGGGCACAGGCAAACACGCACGCGAAGACCTGCCCGTGCTGGTGCAGGAACTACATGTTGCCCACCCCGGCGTACAGTTCCACGTCCAGGCCGCCATCGGCGAAGACCCACGCATGACCGCCTTGATGGCCGATATCGCCTGTGAGGCCCCGCTGGACTGAAAATTCTGTGGATACATTCGATAGCACTTAGAAGATTACAGCATAATGATGCAAATCTTTAGGTGATATTTGATATGAATCTGCACCAATTCCGCTTCGTTCAAGAGGCGGCGCGCCGCAACCTCAACCTGACCGAAGCCGCCAAGGCCCTGCACACCTCGCAACCCGGGGTGTCCAAAGCCATCATCGAGTTGGAGGAAGAACTGGGCGTGGACATCTTTGCCCGCCACGGCAAGCGCCTCAAGCGCATCACCGAACCCGGCCAGCATGTGCTCAAGAGCATCGAGGTCATCATGCGAGAAGTGGGCAACTTGAAGCGCATTGGCGAACAATTCAGCGCCCAGGACAGCGGCACCCTCAGCATCGCTACTACCCACACCCAGGCCCGTTACGTGCTACCAGTGCCCGTGGCGCGCCTTCGCGAGGCCTACCCCAAAGTCAATGTGAGCCTGCACCAAGCCACACCGCATGAAGTGGCCCGAATGATCATCGACGAGGTGGCCGAGATCGGCATGGCCACCGAATCCCTGGCCGACTACCCGGAACTCGTCACCCTGCCCTGCTATGAATGGCAGCACGTGCTAGTCGTGCCCAACGACCATCCGTTGGCTCAAAAGGAGCGCATCGGCCTGGACGACCTGGCGCACGAAGCACTCATCACCTACCACCCATCGTTCACCGGGCGCGGCAAGATCGACCAAGCCTTTGCCGCCCGCAAGCTGCAGCCTCGCATCGTGCTCGAAGCCATCGACTCCGATGTGATCAAGACCTATGTGCGCCTGGGCCTGGGCATTGGCATCGTGGCCGAGATGGCCATGCGCGACGACCCCTTGGGCGATCTGGTGGTGCGCCCCGTGGGCCATCTGTTCGGCCAGAGCGTGGCGCGCGTCGCCTTCAAGCGCGGTGCTTACCTGCGCAACTTCGTCTACAAATTTGCCGAGTTGCTCAGCGACCGGCTGAGCCGCGAACTGATCGCCCGCGCGATGACCGGCCACGTCAACGACTACGAGCTGTAACCCAAGCTCAGCCCCCCCAGAGTACCAAGCCCCTCCAAGCCGCTGCGCCATGCCCCAAGCCACCGCCCGCACACCCGCCTTCCCCAGCAAGCTGCCCAACGTGGGCACCACCATCTTCACCGTGATGTCGGCGCTGGCCGCCGAGCACAAGGCTGTCAACCTGGGCCAGGGCTTCCCGGACTTTGAATGCGCCCCCGAGCTGGTGAATGCCGTCACCGCCGCCATGCAGGCTGGCCACAACCAGTATCCCCCCATGCCCGGCGTGCCCGCCCTGCGCGAAGCCGTGGCCCGCAAGATCGAGGCGCTGCATGGGCGCGCCTACAACCCCAACACCGAAATCACCATCACGGCAGGCGCCACGCAGGCCATCATCACTGCCATCCTGGCCATCGTGCACGCGGGCGACGAGGTGATCGTGCTCGACCCCTGCTACGACAGCTACGTGCCCAACATCGAGCTGGCAGGCGGCAAGGCCGTGCGCGTGCCGCTCACGCCGGGGTCCTTCCGCCCCGACTTCGCAAAGATCAGCGCCGCCATCACGCCACGCACCCGCGCCATCATCATCAACAGCCCGCACAACCCCAGCGCCACCATTTGGACGGCCGAGGAAATGCGTCAGCTGGAGGACCTGCTGGCGCCCACCGACATCCTGCTCATCAGCGACGAGGTGTATGAGCACATGGTGTTTGACGGTGCCGAGCACCAGAGCGCCGCGCGCTTTGCAGGCCTGGCCGCCCGCGCCTTCATCGTGTCCAGCTTTGGCAAGACCTTCCACGTCACAGGCTGGAAGGTCGGCACCGTGGCGGCCCCGGCAGCGCTGACGGCCGAATTCCGCAAGGTGCACCAGTTCAATGTATTCACCGTCAACACGCCGATGCAACACGGCCTGGCCGCGTATCTGCAAGACCCGGCGCCGTACCTGCAACTGCCCGCGTTCTACCAGGCCAAGCGCGACCTGTTCCGCGAAGGGCTGGCAGGCTCGCGCTTCAAGCTGCTGCCCAGCACCGGCAGCTACTTCCAGTGCGTGGACATCTCGGCGATCAGCGACTTGAACGAGGCCGACTTCTGCCAGTGGCTCACTCGCGAGGTGGGCGTGGCCGCCATCCCGCTGTCGGCGTTTTATGGCGATGGGTTTGACCAGCGTGTGGTGCGTTTCTGCTTCGCCAAGAAGGACGAGACGCTGCGCGCTGCGTTGGAGCGGCTGCGCAAGCTCTAAGGCCGTTGCCATGGCAGCACTGACCGGGTCTCTCCGGCCCATCGCCGCGCCCACGCCCACCGACCAACTGCTGCCGTTCGAGAAAGCGTTGCTCCAAGCCACCGCTTCCGCACTACAACCGGCTGAGGCGGCGTTGCTGGCGAAGCAGGTGGCCTGCATCAACAACATTCGCCGCCCATCCGACTGGAAGCGTATCGAATTTCAGTGCAAACGCTGGTTTCAGGTCCGATGGCCGGCACCGCTTCTGTTTGCTCGCACGGACACATTCCGCATCGCCACCATTGCCTGCCAGTTTGGAGCGAAAGATGCGCTGGTGGATGTGTGGGCAGAGGGAGGCCATGTGTCTGCGCTGGAGTCCTCCAAGGGTTTCAGCGGGCTCGCCATTTAGGGGCCGTTGAACATCGTTGCGGTGCATCCCTCCATCTGAGGGAACCCAGGCCGTTTGGTGGCGCGTTGATTTATAGAGAAAATCGGCCTCTGCGCGCGTCCAGCATTCGAAAGAAGCTATAAATAAAATAGCAAATTTGATCCACAACGGTTCAAGTTGCAGCACAAACCCTGTGTGCATCCAGAGGACTGCACCTTGGTGAACATCCCCTCACCGCGTCTGCCGCGCCAGCCACACTCCCGCCGCCGCCAACCCCATCCCCGCCAGCGCCCAGCCGGTCAGCGTTTCGCCAAACATGGCCCAGGCAATCAGCGCCGTGGTGGGCGGGGTCAGGTAGAACAGGCTGGCCACGTTCACCGCGCCGCCCCGGCGGATGAGCAGGTTCAGCAGGCTCACGGCCCCCAGCGACAACACCAGCACCAGCCAGCCGAGCGCAAACACGAACTCACCGCTCCATGTGATCGCCATGGTCTCCGTGGCATAGGCCAGCACTGCCATGGCGATGGCGCACGGCAGGTACTGGATCACCGAGCCCGTGCGCAGGTCGAACGAGGGGCAGAAACGTTTCTGGTACAGCGTTCCCGCCGTGATGCCCAGCAGCGCCACCAAGGCGGGCAGCAGCATGCCCACCAGAGCGCCCGTCGGCACGGTGGTAACCTTGCCCGCCACCACCAGCGCCACGCCACTGAACCCCAGCGCCAGCCCCAGCCATTGCGCAGGCCGCACCTTCTCACCCAGCAAGGCACCCGCCACCAAAGCGGTGAGCAGCGGCTGCAACCCCACCACCAGCGCCGTGATGCCCGACGGTAGCCCGTGGCCAATGGCCATGAACACCCCGCCCAGGTATACGCCATGCACCAGCAGGCCCGACACCGCGATGTGCCCCCAGGCCCTGCCTGCCGGTGGCCAGGGCGCGCGCAATACCGCCACCACAGCCAGCATCAGCACGATGACGATGGCAAACCGCAGCGCAAGAAAGGTCAACGGCTCCACATACGGCAAGCCAAGCTTGGCACCGATGAAACCGGTGCTCCAGAGCGCGACAAACAGCAACGGGACGAGTGAATCCAGCGGATTCGAGATGGGGGAGTGCTGGGGCGTTGCCTGGGTCATGGGGTATGAGATGAAGCGTCTGCCCGCTGCAGTCACGCCAGACATGGGGGGATGCCAAGGCATAGGGATTACAGCAGAGGGCCAGCCAATCATCGCACCGTCTGCCCGGCCACTGGGGCTCAGCACGCGTGCCCTTGTCGTAGACCCATTCACCACTGAGGCACAAGTAACTGCCAGGGCAGCCGCGATGAACCGGTCCCAAGCCCACGCCGGGCCCACACCTGTACAGGCTGCGCGGCAAAAAGGCGCAGGGCTAGAGTCTGTTGGTGTGCGCGGCACAGACACAAACCAAAAATACAAGAGAAAAAACTGCCCTCCGCGCATCCACAAAGCGTTATATGCTACTTATTTGATAGCGAATCAATCACGCACTTCCGCTTCGCCACAGAAGAAAGAGTGGGTGTGAGCAGCCCCACCATCTGCCCACACCCTCCCTTTGCAAACGGACCGACTTCGGGTGCCGGCACGCCAACAGAAAACACGCGCTAGCCCGCAGCCACCGCCAGGCCCAAGACGGGCTGGTGATCCACGCCGCCCGCCACCCGGCTGGTGCTGAAGCGCCGCTCCACCTGCCTGAGGAAATGCGTGAGCAGCAAGCGGTACAGGCCATCGCCCAGGGCGGCGTCCTCTACCCCCCGCATCCAGGTTCGGGTTGTCGTTGATCTCGATCACGTACACCCCGGACGCTGTGGCCTTCAGGTCCACACCATAAAAGCCATGGCCTACCAGGCGGGCAGAACTGACTGCCGCCGCCACCACCTGCGCGGGCACCTGGTCGAGCGGTACAGCCTGCACACGGCCTTCGGTGTACTTGCCGTTGGCCGTGTGTTGCAGGATCTGCCAGTGGCCGTCGCACATAAAGTACTTCGCTGCAAAGATGGCCTGGCCCGCCAGCACGCCAATGCGCCAGTCGAAATCGGTGTACATGAACTCCTGCACGAGGATGATTTCCGATTCCTTGAGCATGTCCCGGGCGATGGCATGCAGTTGTTCAGAGTTCTCCGCCTTTTTCACACTGCGGCTGAACGCGCCGTCTGGCACTTTCACCACCACGGGGTAGGCCAGCCGGTGCTGCATGTCGGCCAGCGTGCGGCGGCTGACCATGTGCGTGAGCGGGGTGGCAATGGCATGCTCGCGCAGCAGCTCCGCCAGAAAAGCCTTGTTGGTGCAGCGCAGGATAGACGCAGGGTCGTCGATGACCGGCATGCCTTCCGCCATGGCTTTGCGCGCAAACTGGAAAGTGTGGTGCGTCACGGCCGTGGTCTCGCGGATGAAGAGTGCATCGAACTGGGTCAGCCGCGCCAAGTCCTTTTTCTCGATCAGCTCCACGGCAATGCCCATCTCCTGACCGACATCGACCAGCTTGCGCAGGGTCTTGAGGTTCGAGGGCGGCAGGCTGTCATGGGGATCGTGCAGCACCGCCAGGTCCATGCGCGGCTGGGGCATCGCAATCATGGGGCGCCAGCTGCGCCGCGTGTACTGAAGCAGGGCTTGCACAAAGACCTCGTCGCGCGCGGCATCCACATCGCGCAGGTCCAGCGCCTGTATGCCACCGATCTGCCAATCGGCCGACAGCTCCTGCCGCTCCAGCGTGACCTCCATCAGCGGGCAACGGAACAGCTCGAAGCTTTTGCGAGCCAACGCAGCCAGTGCAGGGTCGTCCATGATCCCGAAGAAGACATGCAGCGTCAGCGTATTCACCGAGCGCGGTATCTCCTTGAGCGGACCAATCAGCCGGTTCAGCTGCGCCAGCGCCGATGGCTCGATGCGTTTGCGCTGCAGGCTCAGGATGGTGTCCACGCTGGGCGTTACGCGGTCACCACGCGCCTCGGCCAGCAGCGAGCAGTAGTAGCCCATGCTGAGGTAGCCGTAGTTTCTGCACAGATTGGTGACTTTGCGCAGGCGCCCACGGTGCAGCGGCTGTTCTGCAACGAATTGCTCTGCCGTGATGACCTTGATGTCGGGTGGGCTCCATCGGAAATCGGCCAGCTTCTCCACCACGATGACATGTTCTGAGGACAACTTATTTCTTTCCAGAAAGAACAACTGCGGCGGTACGACCACGGCGGCCGTACCTTGCAACCTTCTTGAATTCGCTCCAGCTGATGGACACACCGCCATCGGGATCGCCGGAGCGCACCATGGGGTCCAGCAGACGAAACACCGCACCATCAAAGCCTGTGATGACCACCCAATGTGGCGTCTTCTGCCGATGCAGGCGCCACAAACTGATCAGCACAATGGGCAGGCGTCCCGCCCGCAACTGCTCGATCACACAGTCGGGAGACACAGGCTGTGAATGGATCGGCACCTGGCACGCCTGCAGTGCCGTCCTGAAGTCGTTCTCCACCAACTGGATCACGCCCTTCTTGCGGGGGTCACGCACGCTGTCCATGAACAGTGAGGCGCCAGAAGCTGCATACACCGACACCTCAAAACCGTGGGCCAGCGCGGCATGCGCCAAACCAAAGGGCCCACATCCGCCATGGCCAGCAGCCACGAACACCGTGGTGGCCTCGCGCCAGAGGCGAATCTCGGCCGCCTGATTCACGGGCATGGCCGGGTCCATGGCGGACATCGCCATCAGCAGTGCACACGGGCCGCAGGTGAAGTCCAGCGTCTGCGCATAGTGGCGCACCTGGTGCGCCACCCCTGCCTGGGCCAACGATCCATCGAACAGATCCTTCTGAAAGCACAGCGCGCCTTCGCCATCCGCGTAGTAAGCAGGTTTGCATCCACTGCGCACAAAGCCGTGGCGCTCGAACAGACGGTGTGCGGCCACGTTGCCGCCCCGACTTTCCAGCCGCAGCACTGCACAACCCGATTCACGCGCATCGTGGATCGCCGCTGCCAGCAGCCCGCTGGCCACACCCGCGCGCCGCATGGACGGAGCCACCGCAATGGAGTACAGGCGTGCCACAGACGACCCTTCGCGGCGCAATACCACGCAGGCACCGTCCAATGCCTTGCCAGACCGCAGCACCAACACCCTGGCAGAGGAGCTCACCAACAGACGCCCCCAGCTTCTCCGCGAAATTCTGTCGCTGGAGAACGCAGCGTTTTCCAACCGCTCCAGTGCGGGCAGATCTGCAGAGCACGCCAGTGCGACGCCTCTCGCTGCTATGGATGGTTGTCGCTTCACGGACAGTCTCCACCAGGCCGCTTCACTTTGCGATCAGACAGCTTCAATGCCACCCAACCCACCCCGATCGGAACCAAGAGCACCAGCACGGCCAGCACCACCGCCATCCAATCATCCATGGCGCTGCGTCTCCAGGCCCACGCCACACAGGACGCTGCGCACGAAGCAAGCCTCAATGGTTTGACAACTTTGTGCGCTGCAATGAATCAATGGCATGAAAGTCCCCCCGAACAAGCGACACTGGCCGCACAACCGATTTCGAGCCGGGGCATGCCAGAGGCAAGGCAAAGCATGGCGCTCTCCAGGTCGCACTGATGGATGTACAAAGTGCCTTTGGCCATGTGACGGGGCACGTCGAACGCCAGGCTGTAACCGCGCAGTTTCCGCCCCAGCACCGACTGCAGCGTTGCGCGCAGGCTTTGCCCATCGGCATACGGCGTGATGAACGGAACCAGCACCAGTGCGTTGGGATCCCCATCGCCCTCACACAAAGGCAACAGAGATACCCGGTGCAAGCCCATACTGGGGAAATTTTTGAGCATGTTTTCACCCCGTGACGCCCCTGTCAGGGGACGCTGGTGGCCAGTGTTGAACATGCCTTCAGTCTAGAAAGACTGACGTAAATCGTTCGTAAAAAAAGGGGCCTCCGCCATCAAATCGCCGTCAATGCACAGAGTTTCGGCACGCACACACGCCGGTGCGTGGGACTGGCGCCCCGCCCTATACCGCAAGGCGGTATCCCACCCCCGACTCGGTCAGCAGGTGACGAGGCTGCGCAGGGTCGACCTCCAGCTTTTGGCGCAGGTGCCCCATGTAGATGCGCAGGTAGTGACTCTGGTCCGACCGCATGGGCCCCCACACCTCGCGTAGCAGCTGCTTTTGTGTGATGACTCGCCCTGCGTTGGCCACAAGCACCATCAGCATGCGGTACTCGGTCGGGGTCAGGTGCACCTCCGCACCGGCCCTGCGCACCAGGCGCGCACTGCGGTCCACCTCGACATCGCCGAAATGAAACAGGGGCTCCGCCGCCTCCTGCACCAGCCCGTTGCCGGTGGCTGCGCGGGGCCTGCGCAGGTTGGCCCGCACCCGCGCCAGCAGTTCGCCCGTGCCAAAGGGTTTGGTGAGGTAGTCGTCCGCACCGGCATCGAGTGCCGCGATCTTGTCGGACTCATCGGTGCGCGCGGACAGCACGATGATGGGCACGGCGGACCAGCCTCGTACATCGCGAATCAGCTCAATGCCATCGCCATCAGGCAACCCTAGATCCAGCACCAGCAGATCTGGCTGGCGGGTGCCAGCGGCGGACAGGCCCTCGCGCAGGGTGCCCGCCTCATGCACCTGCCAACCCTCGGCTTCCAGGGCGCTGCGCACAAAGCGCCTGATTTGTGGCTCGTCCTCGACCACCAAAACGGTACGTGTCTGCATCGCTTTCTTCAAGGGGCAGAAACGCCCCGCTCCATAACATCAAAACCGGGCAGTGGAGGAGGCTCACGCCGTGCAATGGTGAACGTGAACTCTGCACCGCCCCCTTCCACGCTTGCAGCAGAAATGGTGCCGCCATGTGCTTGCACAACGGCCTTGCAGATCGCGAGGCCCAAACCCACGCCCGGGGTTGCGGATTCCGCCTGGCCTCGGGTGAATTTTTCAAACAGGGTGTGCTCTTTGCCGCGCACCGAGGCAGGCAGGCCCGGGCCATGGTCCCGCACCTTCAGCACCAGCATGTTGTCTGTGGTGGAGGCTTTCACCACCACTGGCGCCGCGCCATATTTGGCGGCATTTTCCAGAAGATTGACCAGCACACGCTCGATGAGCACAGGGTCAAACTCCACCAGCGGCAGGTCTGCGGGCAGCTCCGTGCGCACGGGCATGTCGCCCAGCGCTGGCCTGGCGGCCCGGATGGCCGAACCGACCACTTCCTCCACCGACTGCCAGTCCCGTCGCAGTTTGACGCTCTGCCCCGAAACATCGCTTTCCAGACGAGCCATGTCCAGCAGGTTGCTGACCAGCGCATTGAGCTGGTGCGCCTGGTGCACGATGGCCTTGGCCACGGCGCTGGTCTCTTGCGGCGGCGAGCTCTGCAGCGATTCGGCGAGGGTGATCAAGGCCGTGAGGGGGGTGCGCACATCGTGCGACACCGCCCCCAGCAAGGCATTGCGCAGACGCTCCGACTCCATGTCCACCACGGCCTGCTGCGCAATGTTGACGTAGTGCACACGCTCCAGGGCAATGGCGATCTGCCGGGCCAGGGTCTCGAGCTGCTGCGCCTGCTCGGGGATCAGCAGCCAACGCGGCTGCGCAGGCTCCAGCGCCAGCACGCCACGCACGCGCATGGGGGCCTTCAGCGGCACGTAGCGCCAGGTCTGCGCGGCCAGGGTGTTGGTGGCCAGGCCCGCACTCTGGCCCTGGCGCAGCGTCCAGTCCGCCACGCTTTTGTCAAAACCTGGCGGCAGGTCATCGGGGTACTGAAGACCATCCGACGTATCCAGCGCAACAACGAGCGCACGCCCCCCAAAATGTCCCTGCACCGCCGCTGTGCCTATCTCGATGACCTGGCTGGTCTCCAGCGCTGCAGACAGCTCACGCGTCAGCTCAAACAGAGACTGGGCCCGCCGCTCCCGGCTGATCGACACCCCGGCGGCAAACCGCAATCCGGCGGTGAGCTGCCCCACCAGCAGCCCCACGCCCAGCATCACCGCAAAAGTGACGATGTACTGCACATCGCTCACCGCGAACGACAGACGCGGCGAGACGAAGAAGAAATCAAACGCCAGCACATTCAGCAACGCCGCCATCGCTGCGGGCACGCGCCCAAAACGCATGGCCACCGCAACAACCCCCACCAGGTAGAGCATCACGATGTTGGTCAGCTCCAGCAAACCATGCAGCGGTGTCGCCAGCACCGTGACGGCAATGCTGGCGCCCAGCGCCCACAAAAACCCTTGCCAGCGATAGCGCCCTGCGCCGGGTTCGCCCACATCCCCATCATCGTCCAGGCCCATGTTGCGGTCCCACAGCGCCCGAGGCAGGCGCCGCGAGCTACCCGCGTGTGCTGCCTCGACGATGTCGAGCGAAGGCGCCCGTTCGGCCAACTCGCGCGCAACGCCTTTGGAGGTGAGAAGTTTTCGCCACCCCGCCCGCGCGGCGGGGCGCCCCAGCACCAGGGTGGCGCAGTTCAGATGCAGCGCCTGGGCCGCCAGGGCGGGCGCCACCCGGTCGCCCGTGAGCACGGCCGTTTCGGCACCCAGCTCCTGCGCCAGCTGCAGCACGGCCAGGATCTTGTCGCGCTGGGCTGCGCCCAAGCGCTGCAGCCTTGGCGTTTCAACATAAACGGCATGCCACTTCACATTGAGCTGCCCAGCCATGCGGGCGGCTGTGCGCACTGTCTGGGCCGCATCCTCATGGGGCCCGACACAGGCCAGGATGCTGCCCGAAGTGTTCCAGGCACTGGCCACGCGGTTGCCAGAAGCACCCGACTGCTCCACCCGCCAGCCCAGCACATCGTCTTCCACACGTTCCGCCGTGCGCCGCAGGGCGATCTCGCGCAGGGCGATCAGGTTCCCCTTGCGGAAGAAGCTCTGCGCTGCACGTTCGGCCTGCTGGGGCACATAGACCTTGCCCGCGCTCAGGCGGGCAATCAGCTCGTCGGGTGTAGCATCGACCAGCACCACCTCATCGGCGTTGTCCAGAACAGTGTCGGGCACCGTCTCATGCACGCGCACACCGGTGATGGCGCCCACGGTGCCGTTCAGGCTCTCCAGATGCTGGACGTTAAGTGCCGTCCACACATCGATGCCAGCGGCCAGCAACTCCTGCACGTCCTGCCAGCGCTTGGCATGCCGGGAGCCCTGCACATTGGAGTGCGCGAGTTCATCCACCAGCAAGATGGCAGGCTTGCGGGCCAGGGCCGCATCCAGATCGAACTCGGAAAGCGTCCGGCCCCGGTACTCGACCTGCTTCAGGGGCAGCGACTCCAGCCCCTCCACCAACGCTGCGGTCTCTGCACGGCCATGGGTTTCCACCACGCCAATCAGAATGTCACGCCCGGCGCGCCGCTCACGCTGCGCGGCGCTGAGCATGGCCCAGGTCTTGCCGACCCCGGCATTGGCACCAAAGTAGATGCGCAGCTTGCCCCGCTGGGTCTGCTCTTCCTGGGCGCGCAGTTGCGCAATCAAAGCATCGGGGTCGGGGCGCTGGATGTCAGTCATGCATCAATAAGTATCGGTGCCAAAAGTCAGAGCATGTCAGCGCAAGCCGTCGAGCGCCAGGTTCAGCGCCAGGACGTTCACCCGGGGTTCACCCAGCAGCCCCCACAGCGGCTGCTCCGCATGCTTGCCAATCACGGCATTCACGCTGGCCACCGGCAGGCTGCGTGCCCGCGCCACGCGCCCTGCCTGGTACTGAGCCGCAGCCAGGCTGATGTGCGGGTCCAGGCCACTGGCAGAAGCGGTGACCAGATCCACCGGCACGGGGGCCGTGTTGCCGGGGTCGGCCGCGCGCAGGGCTTCCAAGCGCGTTTTCACGGCATCTGCCAGCGCTGGATTGAGCTGCCCCTGGTTGGAACCGCCGGACGCCGCGGCGTTGTACGGCATGGGCGCAGTGGCCGATGGGCGGCCCCAAAAATGCCCGGGGTCAGAAAAGTTCTGGCCGATCAGCGACGAACCGACGGTCTGGCCATTGCGCTGCACCAGGCTGCCCGCTGCCTGCTGGGGGAACACCGCCTGGGCGGCGCCCGTCACCACCAGTGGATAGAGCAGCCCGGTCAGCACGCTCAACAAGGCAAACAGCACCAGCGCGGGGCGAAGAATGTTTTTCATCAGAATCTCCTCAGATCAGCCCGAGGGCCACAAGTATCCAGTCAATCAGCTTGATGCCCACAAATGGCACCAGCAGCCCGCCCAGCCCATAGATGGCCAGGTTGCGACGCAGCAGCGCAGCCGCACCCACCGGGCGGTAGCGCACGCCGCGCAAGGCCAGGGGAATCAGGAACACGATCACCAGCGCATTGAAGATCACGGCCGACAGGATGGCGGACGAAGGGCTTGCCAGCTGCATGACGTTGAGCGCGGACAGCTGCGGGTAGGTGGACACGAAGATGGCCGGCACGATGGCAAAGTATTTCGCTACATCGTTCGCGATGGAGAAGGTGGTGAGCGAGCCGCGTGTCATCAAGAGCGCCTTGCCGGTCTCCACCACTTCCAGCAACTTGGTGGGATTGGAGTCCAGGTCCACCATGTTGCCCGCCTCCTTGGCGGCCTGCGTGCCGCTGCCCATGGCCACCGCCACGTCGGCCTGGGCCAGCGCAGGGGCGTCGTTGGTGCCGTCGCCGGTCATGGCCACCAGGCGGCCTTCGGCCTGGTACTTGCGGATCAGCTCCAGCTTGTCTTCGGGCGTGGCCTCTGCCAGGAAGTCATCCACCCCCGCCTCGGCGGCAATGGCCGCTGCCGTGAGCTTGTTATCGCCGGTGATCATCACGGTCTTGATGCCCATGCGGCGCAGCTCGATGAAGCGCTCCTTGATGCCCGCCTTGACGATGTCCTTGAGCTCGACGATGCCCAGCACATGGCTGCCCTCGGCCACCGCCAGGGGCGTGCTGCCCCGCAGGGCCACCTGGTCGGCCGCACTCAACACATCCTGGGGCATCTTGCCGTCCAGGGCTTCCACATGCTTGGCCAGTGCCAGCACGGCGCCCTTACGCAGCATGGTGAGAGCAGATTCCGGCTGCCCCTCGCCTGCGGGCAGGTCCACGCCGCTCATGCGGGTCTGGGCTGTGAAGGGCACCAGCTTGACGTCCTGCGGGTTCTGGCCATCCACGCCAGCGCGGCGTGCAAGCTCCACAATGCTGCGGCCTTCAGGCGTTTCATCTGCCAGCGACGCCAGCAAGGCGGCGCGCGCAAGGCGCTCTTTGGACACACCCGGCGCAGGCAAAAATGCGCTGGCCTGGCGGTTGCCGTGGGTGATGGTGCCGGTCTTGTCCAGCAGCAGCACATCCACATCGCCTGCGGCCTCCACGGCCCGGCCCGAGGTGGCGATCACATTGGCCTGCATCATGCGGCTCATGCCAGCCACCCCCACGGCAGACAGCAGGCCGCCAATCGTGGTGGGAATCAGGCACACCAGCAGCGCCACCAACGCGGTCAGCGAGACCACCGTGCCCGCGCCCGACGCCTGCACGCTGAA
This sequence comes from Acidovorax sp. HMWF029, assembly GCF_003060895.1. Classification (GTDB taxonomy): domain Bacteria; phylum Pseudomonadota; class Gammaproteobacteria; order Burkholderiales; family Burkholderiaceae_C; genus Acidovorax. Next base: position 14,440 of record NZ_QAIH01000080.1, on the reverse strand, counting down.
GATCGAAAACGGCAGCAGGGTCACGGTAACGACCAGGAACACGATGGTCAGCGCCACCAGCACAATGGTCAGCGCGATCTCGTTGGGCGTTTTCTGGCGCTTGGCAGCTTCCACCATGCCAATCATCCGGTCGAGGAACGACTCGCCCGGGTTCACCGCCACTCGCACCACCAGCCAGTCGGACAGCACCCGGGTGCCGCCGGTCACGGCAGAAAAATCGCCACCGGATTCACGCACCACGGGGGCCGATTCACCGGTGATGGCGCTCTCGTCCACCGAGGCCACGCCCTCGATCACCTCGCCATCCAGCGGGATCACATCGCCAGCCTCCACCAGCACCACATCGCCCCGGCGCAGGTTGGTGGCCAGCTCGGGCAAAAACGCAGCACCATGCACAGGCTCCTTGAGCTTCTTGGCCCAGGTTTCCTTGCGCAGCCCGCGCAACGAGGCGGCCTGCGCCTTGCTGCGACCTTCTGCCAGTGCTTCGGCAAAGTTGGCAAACAGCACGGTGAACCACAGCCAGACCGTGATGGCCAGCACAAACGCCGGGCGCATGCTGGCATCCTCAGGCGCACTGAGTGCATGAAGCCACAACAGCGTGGTGAAGATGCTGCCGATGTACACGATGAACATCACCGGGTTGCGCCACTGCACCAATGGGCTGAGCTTGGCCAGCGCGCCCCACAACGCGGTCTTGATCAACGCTGCATCCAGCAGCGAAACGGAAGAAGTTTTTTTCTTGGTCATTGCCATACCTCACTGAACCCGGAGCATCAGGTGCTCCACCATCGGACCCAGGGCCAGGGAGGGCACGTAATTGAGAAGACCCACCAGGAGCACGGTGCCGATCAGCAGCGTGACAAACAAGGGACCGTGTGTGGGCATGGTGCCCGCCGTGGCGGGCAAGCGCTTTTTGGCAGCCAGAGAACCCGCAATGGCCAGCACCGGCACGATCACGCCGAAACGGCCCAGCCACATCGCCAGCCCCAGCAACACGTTGTAGAACGGCGTGTTGGCCGACAGGCCCGCAAAGGCGCTGCCGTTGTTGTTGGCGGCAGACGTCAGCGCATACAGAATTTCAGAGAACCCGTGCGCGCCTGGGTTGGCGATGCCCGCCCTGCCCGCGTCCGTGGCCACGGCAATCGCCGTGCCCACCAGCACCAGAATGGGCGTGACCAGGATGGCCGCCGAGGTGAGCTTCATCTCACGCACCTCGATCTTCTTGCCCAGGTACTCCGGTGTGCGGCCAATCATGAGGCCCGCCATGAAGACGGCGAGGATGGCAAAAACCAGCATGCCGTAGAGACCCGTGCCCACGCCACCAAACACCACCTCGCCCAGCTGCATCAGCACCATCGGCACCATCCCGCCCAGCGGCGTGAAGGAGTCGTGCATGGCGTTCACAGCACCACATGAGGCGGCAGTGGTCACGGCAGCAAACAGTGCCGACGCGTTGATGCCGAACCGTACCTCCTTGCCTTCCATGTTGCCCCCCGCTTGCAGAGCACTGGCGGTTTGCTCCACGCCCAGCCCCACCCATTGCGGATTGCCGGCTTGTTCTGCAGCCACCACAGCGATCACGGCAACTACAAACATCGCCGTCATGGCCGCCAGGATCGCAAAGCCCTGGCGCTGGTCGCCTACGACCCGGCCAAACGCAAAACACAGTGCGGCGGGAATCAGAAAAATCGCCAGCATCTGCACGAAGTTGGTCAGGGCCGTCGGGTTCTCATAAGGATGGGCGGAGTTGGCATTGAAAAACCCACCGCCGTTGGTACCCAGCATCTTGATGGCTTCTTGTGATGCCACCGGCCCCATAGCCAGGGTCTGGGTATTGCTGATCTTGGCCTCCATCACCGGCGCGCCATCGCTGCCCACCGCGGGATGACCTGATGGATCGAGCTTGGGCACTTCATATGCTGTTTGTTCCAGCGTCGTCACATCCTTGTAGGCATCAAAGTTCTGGATGACCCCCTGCCCCACCAGCACGATGGAAATGACAAACGCAATAGGCACCAGCACCCATGCCGTGATGCGCGTGACATCGGCCCAGAAATTGCCCACAAAGCCCTGGCCATCGGTGCTGCGTGCTGCAAAGCCGCGCGCCAGCGCAAACGCCACGGCGATGCCGGTGGCCGCCGAGAAGAAGTTCTGCACAGACAGGCCCAGCATCTGGGTTAGGTAGCTCATCGTGGACTCGCCCCCATAGCCCTGCCAGTTGGTGTTGGAGACAAAGCTGACGGCCGTATTGAACGAGGAATCGCCAGACACCGCCGCCATGCCCTGCGGATTGAGCGGCAGCAGATGCTGCAAACGCTGCAGGCCATACACAAAGAAAGCGCCGATGGCATTGAATGCCAGAAGCGCCAGCGCATAGCTGCGCCAGTGCATCATCTGATCCGGCGCGACCCCTGCCAGCTTGTACAAAGGTTTTTCGATGGCATGCATCCACCTTGGCAGACGACCATTACAGACTGCAGCCAGCCATTTGCCAAGCGGCCACGCCAGCACGCCCAGCACGATCAGAAAGAGCCCCAACAGGCTCCAGGCAGAGGTATCCATATCAGAACTCCTCCGCGCAGATCAGCGCAAACACCAGATAGGCCAACAAGACCAAGGCCACGATGGCACCAAAGCCGTAGAGCATTTCCATACTGATCATGAGCGCTCACCCTTGGCCGGGCCAAACTTGCCCAGCAAAACAACGGCCTCGGCCATGACCACCCACAACGCCGCCAGCGCGGCAATCCATAACACGTCCATCGACAACTCCTGCATCAAAACGTATGTTTGATTCTCAGAAGGTGGCCGTAAAAAGTGTGCACAGGTTGTGGTGGGCGCCGTAAAAATGGCGTAAAAATGCCTGCCCGATCAGCAGATCGCAGATGGGTCTACAACCAGCCCGCCTTGCGAAAACGGTAGTACAGATAGCCACAGGTGCTTGCGATGAGCGCGAGCGCAGCCGCGTAGCCATAGCGCCATTTCAGCTCGGGCATGCTGTCAAAGTTCATGCCCCAGATGCCCGCGAACGCCGTGCACACGGCAAACAGGCTGGCCCATGCGGCCAGGCGCTTGACGACCTCCCCATCCTCGATGGTGACCATGGAGAGGTTGACGTGGATGGCGGTACCGATTGTGTCGCGAATGGAGTCAATCGAGGTGTTGATCCGGCTCAGGTGGTCCACCACGTCACGAAAGTACTCCTGCGAGCCCATACAGATCTGCGGTACACGCCCGCCATGCAGCTTGGCCGCCCCCTCCAACAACGGGGCCACCGCATGCTTGAGCACCGTGAGGCGCTGTTTGAGTTCGTACAACCGCCGGATGCTGGCTCGGGCAGCGCCTCGCGTGAAGATCTGCTGTTCGATGGTTTCCAGCTCCACCTCCAGCGCGTCGATGACCGGGAAGTAGCGGTCCACCACCGCATCCATGAGCGCGTACAGCACAAAACCAGGCCCGTTGCGCAGCAGTTCGGGCTCTTGTTCGCAGCGTGTACGCACATCCACAAAGCCGCGTTGGCTGCGATTGCGCACCGACACCACGTAGTTCTTGCCAACAAAAACATTGAGTTCACCAAGCCGTGACACCGGGTCGGCAGCGCCACTGGATTCGAGCAAGTGCAGTACCACGAAGAGGGAGGACGCGTACTCCTCGACCTTGGGCCGCTGGTGGCCATGCCGGGCGTCTTCTACCGCCAGTGGGTGCAGACCGAACTCGGCTTGCAACTCATCCAGTTCTTCAGCAGTGGCATCCTGCAACGCCACCCACACGAAACACCCCGGCAGCGAAACGTGCTCGCTGATCTCGCTGACGGCGATGTCGGCCAGCTTGGTGCCGTCTTCGTACACAACACAATTGATCAACACTGCAACACCCCTTGCCACACAGAATGGAAGATGCGTCGATCTTGCCACCGCCACCCCGTTCCGCACGCACAGTCTTGCGCAAGATTTACGGCGTGGGCTGCAATTTTTGCGAACTTTATACGCGGGCTTTCCTACGCTTGCGCTCTTGTCTTTTTCTCAAAACTTGCTGCCATGAATCCCGCTTCTTCCAAAGTGTTCGCTGCCGCCCTTTTGGCCACACTGCCTCTGCTGGCCAGCGCCCAGCTCACCGGCAACGTCAGCCTGACCACCAACTACAAGTTCCGTGGCCAGGACCAGGATGCCACCAAGGCCAAGGCCGTCAAGCCTGCGCTGCAAGGCGGCTTTGACTACGCCTTCGGCGAGTCCGGCTGGTACGTGGGCAACTGGAACTCCAGCGTGGACTGGCTGACCAACAACTCGCTCGAATCCGACCTGTACGGCGGCTACAAGTTCAAGGCCGCAGGCGCTGACTTCGATGTGGGCGCCCTGACCTACATCTACCCTGGCAACAGCAACGGCAACACCACCGAGCTGTATGGCGCGGCCACCATGGGCCCCTTCACTGCCAAGTATTCGCATACCATCTCCAAGGACTACTTCGGCTTTGCCGGTGCCAAGTCCGGCTCGGGCCTGAAGGGCCGCAACACGGGTTACCTGAACTTCGGTTTTGTCCGGGAAGTGGCGCCCAGCGTGACGGTGAAGGCATCGGTGGGCTTCACCCGTTTTGCCAGCGACATCAAGGACCTAGGCGTGCCCAACTACATGGACTTTCAATTGGGTGGCGCGTATGACTTCGGCGGTGGCCTGTCGCTGGGTGCAGCCGTGGTCGGAGCCAACAAGAAGGCCTTCTTCGGCCACGTGAACAAGTCGCGCGTGATCGTCACGCTGACAAAAACCCTGTAGCCTTGGCAGGTCTCGCCCACCAGCGGCAGGCCTTCAGCGCCGCAATCAAGAGCACACCCACTCAGAGTACCGAGGACAATCAGCGAGTGCATCCGAAGGGCCTCGCTGCCTGCCGAGCAGCCGTCTCCTACAGCAGCACGATGTCGTACTGCTCCTGCCCCATCGCGCTCTCGGCCTGCAGCGATATAGGCTTCTTGATGAAGTCGGAGAGCCCAGCCAGGTGCTGGCTCTCCTCATCAAGGAACAGCTCGACCACCCGAGCCGACGCCACCACACGGAACTCGCGCGGGTTGAACTGACGGGCTTCGCGCAGGATCTCGCGCAGGATGTCGTAGCACACGCTGCGCGCGGTTTTTACGCTGCCCTTGCCCTGGCACACCTCGCAGGGCTCGCACAGCATGTGCGCTAAGGATTCACGGGTGCGTTTGCGAGTCATCTCCACCAGGCCCAGTTGCGAGAACGTGCCGGACGACATGGTCTTGACCCGGTCTCGGGCGAGCTGCTTTTTGAACTCCAACAGCACCGCCTGCTGATGGTCCTCGCGGGCCATGTCGATGAAGTCCACGATGATGATGCCACCCAGGTTGCGCAGGCGCAGCTGGCGGGCAATGGCCTGGGCGGCCTCCAGGTTGGTCTTGAAGATGGTGTCGTCGAAGTTGCGTGCCCCCACGTAGCCCCCGGTGTTCACGTCAATGGTCGTGAGCGCCTCCGTCTGGTCCACGATGAGGTAGCCGCCCGACTTGAGATCGACGCGTCGGCCCAGCGCCTTGGCCACTTCTTCGTCGATGGAATACAGGTCAAAGATGGGCCGTTCGCCCTTGTAGTGCTGCAGCTTGCCAGCCGCCGCTGGCATGAACTCTTGCCCGAACGCACGCAGGCGCTGGAACTGCTCCATCGAATCGAGCCGAATGGTCTGCGTGTGATCGCCCACCAGGTCACGCAGCACGCGCTGCAGCAGGTCCAGGTCCTGGTGCAAAAGCGACATGGCGGGCAGCTTGAGCGATGCCTCCTTGATGCGCTTCCAGGTCTTGCGCAGGTAGGCAATGTCTTCGGCCAGCTCGGCGTCGGTAGAGTCTTCGCCATTGGTGCGCAGGATGAAGCCGCCACCGCCACCCGTGGACTTGTCGCCCACCAGCGCCTGCAGCCGAGCACGCAGCGCATCACGCTCGGTGGGCGGGATCTTCTGCGACACGCCCACATGGTCGTCCTGCGGCAAAAACACCAACAGGCGGCCCGCAATGCTGATCTGTGTGGATAAACGCGCGCCCTTGGTGCCAATGGGGTCCTTGATAACCTGCACCATCAGCGCCTGCCCCTCGAAAACCTGCTTTTCGATGGGCACCTGGGGTTCGGTCTTTCTTGCGAACGCGGGCGGCTCACCATCGGGCTGGCGCTGCCACACGTCGGCTACGTGCAAAAAGGCCGCACGTTCCAGCCCGATGTCAATGAAGGCCGACTGCATGCCGGGCAGCACGCGCGAGACTTTGCCCAGATAGACGTTGCCCACCAGGCCGCGCTCCAGCGTGCGCTCAATGTGCAGCTCCTGCACGGCGCCGTGCTCCACCACGGCCACACGCGTCTCCTGCGGCGACCAGTTGATCAGGATGTCTTGTTGCATGACTGGGTAACCGTGTTGTTTTTGCTTACAGAGCGAAGCCCGCAGCGCGCAGCAGCTGAGTCGTCTCGAACATGGGCAGGCCCATGATGCCCGAATAACTGCCCGCCAGGTGCTCCACATAGGCCGCAGCCCGGCCCTGAATACCATAGGCCCCGGCCTTGCCCAGCGGTTCGCCAGTGGCCACATAGGCATCGATTTGCGCGGGCGTCATGGCGGCGAAGGTCACACGCGACACCGACAACGCCGCCAACCGCTTGCCACCCACCTGCAGTGCCACGGCCGTGAGCACGCGATGCTCGTGTCCCGCCAGTTCTGCCAGCATGCGCGCAGCATGCTCCGCGTCGTCGGGCTTGCCGTAGATGGTGCGACCGAGTGCCACGGTGGTGTCGGAGCACAGGATGGGCGCATCCGGCAGGCCACGGCGGGTGCGCCGGGCCACAGCGGCGTCGAGCTTGAGGCCGGTGACGCGCTCCACGTAAGCCGTGGGCGCCTCACCAGGCAGTACCACCTCGATGGCCTCGGTGTCCTCGGCTTCGTCGCCGTCCACATTGGGCAGCAGCAGTTCGTGGCGCACGCCTAGCTGTTCGAGCAACTGGCGTCGGCGGGGGCTTTGGGAGGCGAGGTAGATGAAGTCAGGCATGAACAGATTTTGAATAAAAATCGGCCTCAGCGCCTGACCATCAAGCGCTAGCAGCTATGAAAATAATAGTAAAGCAACCCAGCAGCATGGGGCATCTCCCTCATTCTCGGTGGTAGGGATGCCCGGCGTTGACCGACCAGGCCCGGTACAGCTGCTCGATGAGCAGTACCCGCACCATGGCGTGCGGAAGGGTCAGGTCAGACAAGCGAATACGTTCGTGCGCGGCCTGGCGAAAGGCTGGGTCCAGTCCGTCGGGGCCGCCAATGACCAGCGCCACATCGTCACCGCCCAGTTGCCAGCCCTTGAGGCGCTCCGCCAAAGCCTTGGTCGTGAGGTTGGTGCCGCGCTCGTCCAGCGCCACCACGCGCGTGCCACGCGGGATGGCGGCTTCGATGCGCTCGCGCTCGGCTGCGTACAGCGTCTCCAGCGTCTTGGAGCCGCGTGGCTCGGTCTTGACAGCCTTGAGCTCCACCTTGAGTTCGGGCGGGAAACGTTTGGCGTAGTCGTCGTAAGCCGTTTGCGCCCAGTCGGGCACCCGCTGCCCGACCGCCACGATAAGCAGCTTCATGGATCAACCTGGATGCGTGGGGAATGGTTGCCGCAGCGCACCCAGCCGGGCGCCCTGCGGCCGCAGGTCAACCCTTGCGGGCCGGGGCCTTCTTGGCGGCGGGCTTGCTGCTGGCAGCCACCTTGGGTGCCGCTGCAGAAGCAGGCTTGGCTGCGGCGCGTGCCGGGGCCTTAGCGGCAGGTGACGACTTCTTGGCCGCAGGCTTCTTGGCGCCGCCGGGCTTGACCACCACTGTCTTGACAGGCGTCTTGGGGGCTGCGGGCTTCTTGGCAGCCACCGTGCCGCTGGTCTTGGCGACCGTCTTGGCGGGTGCCGCCTTGGCCGTTGATTTTGCCGCTGGCTTGGGTGCTGCCTTGACTGCCGTTTGGGCTGCTGCCTTCGCAGCGGTCTTGGCGACGGCCTTGACCGTTGCCTTGCCCGAGCGGGCGGCTACCGTGGGGGCCGCGTCCTTCTTGGCAGGTCCTTTGGCTGCGGACTTCGAGCCCGACTTGGCGGCCTTCTGGGCCGTCTTCTTCTCAGCCAGATCAGTGGCGGCACTGGACCGGGGCTTGGCCGCGCCCAGCTTCAGGCGCACAGGGGTGTCGCCCCACAGTTCTTCGAGACGGTAGTACTGACGGATGGCGGGCTGCATGATGTGCGCCACGGCCGAGCCGCAGTCCACGATGATCCACTCGCCGTTGTCTTCGCCCTCAATGCGGGGCTTGGAGAAACCCGCTTCTTTGACCGCATCGCGCACGCTGGCGGCAAGCGCCTTGGTCTGGCGGTTGGAGGTGCCCGATGCCACGATCACCCGCTCAAACAGCGGCGAAAGGTGCTCGGTGTTGAACACCTGGATGTCTTGCGCCTTGACGTCTTCCAGGCCATCCACGATGGCGCGTTGGAGTTTGGTGACGTCTTTTTTGGCGGCGGTTTCCGATTTGGTGGAGGTGGTCATCAGGCGGTGATTAGAAAGAGAATGGAATCAATATAGCGTGCAACGCAGCGCACAGCCAGCGGGCTGCGCCTTGGGTGTTGGCTGGTGTTGTGCTGAAACGTTGCAGCGATATGAGGTGTTTTTGGCCTCTTGCGCGCATCTGAAAAGCGCGGGCAGCTATTGAAATTATAGCTTTTGCGTTTTTCAGGCCGTTGACTGCGCTGCGCCAGGGCCTTCAGACAGCCAGTCGCGCCGCACCAGAAAACGCTGCAATAGCGCTGCCTCGGCCGAATCGGCAGCGTCAGAGCGCTGGTAAGACCAGGCCACCAGCGGCGGCATCGACAGCAAAATGGACTCGGTGCGCCCACCCGACTGCAGGCCAAAGTGGGTGCCCCGGTCCCACACCAGGTTGAACTCGACATAGCGGCCCCGGCGGTAGAGCTGGAAGTCCCGCTCGCGCTCGCCGTAGGGCGTGCCCTGGCGCTTTTCCACGATGGGCAGGTAGGCCTTCAGAAAGGCATCGCCCACCGACTGCGTCATGGCCAGACTTTGCTCGAAGCCCAGCTCCGAGAAGTCGTCATAGAACACCCCGCCCACACCGCGCTGCTCGCTGCGGTGCTTAAGGTAGAAATATTCGTCGCACCACTGCTTGAAGCGCGGGTACTTGTCGTCACCAAAGGGCACTAACGCATCACGGCAGGTGCGGTGAAAGTGCACCGCATCTTCCTCAAACCCGTAGTACGGCGTGAGATCCATGCCACCACCAAACCAGCAAGTCGGCGCCTGGCCGGGGTGGTCAGCCGCGATCATGCGCACGTTCATGTGCACCGTCGGCACGTAGGGATTGCGCGGGTGGAACACCAGCGACACGCCCATGGCCTCGAAGGGTGCGCCCGCCAGCTCGGGCCGGTGCTGCGTGGCCGAGGGCGGCAACTGCGGGCCGCGCACATGGCTGAAGCCGCAGCCTGCGCGCTCGAACACCCGGCCACCTTCCATGATCTTGGTGATGCCGTCACCCTGCAACGCCTCGCCGGGCGGCTTGCTCCAGGCATCTGCCAGAAAGTGTGCACCGCCCTCACCTTCCACGGTTTCGAGTGCCCCCGTGATCCGCGCCTGCAGGCCCACCAGGTAGCCGCGCACACGGGCTACCGTATCGGCGGGGTTCAAAGTCTGGGTGCCTGCCATCAGTTCTTCAGGGCACGGAAGCCAATGTCGCGGCGGTACTGCGCGCCATCGAACAAGATGCCACGTGCCACGTCATACGCACGTTGCTGCGCCTGCTTGACGCTGTCGGCCAGCACGGTCACGCACAGCACCCGGCCACCGGTCACGCTGACCACGCCATCTTTGAGCTGAGTGCCCGCATGGAACACCACCGCGTCATCCGCGTCGGCAGGCAGGCCGGTGATGGGGTCGCCCTTGCGTGGGTTCTCTGGGTAGCCGTGGGCGGCCATGACCACGCCCAGCGCGGTACGGCGGTCCCATTGCAGTTCCATCTGGTCCAGCTTGCCGTCAGCGGCAGCGGCCATCACGTCACTGAAGTCGCTTTTCAGGCGCATCAGGATGGGCTGCGTTTCTGGGTCGCCCATGCGGCAGTTGAATTCGAGCGTCTTGGGGTGACCCTTGGCGTCGATCATCAGGCCCGCATACAGGAAACCGGTGTAGGGGATGCCGTCCTTTTCCATGCCACGGATGGTGGGCAGGATGATCTCGCGCATCGCGCGGGCATGCACATCGGCCGTGACCACGGGTGCGGGCGAATACGCACCCATGCCGCCGGTGTTGGGACCTTCGTCGCCGTCTTTCAGGCGCTTGTGGTCCTGGCTGGTAGCCAGCGCCAGCACGTTTTTGCCGTCGCACAACACAATGAAGGAGGCTTCCTCGCCTTCGAGGAACTCTTCGATCACCACGCGCGGCTCCGCCTTCCCATCTGCGCCTTCGTTGTGCTGAACGCCGTATTTGTTGTCCACCAGCATGAAGTCCACCGCGTCGTGGGCTTCCTGCAGCGTCATGGCCACGACCACACCCTTGCCAGCCGCCAGGCCGTCGGCCTTGATGACGATGGGAGCACCCAGCCGGTCCACAAAGGCGTGGGCCGCAGCTGGGTCGGTAAAGGTGTCGTAGTCGGCCGTGGGGATGCCATGGCGGCGCATGAAGGCCTTGGAAAACGCCTTGGAGCTTTCGAGCTGGGCCGCAGCCTTGGTGGGACCGAAGATGCGCAAGCCATTGGCACGGAATTCATCGACCACACCGGCCGCCAGTGGCGCCTCGGGGCCCACCACCGTCAGCGCGATCTTCTCGGCCTGGGCCCACGCGCGCAGCTCGCGCACGTCAGAAATCGCCACATTTTCGAGCTTGGAACTTAGCGCCGTGCCACCGTTGCCGGGTGCCACAAACACCTTGGTCACCTTGGGGGACTCGCTCAGTTTCCACGCCATCGCGTGTTCACGGCCGCCGCCACCAATCACAAGTACTTTCATAGGAACCTTTATGAACCTCTGCTTAGCAATATGCCGGATGCCAGAGATTCGTACAAAAAATTTATCGCTGCGACCTATCGCACTGATCGCTACGCGCAAGCTGACCGAAACTGTCGCAGCACTAGGCCAGGGCCACCGCGCAAGGGCCGCCCCGCCGCGCTGGTGGCGTCCCCCTCCCGCAAGCGCAGTGCAGCGAGAGAGGGGGAGGCGGCGAAGCCGCTCAGGGGGAGCTTCATAGAGCCGCGTTGTGGTAAACCTCTTGCGTATCGTCCAGGTCTTCCAGCACATCGAGCAGTTTTTGCATCTTGGCCGCGTCTTCGCCGGTCAGTTCGATGGTGTTTTCTGGCCGCATGGTCACGCCCGCCACCTCAGCCGTCAGGCCTGCGGCCTCCAGCGCGTTCTTCACGGCTTCAAAGTCTGCCGGTGCGGTGAGCACCTCCACCGCGCCGTCTTCGTCGGTCACCACGTCTTCGGCGCCCGCCTCCAGCGCCACTTCCATCACCTTGTCTTCGCTGGTACCGGGGGCAAAAATCAGCTGACCGCAGTGCTTGAACTGGAACACCACCGAACCCTCGGTGCCCATGTTGCCGCCGTGTTTGCTGAACGCGTGGCGCACTTCGGCCACGGTGCGCACGCGGTTGTCGGTCATGGTGTCGATCATGATGGCGGCGCCACCAATGCCGTAGCCTTCGTAGCGGATTTCTTCGTAGGTCAGGCCTTCGGCGTTGCCTGTGGCCTTGTCAATGTTGTATTTGATGCGGTCGGCGGGCATGTTGGCCGCCTTGGCCTTGTCCACCGCCAGGCGCAGGCGGGGGTTTGCGGACAGGTCGCCGCCACCGGCTCGGGCGGCCACAGTGATTTCACGAATGATGCGGGTCCAGATCTTGCCGCGTTTTTCATCCTGCCGCCCCTTGCGGTGCTGGATATTCGCCCATTTGCTGTGTCCTGCCACGGGAAGTCCTTTTGTATTGATTTAATCTAGCCCGTGGATTTTACTTTTTGCCGCACCTGTACCCCCGAGGAAACCCGAAATGGCCGAACCCCTGCTGATTGCCAAGCACGACACCATTGAATGCCACCTGCTCCCTGGTCTGGCCAACCGCCACGGACTGATCACCGGCGCCACCGGCACGGGCAAGACCGTCACCCTGCAGACCCTGGCCGAGAACTTCTCGCGCATTGGCGTGCCGGTGTTCATGGCTGATGTGAAAGGCGACCTGACCGGCGCCAGCCAGCCCGGCAAGATTGGCGACAAGCTGGCAGGCGTACTCAAAGAGCGCGGGCTGGAATTGCCAGCGCCCCAGGCCTGCCCGACCACGCTGTGGGACGTGTTTGGCGAACAAGGCCACCCGGTGCGCGCCACGGTGTCCGACATGGGCCCGCTGTTGCTGGGCCGCATGCTCAACCTGAACGAGACGCAGCTGGGAGTGCTGAACCTGGTGTTCAAGATCGCCGATGACAACGGCCTGCTGCTGCTGGACCTGAAGGACCTGCGCGCCATGCTCACCTTCGTGGGCGACAACGCCAAGGAGTTCACCACCGAATACGGCAACGTGAGCGCTGCCAGTGT
>NZ_QAIH01000080.1:0-1872 GCF_003060895.1 Acidovorax sp. HMWF029 | reverse complement strand
GTTCTTTGGTGAGCCCATGCTCAACATCCAGGACTTCATGCAGACGGTGGACGGCCACGGCGTGGTCAACATCCTGACGGCCGACAAGCTCATGAACTCGCCGCGCCTGTACGCCACCTTCCTGCTCTGGATGCTGTCGGAGCTGTTCGAGCAACTGCCCGAAATCGGCGACCCGGAGCAGCCCAAGCTGGTGTTCTTCTTCGACGAGGCCCACCTCTTGTTCAACGAAGCGCCCAAGGTGCTCATCGAGCGCATCGAGCTGGTGGTACGCCTGGTGCGCTCCAAGGGTGTGGGCGTGTACTTTGTCACCCAGAACCCGCTCGACATCCCCGACAGCGTGCTGGCCCAGCTGGGCAACCGCGTGCAGCACGCGCTACGCGCCTTCACCCCCCGCGACCAGAAGGCTGTGAAGGCAACCGCCACCACCATGCGGCAAAAGCCTGGCCTGGACATCGAAACCGCCATCACGGAGCTGGCCGTGGGCGAGGCGCTGGTGAGCTTTCTGGACGCCAAGGGCCGTCCGAGCGTGACCGAGCGCGTGTTCGTTCTGCCCCCTGGCAGCCAGCTCGGCCCCATCACCCCGCAGCAGCGCCAGGCGCTGATGGCCAGCTCGCTGGTGGCCGGTGTGTACGAAACCACCGTGGACCGCGAATCCGCCTACGAAAAGCTCAAGGGCCGCGCCGAAACTGCCCCTCCAGCACCCACGGGCCGCAGCTCAGGCAGCACGCCGGTGAGCACAGCGCCCGGCGGCGCCCAGCCGCAGGAGAGCAGCTTCCTCAACGACCTGCTGTTCGGCACCACCGGCCCGCGCGGTGGGCGCAAGGACGGACTGGTTCAGACCATGGCCAAGTCGGCCGTGCGCACTGTGGGCACCAACGTGGGCAAGGAGATCCTGCGCGGCGTGCTGGGCGGAATCTTCGGCGGCGGCAGCAAGCGCCGCTGAACGCAGAAGGGGTAGCGGGGCCGTCGGGCCCAACAAACAGCCACCGCCCTGCTGCCACCCACGGCTCTCCCCAGGTGTGGTGACCTTGTGACAGGCTGGCGACAATGCCACGCGTTTGTCACGATTTGGTCACATTGCGGCCGTGCAATGGCCGAAACACACAACAACAAGGAGGGACACGATGCAACGCGTAGAACACGCCCTGGTGCGCTGGGGCAACAAGGTGGTCCAGGCGGCCATCATCCTGTGGGTGCTGGCTTTCATCGGGGTGTTTGCCGGGGTATGGAAGCTCCAGTGGATCTGGCTGGTGTATGTGTTTGTCACGGTGCTGCTCACCGTGACCCTCATCCGCTGGACCACCGCTGTGCGCGAGCGCTACATCCGCGAAGCCCCCCTGCCCCGCTTTCTGCAGCGCAAGCTGCGCGAGACCTACCCCCACCTGAGCCCCCGTGACTGCGATCTGGTCGAACGCGGCCTGCGCCAGTTCTTCATGGCCTGCCTGCGCAGCAACAAGAACTTTGTGGCCATGCCATCCAAGGCCGTGGATGCTTTGTGGCATGAGTTCATCCTGCACACGCAGGCCTACAAGCTGTGGTGCCATAACGCCCTGGGTTTCTTTTTACACCACACCCCGGCCGAGGCCCTGGGCAAGAAAGCCCGCCACAACGATGGCCTGCGCCGCTGCTGGTACTGGGTGTGCAAAGAGGAATCCATCGACCCCAAGGCTCCCAGCCGCTTGCCCCTGCTGTTTGCGCTGGATGCCAAGTTCGCCATTGCCGGGGGCTTTACCTACGTGCCCGACTGCTCCGACATTGCCCGCAAAAGTGACGCGGGCGGCAGTGGCGGCGACAGCTACTGCGGCACCAGCTTTTCGGACGGCAGCTACAGCGGCAGCGCAGGCGACTTTGGCGGTGCCGAAAGCTCGGATG